>NZ_FPIX01000058.1:0-28286 GCF_900119205.1 Pseudomonas sp. NFACC16-2 | reverse complement strand
GTTTTAAGCCAGCGCTTGAGGGCTGCTCGATCATTCTTGACGGTATCAATGGTTTGCAGGTCAGAGCGATAAACAACTATTTCGGCCTTGGCGACATCAATGCCAACAACCGTTGGCGAGGTAAGGATTGTCATGACGAATCCTCGGAGCTAGGGTTTAGGTGCTTGTCGGGGTCTACCTTTGCGCTGGCTTGCCTCTATCGTCGGTCTTACCGATGAATTCCTTATTGGCGCTTTGGGTAGAAAGGGCGGGACGAGAAGTCTCCCACGGTCCGTACTGGCTAGAGTCGGAATCGAGCTTTTAGTCCCGCCCACCCCTTCAAGTCTAAACATACAAGCGAGCCTGCTCACGATGAAAATGACGCGGTTTCAGAGAAAACGAGCCGCCTGTATCGCTGGCAAGCATTAGTCCTACAGACCTTGCTACGCGCTTCCTCCAAGCCACGCATCCTTGCGCCTTTGCCTACAACTACGCCAGAATCCGCCCGCTTGTGCGCCTTGTCCCGGAGTTCTATTGTTTCCTTGCCACTGCCCATCAGTGGTCGGGTTTAGTAGCCCGAGGTAATCGAAGTTGTACAAGCGCGCCTCAAACAGGGCCCGACCCTGTTCTTGATGGTGGCTGTACGCAGGGCGCTTAGGCGCGCCGGCTTCTTCGGTTCCCCGGTCTACTAACCTGCGTACAGCTGCCACCCCATTGTTTAGTAGCTTCGGGGTGTCGGCATCACATCTGGAACCGAAGCTTATGTTCAAAATAACCCCGAATCCGCCAGAAGCAGATTCCACCTCTACATCCGCAAAATCCAAAGCCAAGCAGCAAGCCGAAACGACCAAACGCGTGCTCGATCACTACTTGCTGCCGAAATCTGAAAAATCTAAAGATGAACCAAAACCGGGCCAGCTATTCACCGTTGTGAAAGGCCTCGATAACGAATGCTTGCTCGCCAATCTCAGTGAGACGCTGGCTTCGGCTGATGCGATGGTGAGTGACCTCGCGTTCGAACTGGATGGATCGCGGCGTCATGTGGCGTTGGGGATTCAGCAGTTGATTGAGCTGGGTTCGTTGTTGGCGAATCGGGTGTTGGATAACGTAGAACCGCGACAATAGTATTTATTCCCTAACAAAAACCCGACGTCTTGCGTCGGGTTTCTCGTTTTTTCATCCCTGGAAGCGGACGAATAGGCTCTAAATATCCTCAATTTCTTATGCCGTGTCCGGTATGACGACTAAGGCTTGGTCTGATCTTCGGGTGTCGTCTCCGGTTTGAGCGTAGTCTGCGCCGCGCCCTTGAATTCCGGAGCTACCGCCTCCGGTTTGAGCGTAGCCTTCGCCGTGCCTTTAAAACCCACATCGACCTTCTTGTCTTTTGAGCTCATGACCCTGCACTCCCATGCAGTAAATGAACCCAGAAAGTGCCGGACTCGGTCCTATTTGACCACTGTCAGAACTGTCAGTTTTTTATATTGTTTTCGAACTCACGTGTTCTGCGACCTTCCATAAAGCAATACCCTTAAGGTCAATGCGAGCCTGCTCGCGTTACGCCGGGCCGCCTGTCTGGACGATCAGGAGGCGACCGCTGCCCGGCGCATCGACGCTTGCCTGGCTTGGCTGCGTTTGTTGGCCATGGCCAGCTTGCCGACCAGTCGGATCGCCACGGCGGCGCAGGTGAGGCCGAAAGGCAGCACGTACCAGTCGCTCATCGGGATACGTTTGAAGTTGGAGAAGGCGAATACAGCGGCGATGACCCACATGCCGGTGACATGCAATGCCTTCCAGGCCTTGGGGCCCAGCAGTCGGGCGGGCCCTTTGAATGACGTGAGGGCCATCAGCAGGATGAAGGCGTAGGCGGTCCCGCCCGGGATGTTGTTGGAAACGGTGCGGGCCGGCCAGAACTCGATGTTGAGCTGCCCATAGGCGTAGATCAGCACGGCATGCACCAGGTGGGAGAAGGCAAAGGCGAGGCCGATGAAGCGTCTCTCGCGGACCAATGCCTTGGCGAACGGTGAAGGCACCAGCACGGCAAAGGCCGACGCAGTGAACGCGATCAGAAAAAGGGCGAAGGAGGAGCGGGCGGTGGCGCGGATGGCGCTGCGCAGGCCCTCGACAAGGTCGGGTTGTACCGCGACAGCCGCGATGCTCATCGCCACCACCAGGACGGCGATCAGGCTGAACAGCTGCCAGCCCTGAGGGCGGTAGGGTTGGGTATTCATCGCAAGATCTCCTGTAATAAGGGCTCGCCATTCGGGGATCCGATGGCGAGTCGATGGGGAGAATTCTTGCAAGGGGATGTATACCGGCTATGTTCGAGAACCGGCGTTTATGCGTCGTTTTGAGTCTGCGAAGGCGCTGGATACAGTGGCTTACACATGCAGGCCATGAATCCGAACGGTAGCGGCTGCACTTGGCGTGCAACCAGCGCGAAAAATGGGGACAGCTTTATTTTCAGTCAGTAAATTCCTCCCCTTTTTCCATCCTTGCGCCTTGGCCTACAACTAAACCCGAATCCGCCGGCTTGTCCGCCTTGCCTTCGAATTATATCGTCTGCTTATCAACGGCCGAGCCGGTATCGATGACACTCGGATATTGAAAGTCTGCGGCCCTTACATCTGTAGCAAAAGGAAGATCTACATCGCCATGGACATTCAGGAAATCAAGCAACGTCTGGCCCGCCCCGCCGTGAAACTTGTTGCCGGCGGTTTTCGTCCTGCCGGGACCGATGAAGAGAGCTGGCTGGGCAACGTCTTCCTGTTCCGGCCTGATGAAGATGTACCCACCAACCAGGCGGGGCAACCGTTGCTCCCCTATGCGCAGTTTTACCTGCCTGCCCTACCCGTCCATAGCCCGCTGCTGGCGGGAGTTCGTGTATTGACGGTGTTCATTTCAAACCCGCTCCCCGAGCACTTTGAGCCGATGGGGAATAATTGGGTCATCCGCGAATATGGGCCGGATGACGTGTTGGTGCGCAAGTCTTTGCCGGTGGCAGGGACATTCCTCAAACCCTTCCCGCTGACAGCGCAAGCGGTGCCGGAGGACTTTCCACTGTGGGATGGCGGTGGTGTCCCGGAGGACCTTGAGCAGGCAATCATCACGCTGGAGCGCGCAGGCGAGATACAGAGCTATAACGACTTGATCACCCACACCTACGAACACAAGATCGGCGGTTACCCTTCATTTTGCCAGTCGGGTGTTGATCCGGGTGAAGGCTTCGAGTTTGTGTTCCAGATCTCATCGGATGTGAAGATCAATCTGAACGTGGTCGACAGTGGGAGCCTGATGTTCTGGAAACACAACGAAACTGGAGAGTGGGCGCTTTATTACGATTTTTACTAAAGGAAGGCAGGCCAGATTTATTTTCAGAGAAAAAAGCCTCCTTTTTTCTAAGTTAAGCAACGTTAGGCGCATTTGGAGATTCGGGATGTTTGGATTTTTCAAGAAAAACGTACCTCCGCGGAATCCACCAAAAAGGTTTCCTCCAGTTCCAGACTGGAAACCCGCGATCACGCAGCCAACCGAGCAAATTATTGAGCGGTTGCAGCTCTATACCAACAATCAACACGATCTCGCCGTGTTTTCAAATTGCACGTGCGTTTTACTCCCTGATGGTCTCTCAGATACAGACGCTGAAATCTTCGCAAAGGAGACCCTGTCGAAGATCTTCAACTCCCACCCGGACATGAACCCAACCCCCATGAAAGATGGGAACGTGCTGGTTCAGTACAACCACCCTGCGCTCAATCTGGTTCTGGACAGCGTTGCCGTTCAGTACTGGTATGAAATCGAGAGCAATCACCAGCTAGCTTTAGCCACCGATGAAGTTCTGATAACTCCGCTCGGCTCAAACATTTTCGATGACTTTGGCAAGAAGGCACTATTTGGCCGTTGCTTCATGTTCATGGACGCAGTAGCGCCCCGCGTGATTCGGGTGGTGCGCAGAAGCATCTAGGAATACGGGGACAGACTTCTGATTCAGTCTGCCCCCTTACTATCTTCAGCCAACCGACTCAAGCCGCTGCCACTTCATAACCCCCCAGCTCCCCAGCAAAGGGCAACACAACGGGCTCAAGCTTGCGCATTGCATGCCGATGACCTTGCCAGCTCACCCTCTCCTTCAGGCAAGATGTGCCCCTCCAGATTCAAGGAAGATGCCCCATGTCCGCTTCGCTCGATCTCGCCGCCAGTCAGATCCGTCACGCCGTACGCGCAGCCACCGAGGGCTTGGTCGGCCGTGAGCAACTGGCCGAGTTGATCGTGCTGGCGGCTGTCGCCCAGGAACACATTCTGGTGGTGGGCCCGCCCGGCACGGCGAAAAGCGCCGTGGTGCGTCGGGTCGCGCAGTCCATGGGCGGTCGTTACTTCGAGTACCTGCTGGGGCGTTTCACCGAGCCTTCGGAACTGTTTGGCACGGTCGATCTGAAGAAGCTGCGCGAAGGCACGGTTGAAACCGATACCAGCGGCATGCTGCCTGAAGCCGACATTGTGTTCCTGGATGAAGTGTTCCTGGGCTCGACGGCCATCCTCAACACCCTGCTTGGCGTGCTCAACGAACGACGTTTCCGCCGGGGTCACACCCAGGTCCAGTGCCCCTTGCGCGTCTGTGTCGCAGCGGCGAATGGCCTGCCCGACGACGAATCGCTGGCGGCCTTCGGCGACCGCTTTTTGCTGCATCTGTTCGTGGACGCAGTACCCGACAACCAGCTCGAAGCGATGCTGGCCGGCGGCTGGCAGTCGGAGCAACGCCCGGTTCCACAACTGCTGGGGCTGACTCAGCTCGACACACTGGGCCACGCGCTCAAGGACGTCGATTTGTCACTGGTGCGGCCAGCGCTGGCCCAGGCCATCCGCCGGTTGCGGGAAGCCGGTATACAGCTCTCCGACCGACGTATCGTCAAATCCCAGCGTCTGATCGCAGCGGCGGCTTTGCTGCGCGGGCATCTGGAAGCCAGCGAAGCCGACCTCTGGCCACTGCTTTACGTGCTGCCGACCCGGGAAATTCAGCAACACGGTCGCGAGGTGCTGCAGGATCTTTTTGCCCAGTGCAGCAACAGCCATCTGTTCAGTGCCGTCGAGGAAGCGACGCTGCAACCTATGGCTCGCTTGCATCGTCTGCTTGAAACGGCAGAGGATTACCTGGCACGCAGCGAACCGCCTGCCAGCCCGTTGCTGGAAGCGCTGCTGCGCGAAATCGACGCCAACTTCAACAGCCAGACCATCCCCCAGCGCTTGCATGAAGCGCGTGGACAGGTGGCCCATCTGCTGACAACCCAGGCATGACGAATAGGGACACCGCCACTGCCCTCGACTGGGACTGGCGAGTGCGGCGCGAGCCCGGTCAACCACAGGCTGCCGTGGCCTGGGGCGAAGTGGCGGCGCGCCTGCACGCACGGCTGCTGCGCATGCCCGAAGACCAGACCGCGCAGCTGCAAGCCACTGCTAATCGTGACGTGCTGATCGTCACGGGCAATGCCGATGACCTGCCGTGGGTCGAGGGTGTCGATTACGCCTGCACCGAGCCCGCCGCCCCCGGCCTCTGGCTGCCCACCAGTTGGGAACCCGACGCACCGCTCGACCTGATGGGGCAAGCGCTGTTCGGCAGATTTGCGCGTGCGCCCCTGCTGCTGTGGCATGCCCCCAGGGCAGTGGTGCCGCTCGACCGATGCCTGCCCGTCACGGCCCGGCATCTGCAACGTATTCAGGACGGATGGGCAGGTCGCTGATGCAATTACCGCAATCCCTGCAACCCTGGCGAGATTGGCTGCAATGGTTTCCCCCCGAACAGCTGCCCTTGCTGGCGGATCTGTTCGCACGCCTCAATCCGCTGCTAGGCCCATTGCGCGGTATGCAACAGGGCGGCGTGCCCGAACCCGACGGCCTTGGCGACCTGCAACGCCGTGGCCCGTATGAACGACTACTCGCCAGCGAGTGGTTACTGGCCGATGAGCTACCCGACGAGTTTCTGCGCAGGGCGGTAGTTGGCGAACACCTGTTCCTGGCGCCGCAATATCGCACCCATCAGGCCAATCGCATGATCGTTGTGCTGTTCGACGCTGGCCCGCTGCAACTGGGCGTGCCGCGACTGGTGCATCTGGCGCTGCTGATCCTGCTCGCCCGCCGTGCCAGCGAAGCCGGGGCCGAGCTGCGCTGGGGCATCCTGCAAAACGCGCCGCAGTTGCATGAGTTCAAAGGCGCAGCGCATTTGAAGCAACTGCTCGACGCCCGCACGTATCAGACCGTCAATGATGAGCACTGGCAGACTTGGCGCGCCTGGCTGTCGGAGCAGGATTACGACAGCGGCGAACGCTGGGTCGTCGGCCACCAACTGCCCGCTACCGACGCCCGCTCCTGCACTCATCGGGTCCAGATACAGCGTAGCCTCGATGGCCGCAGCCTCATGTTCGCGCTGCAAGACTTGGGTACCCGACAAGTTGCCCTGCCCAACCCCGACGAGCGCCTTGCCTTGCAATTGATCAAGGGCGAGTTCGACATCGCGCGGCAGATGGCTCGCACCGCGGTCAAGACCCCCATTCCACGGGTTGCGCTGACGCTAGCTCCGATCATTGCCACCAGCGGCTCCCATGTCGCCCTGAAATTGCTCGACGAGCCTGGGCTTGTGGTGATCAAGCTTCCGGCTCCCCGGCAGAAAAAACCGCTCGATGTTCGCCGGACGCTCTGGAACAACCGCAGCACACCGCTGGCGATCACGTTTCCAGGCCGCATGCCCGGCGCGATCCTGAGCCTCGACGAGCAACTGGTCTTTTGGAACATGCCTGGCCTCAAGCCCGCCGCCCGGCCTGAGCGTGAACAACTGCAGATGCCCGTGGGCACCGCCACGCTGCTACCCATGGTGTGGCTGCACAACGGCACCTACGGCCGGGTTTTCCTGCTCGACAACAAAGGTCATTTGGCCTTCTGGGTGGTCGACAACGGCAAGCTGCCCACCCCGCACCAACCTGGTATCACCCACTCGATGGCCGATCAGGTGGTGGACATGGCGCAGGTCGATCGCAACATGCTGGCCTATCTGCGCCACGATACCGGTCGATTGTACGTCCACCGGATCAATCCCTGGATCAGCCAATCCGCGGGCCATGTGGTCGGCACGGCGAAGGACGTCGACGTCGATCAGGTGTTGTTCCCGGCAAGCCCCCTCTGGGAACGCGCCTTCCACGGTTGCGCGTGGATGCGCCTGGTCGACGAGAAGCAACAGTGGCAAATGGTGGCGCCGGACCTTCAGACCAGCCAGGTAGATCTGGCCCCCGGCTGGAAAGGCCTGGGCTTGCTGATTGGGGAGGACGAGGTGCTTTCAATGGTCCTGCTCGGCCCCAACCAGCAGACGGTCGCCTTGTACTGCCGGGGTGAGCAACATGTGCTGTTCACCACCAGCGAGGCCATTGCCAGAATCAGCTTTTGCCCGATGAGCGGGCTGGTCGCCGCCCTGACCAAGGCTCGGGAACTGGTGGTGTATTCGGTCCGGGACGAGCGCAGGGTGTTGCAGGTCATATGCAATCAGGCACAAACGCAGTCGGAGGACGCGCCTCATGTCCGGACCTGATTCGGTCATTATTCGCCGTCCGGCACTGAGCGGTTATCAACCGATCGAGGCGCTGTGGTTCCCCGTTGAGCGCTTCAGCGAGCAGGAACGGGCGCGACTGATACTCACCCACTGGCAAACCGACGCCAGGGCCTATCGCTTTGCCGACGGCGACCTGCTGCGCTTTCCCAAGGCAGGCGCCATGCTGTGTGAAGGGCTCGCTGGCTGGCCACTGATTCGCCAGGGCCGAACGCTTTGCTCAGCACGGCTGAGTCCTGAGGAAATGCAGCGCCTGGCCCAAGCCGATGTCTGGCTGGTGCGCGGCACGCAGGTCAATGCCCTGCACCTGCGCGACGCAACTGCGCTGGCCCCCGCTCAATGGATCGACGTCAGCCAGTACGCCTTGCTCGACACTTACGACTGCCAGGACGTATTACCGGAACCACAAGTCGAACCACTGGCGGTACAGACCGACATACGGGAAATCCTGGGTGATTCGCTTGCGCCGGTCAGCCCCGAGCGAGAGGCGGTGATGCGAGCCCTGCTGGAGCGCCAACGTCAGGCCACCGCCCCTGGCGCCTCTACGGCGCGTCACAGCCCTGCGAACAATCCGCAGAGTACCGGCTCGTTGCAACACGGCCTGCTCGGTCTCATTGCATTGGCAGTGGGTATGGGCCTTTACCAAACGCTTTCCCTCTACGGCCCGCAGTTACCAGCCGCTACCCGTGCTGCTGAGACAGCCAAGCCGCCACGCTCTGTGGATCCGTCCACGTTCGATCTGGGCAGCGTCTTGATCTGGACGGTAATTGGCGCGGCACTTTTCACCTTGATACTGATGGCGGTGCGTGCCTGGATGCGACGCAACGGTACCCATTCGGCAGCAAGCCACGCGCCCTCTACCACGACCGCCAATGCCGACCGACCATCAAAGCCGCCGGTGCCGCCACGGGCGTCGGGCCAGCCACGTGGCCCGGCCAGATGGCGGCGCTGGCTGACGCGTCTGACCCAGAATTCACGCCTGTCAGCGCTTTACGGAAAGCGCCAGGCCGCTTACATGCAACGCATGCTGGAGATGTTCGAAAACGGCGACCTGGAAGAAGCACTGCGCCACGCCATTCCGCTGGGCGGCGGCCAGGGCAATGCAGGTCAAGCCTTCGGCACACCCAGCAGGCGCCAGGATCTGGCGCTCACCCAGCATTCAGGGCCTCGCACCAGCATGCTGTTTGAGGCAGACCTTGAAACCCACCTCAAGCAGGTCTACCGGCGGTCCTTTGAGCGACTGGATCGCGAGGGGCGTATCGAGGAAGCCGTGTTTGTCCTCGCCGAGCTATTGAGGGCACGCCAGGAAGCGCTCGACTATCTGGAAAAGCACCAGCGCTATCAACAGGCGGCTGATCTCGCGCTGGCCTGGGACATGCCCACCTCGACCATTGTGCGTCTGCTGTGCCTGGCAGGGGATTGGCAGCGAGCACTGCAAGTCGCGCGGCGCGACAACGCGTTCGCAGATGCCGTCATCCTGCTCGAAAAGAAATGGCCGGAAGCCGCCGCGCGCCTGCGCCTGGAATGGGCGCTGGCCCTGACTGAAAAAGGATTGTGGTTGCAGGCAGTGGACGTGATCTGGAGTCTGCCGGCAGAGCACGAACGCGCCACGCAATGGCTGTTGGCCGCCGAAGCCGCAGGAGGAAGCCTGGCCATCGGCGCGTTGGTGAAACGGGCTATCCTGCTTCCCGACACCCTCTCGACATACGAAACCTGGGTCGAAAAACTGCGCAACGACCCCGAGCGGGTCGTGGAGCGCGCCGCACTGGCCCAGGCGCTGCTGGCGCACAAGGCCCACAGTCCCGCGCTGGCTTGGCTGGCTGCCGCGACCGTGCGGGCGATGATCTGTGATCAGGCCGGGCCACATGCTCATCTCACCCAGAATCAGCTTCAAGCGCTGGTAAAAATGAGCAAGGACAAGTTGCTACAAGCGGACCTGCCCGGCAGCGCCCTGCCCAAGAACAAACTTCTTAATCAGAGCCTTGAGCGGGTAAGCACCCCCTTGTCGTTCACGGCCCTAGAAAGGGGCAACCGGGCTCTCTGCGATGCCGTGCCCTTGACCGACGGACGCTACCTCCTGGCACTGGGCGAAGCTGGCGCATCGGTGGTCGAGGCGAGCGGCAAGACGGCCTTCCACTTTCCGGTGCCCGCCCAGAGCATCGTGCTGGGCCACAGCCGCCAGGTCGCGCTGGCGCTGGCGCGTCGCGGCGACGTCTGGCGCATCTGCAAACTGGATCTAGTCAATCGGAGCGCCACCGATCTGGGCGTGCTGATGCTGGATGCCTTCGCCAAGCATTTCGACGGCACGACCTGGACCGTCGGCCGAGGCTCGCAATTGCGCGTCGTGGATGTGGATCGCCGGTTCGAGACACTCTGGCACGTCGGCGATCTGCCCGGGCGGGTTGCCTTCCTTCGGGATGACGAACGCAACGAATCCGTATTGCTGGACACCCCACAGGACTTCCAACTCTGGCATTACCGCCTGCCCGACCGCCGATTGCTCAGCCGCGAATCCATGCCCGCGAGGCGTGAGGAGCACAGTTGGCAGGTGTATAACGCGGCAGGCCGAATCACTGAGTTCTGGATCGAGCATGAAGCCGACAGCGATCCCATGCTGAGGGCGTACGAGGGCGGCACGAGCAAGCGCTATCACTTGCCCGGTCTGATTCAAGAATTTACCGACCCGTTGAACGTCTACTCGTTCGAGCAGTGGCTGGTAGTCTGCTACGCAACTGGCGACGATGACGCACGCTGGCACTTCATCCACCGCCAAAGTGACCGGTTATGCGCCGTCCTGCACTGGCCGCTGCATCATGCGCAACTGCGTTGCGTGGGCAATGAATGGGTGCTTTTCGACCATCAGGGCCGGCTGTGGCATATCGACACAACCCGCTCTGTGGTGCGCAGTCTGTCGGTGCAGTGATGCACCGCCGGGATGGGGGTTTTATGAGTGCTTCGCACTCAAGCGCGAGCAAGCTCCCTCGCCACGGGGGCCCTTGGTGGCTTTGAGGGCGGTATCAGGGATGGCGATCCAGTTTCTTGAGGAACACCGTCATCTCTTTCTCGGCTTGTTTGTCGCCGTGGGCGCGGGCGGCTTCGAGGCCTTGTTCCCAGGCTTGGCGGGCGGCCGGTAGGTCGCCTTGGCCTTGGTGGGCCTTGCCCAGTAGTTTCCAGGCAGCTGAATACTTGGGGTCAAGTTCGACGCAGCGTTGGAAGTGTTCGGCGGCGCGGGTGAATTCGCCGAGGTCGAGGTAGCCTTTGCCCAGGCCGAAGCGCAGCAGAGAGTTATCCACACCCTTGGCGAGCATTTTTTCCAGGGAATCGAGCATTTTAAAAACTCCTCATGACTAAGATCGTCCCACGCTTTGCGTGGGAATGCCTCCACGGACGCTCTGCGTTCGGCTCTTGAGGGGACGCGGAGCGTCCCAGGCTGCATTCCCACGCGGAGTGAGGGAACGATCAGTGGTGGTCAGAAGAAGCTCAACCCCACATGGAACAGCTTCTCGACGTCACGAATGTGCTTCTTGTCCACCAGGAACAGGATGACATGGTCGCCGGTCTGGATCGTGGTGTCGTCGTGGGCGATCAGGACTTCTTCGTCGCGGATGATCGCACCGATGGTGGTGCCAGGGGGCAGGCCGATGTCGCGGATGGCCTTGCCGATGACTTTGCTGGACTTGGCATCGCCGTGGGCAATGGCCTCGATGGCTTCGGCTGCGCCGCGGCGCAGGGAGTGGACGCTGACGATGTCGCCGCGGCGCACGTGGGCGAGCAAGGTGCCGATGGTCGCCAGTTGCGGGCTGATGGCGATGTCGATGTCGCCGCCCTGGATCAGGTCGACGTAGGCCGGGTTGTTGATGATGGTCATCACTTTCCTGGCCCCCAGGCGCTTGGCCAGTAGCGACGACATGATGTTGGCTTCGTCGTCGTTGGTCAGGGCCAGGAAGATGTCGGCGTCGGCGATGTTTTCTTCCAGCAGCAGGTCGCGGTCCGAGGCACTGCCCTGCAACACCACGGTGCTGTCGAGGGTGTCGGAGAGGTAGCGGCAGCGCGCAGGGTTCATCTCGATGATCTTGACCTGGTAGCGGCTTTCGATGGCTTCGGCCAGGCGCTCGCCGATCTGTCCGCCGCCGGCGATGACGATGCGCTTGTAGTTCTCATCGAGACGGCGCATTTCGCTCATCACGGCGCGAATATTCGCTTTGGCGGCGATGAAAAACACTTCGTCGTCGGCTTCGATCACCGTATCGCCCTGGGGCAGGATCGGCCGGTCCCGGCGGAAAATCGCCGCGACCCGGGTCTCCACATTCGGCATGTGCTCGCGCAACTGGCGCAGTTGCTGGCCCACCAGCGGCCCGCCGTAGTAGGCCTTGACCGCCACCAGTTGGGCCTTGCCTTCGGCAAAGTCGATCACCTGCAGGGCGCCGGGGTGCTCGATCAAGCGCTTGATGTAGTTGGTTACCACCTGCTCGGGGCTGATCAGCACATCCACCGGGATCGCTTCGTTGTCGAACAGGTCGGCGCGGGTCAGGTAGGCGGCCTCGCGCACCCGGGCGATTTTGGTCGGGGTGTGGAACAGGGTGTGGGCAACCTGGCAGGCGACCATGTTGGTTTCGTCGCTGTTGGTCACGGCCACGAGCATGTCGGCATCGTCGGCGCCGGCCTGGCGCAGCACCGTGGGCAGAGAACCCCGGCCCTGTACGGTGCGGATGTCGAGACGATCGCCGAGGTCGCGCAGGCGTTCGCCGTCGGTGTCGACCACGGTGATGTCGTTGGCCTCGCTGGCCAGATGTTCCGCCAGCGAACCGCCGACCTGTCCTGCGCCGAGGATGATGATTTTCATCCAGTCACTCCTATCGAATCGGTCTTAACCGCGCGCGGCGGCGATCTTGATCAGCTTGGCGTAGTAGAACCCGTCGTGCCCACCTTCCTGGGCCAGCAACTGGCGGCCATGGGGCTGTTTGAGGCCGGCCTGGCTGGCGATGTCCAGTTCCCGGGCACCCGGGGTGCGGGCGAGGAAGGCCTCGATCACTTCGGTGTTCTCGGTCGGCAAGGTCGAGCAGGTGGCGTAGAGCAACATGCCGCCGACTTCCAGGGTCGGCCACAGGGCATCGAGCAGTTCGCCCTGCAATGTGGCCAATGCGGCGATGTCGTCCGGCTGGCGGGTGAGCTTGATGTCCGGGTGGCGACGAATCACTCCGGTGGCCGAGCACGGCGCGTCCAGCAGGATGCGTTGGAACGGCTTGCCGTCCCACCAGGTCGCGGTGTCGCGGCCATCGGCGGCGATCAGCTCGGCCTCCAGGCCCAGGCGTTCGAGGTTTTCCTTCACGCGCACCAGGCGCTTGGTTTCCAGGTCCACCGCCACCACGCCGGCCAGCTTCGGCTCGGCTTCGAGGATGTGACAGGTTTTGCCACCCGGCGCGCAGCAGGCGTCCAGCACCCGTTGCCCGGGCGCCAGTTCCAGCAGGTCGGCGGCCAGTTGCGCGGCTTCGTCCTGGACGCTGATCCAGCCTTCGGCGAAGCCTGGCAGGGCACGCACATCGCCCGGGGTTTCCAGCACGATACCGTCGCGGCTGTACTGGCACGGGATGGCCGGGATACCCGCCTCGCCCAGCAACGCCAGGTAGGCATCGCGGGTATGGTGGCGACGATTGACCCGCAGGATCATCGGCGGATGGGCATTGTTGGCGGCGCAAATGGCTTCCCACTGCTCAGGCCAGAAGGCCTTCAGGGATTTCTGCAACCAGCGCGGGTGCGCCGTGCGCACCACCGGGTCGTGTTCCAGCTCGGCCAGCAGGGCTTCGCTTTCCCGCTGGGCGCGGCGCAGCACGGCATTGAGCAGGGCTTTGGCCCAGGGCTTTTTCAGCTTGTCGGCGCAACCCACGGTTTCGCCGATGGCGGCGTGGGCGGGAACGCGGGTGTAGAGCAATTGATAAAGCCCCACCAGCAACAGCGCCTCAACATCGGCATCGGCGGCCTTGAACGGCTTCTGCAACAGCTTGGCCGCCAGCGCCGACAACCGTGGCTGCCAACGGGCGGTGCCGAACGCCAGGTCTTGGGTGAAACCGCGATCACGGTCTTCGACCTTGTCCAGTTGGGTCGGCAGGGAACTGTTGAGGGAGGCTTTGCCGCTGAGGACGGCGGCAAGGGCCTTGGCGGCGGCCAGACGCGGGTTCATGAGGCGTCCGCCGCTTGGCCCAGATGAGTGCCGACGGCAAATTTCTCACGGCGGCTGTTGAACAAGTCGCTGAAGTTCAGCGCCTTGCCTCCGGGCAATTGCAGACGCGTCAGGCACAGCGCTTGCTCACCGCAGGCGACGACGAGGCCGTCCTTGCTGGCGCCGAGGATTTCACCGGGGGCGCCCTGCCCTTCGGCATAACTGGCCGCCAGCACTTTCAGGGCTTCGCCGTTCAAGGTGCTGTGGCAGATCGGCCAAGGGTTGAACGCCCGCACCAGGCGCTCCAGCTCAACGGCTGGGCGGCTCCAGTCGATGCGGGCTTCGTCCTTGTTCAGTTTGTGCGCGTAGGTGGCGAGGCGGTCATCCTGCACTTCGCCCTCCAAGGTACCAACGGCCAGGCCGGCAATGGCCTGGACCACGGCCGGCGGGCCAATGAGCGCGAGGCGGTCGTGCAGGCTGCCGCCGGTGTCTTCGGCGCTGATGGGGGTACTGACCTTGAGCAGCATCGGCCCGGTGTCCAGGCCGGCTTCCATGCGCATCACCGTCACGCCGCTCTCGGCATCGCCCGCCTCCACGGCGCGCTGGATCGGCGCGGCACCGCGCCAGCGCGGCAGCAGCGAGGCGTGGCTGTTGATGCAACCCAGGCGCGGGATATCCAGCACCACTTGGGGCAGGATCAGGCCGTAGGCGACCACCACCATCAAGTCCGGCTTCAGTGCCGCCAGTTCGGCCTGGGCTTGGGCGTCGCGCAGGGTCGGCGGCTGCAACACTTCGATGCCGTGCTCCAGGGCCAGCTGCTTGACCGGGCTGGGCATGAGTTTTTGCCCGCGACCGGCCGGCCGGTCCGGCTGGGTGTAGACCGCGACGATTTCGTGGGGGCTGGCCAGCAGGGCCTTGAGGTGTTCGGCGGCAAATTCGGGAGTGCCGGCAAAGACGATGCGCAGTGGCTCAGTCATGGGTAGCTCTCAATTACAAAGCAGTCGCAAAAAGAAAAAGGCTTGCCGCGGCAAGCCTTTGAAGGGGGCATCAAGCATTCTGGCGATGAAGTTTTTCCAGTTTTTTCTTGATCCGGTCACGCTTGAGGGTAGACAGGTAATCGACGAACAACTTGCCGTTGAGGTGGTCACACTCGTGCTGGATGCACACGGCCAACAAGCCTTCGGCGATCAGTTCGTAAGGCTGGCCGTCACGGTCCAGGGCCTTGATCTTGACCTTCTGTGGGCGGTCGACGTTTTCGTAGAAGCCTGGCACCGAGAGGCAGCCTTCCTGGTACTGGTCCATCTCGTCGGTCAGGGTTTCGAACTCGGGGTTGATGAACACCCGCGGCTCGCTGCGGTCTTCGGAGAGGTCCATCACGACGATACGCTTGTGCACGTTGACCTGGGTCGCGGCGAGGCCGATGCCTGGCGCTTCATACATTGTTTCAAACATGTCATCGACCAACTGACGCACTTCGTCGTCCACTACGGCCACGGGTTTGGCGATAGTGCGCAGGCGCGGGTCCGGAAATTCGAGAATGTTCAAAATGGCCATAAGCTTGATAAATGCACGTGTGAGGTAAAGTCGGGTGGCTGGCCTGGCGTGTCTTGGGATGCAGGCTACCGTTGTAAAACGTTGCTCTTGTGGAGAATAGCTCCTTAAGCAGCGAGCCACGGGGGCTCCGGCGTTTTACGCGAACGCACATAATAAAGGGATTCACCGCATGAGGAAATCACTACTCGCCCTGCTGCTCCTGGCCTCGGCCGGTATCGCGCACGGGCAAGTGCAACTTCGGGAAGGTTTTCCCCAGCAATACACGGTGGTGACGGGGGACACATTGTGGGACATTTCCGGCAAGTACCTGCGCGAGCCGTGGAAATGGCCGGAGCTGTGGCAGGCCAACCCGCAGATCGAAAACCCCAACCTGATTTATCCGGGCGACACCCTGTCGCTGGTCTACGTCAACGGCCAGCCGCGCCTGACCCTCAATCGCGGCACCTCGCGCGGCACCATCAAGCTGTCGCCGCGCATTCGCAGTTCGCCAGTGGCCGACGCCATCCCGAGCATTCCACTGCAAGCCATCAACAGTTTCCTGCTAAGCAACCGCATCGTCGACACGCCTGAGGATTTCAACAAGGCCCCCTATATCGTCGCCGGCAATGCCGAACGGGTGCTCAGTGGCATGGGGGATAGGGTCTTCGCCCGTGGCTCGTTCGATGCGAACCAGACGGCGTACGGCATCTTTCGCCAGGGCAAGGTCTACACCGACCCCGAGACCAAGGAGTTCCTGGGGATCAACGCCGACGACATCGGTGGCGGCGAAGTGGTGGCCAGCGAAGGCGATGTCACCACCCTGGCCCTGCAACGCACCACCCAGGAAGTGCGCCTGGGCGATCGTTTGTTCAGCGGCGAAGAGCGCTCGATCAATTCGACCTTCATGCCCAGCGCGCCGACATCGGACGTCCACGGGTTGATCCTGGACGTACCGCGAGGCGTGACCCAGATCGGCGCCCTGGACGTGGTCACCCTGAACAAGGGCCGGCGCGACGGGCTGACCGAAGGCAATGTGCTGGCGGTGATGAAGACGGGTGAAACCGTACGCGACCGCATCACTGGCGAGCCGGTGAAAATCCCCGATGAGCGGGCCGGCCTGCTGATGGTGTTCCGCACTTACGACAAGCTCAGCTACGGCTTGGTGCTGTACGCCTCGCGCTCGCTGTCGGTGCTCGACAAGGTCCGTAATCCATAACGGGTCTCACAAGTTACCAACAGAGTTATCCACAGCTTGTTCCCGTTTGTACGGGGCTTATAACGGTCAAGGATGATCGCATGTCATTACCTGAATCTGCTCCGGTTTCCCCTGCGGAACTGGAGGCTCGGCTACGCCTTCACCGCTTGCCGGAACTCGGTCCCAAGCGTTTCATGACCCTGATGGAGGCCTTCGGCTCGGCCTCCAAAGCCATCAGTGCACCAGCCAGCGCCTGGCGAGCGCTGGGCCTGCCCATCGCCTGCGCCGAGGCGCGACGCAACCCGGATGTGCGTGACGGCGCCGCCCATGCATTGGCCTGGCTAGAGCGTGCGGGCCAGCATTTACTGATGTGGGACCAACCCGACTACCCGGCGCTGCTGGCACAGATCAGCGACGCGCCGCCGCTGCTGTTCGTCGCTGGCGACGCCACCATTCTGGAAAAACCCCAGCTGGCGATGGTCGGCAGTCGCCGGGCATCGCGGCCGGGCATGGACACCGCGGCGGCGTTTTCCCGCAGCCTGGCCGGGGCCGGTTTTGTCATCACCAGCGGCCTGGCCCTGGGCATCGATGCGGCGGCCCATCAGGCGGCGCTGGACGTTGGCGGGCGCACCGTCGGCGTGCTGGGCACCGGCCTGGAAAATTTTTATCCACAGCGCAATCGTCGGCTGGCGGACGCCATGATTGCCCAAGGCAGCGCGGTGCTGTCGGAGTTTCCGTTGGACGCGCCGCCCCACGCCAGCAACTTTCCGCGTCGCAACCGGATCATCAGCGGTTTGTCCCTGGGGGTGCTGGTGGTGGAAGCCAGTGTCGCCAGCGGCTCGCTGATCACCGCCCGGCTGGCGGCGGAACAGGGCCGCGAGGTGTATGCCATTCCTGGATCGATCCATCACCCCGGCGCCCGGGGCTGCCATCAGCTGATCCGCGACGGTGCGGCGCTGGTGGAGACCGTCGAACACATCCTCGAAGCGTTGCGCGGCTGGCAGCAGTTGCCGCCGGCCTCGGAGCCCGTGCCGGTGACCCATCCGCTGCTGCGCCTGCTGCATGCCGTGCCGCTGAGCAGTGAGGCGCTGGCCGACGCCAGTGGCTGGGGCTTGCCCAAAGTGCTGGCGGCGTTGACCGAACTGGAGATGGAAGGACGCGCCATCTGTGACAACGGACGCTGGTTTGCGCGCTAGGTTTTATGGGGAAGATCGGTAAACTGCCCACAGCCTTATTTGCGTTGCGGGAGAATCTTTCATGGTCAACAGTTGGCGTGTGCAACAAGCCGCGCGAGAAATTCGCGCCGGGGCGGTGATTGCCTATCCAACCGAAGCGGTCTGGGGCCTGGGTTGTGACCCATGGAACGAAGAGGCCGTGGAACGCCTGCTGGCGATCAAGTCGCGGCTGCCCGATAAAGGCCTGATCCTGGTGGCTGACAACATCCACCAGTTCGACTTCCTGTTCGAAGACTTCCCCGAAACCTGGATGGACCGCATGGCCAGCACCTGGCCGGGGCCCAATACCTGGCTGGTGCCGCACCAGAACCTGCTGCCGGAATGGATCACCGGGGTACATGACACCGTCGCCCTGCGGGTCAGCGACCATCCCACGGTGCGCGACTTGTGCTCGTTGGTCGGGCCACTGGTGTCCACCTCGGCCAACCCCCAGGGACGCCCGGCGGCGCGTACGCGGATTCGGGTCGAGCAGTACTTTCGTGGGCAGATCGACCTGGTGCTTGGCGGCAACCTCGGTGGACGCAAGAACCCCAGCGTGATCCGCGACCTGGCGACCGGCAAAGTCGTGCGCCCGGACTAGGTCTTTGTGGTGAGCTGAGGGAGCCCCCTGTGGCGAGGGGATTTATCCCCGCTGGGCTGCGAAGCAGCCCTGAAGCAGCAAACTCAATCTTCCTGACACATTGAGTTGTCTGTTTGGGGGCTGCTGCGCAGCCCAACGGGGATAAATCCCCTCGCCACAGGGCACTTCCTCACCCTGAGCGCTGTTTGCTTATGGCAAGAGAATGGTCGACCCGGTCGTGCGCCGTGCCGACAGCTCGGTCTGGGCCTTGGCCGCTTCCGCCAGTGGATAACGCTGGTTGATGTCCACCTTGATCTTGCCGCTGCTGATCATTCCAAACAGCTCATCGGCCATGCGTTGCAGGTTTTCGGCGTTGTTGGCGTAGGTCGCCAGGGTCGGGCGGGTGACGTACAGCGAGCCCTTGGCCGCGAGAATTCCCAGGTTCACCCCTTCCACCGCACCCGAGGCATTGCCGAAGCTCACCACCAGGCCACGGGGGGCGACGCTGTCCAGCGACGTCAACCAAGTGTCCTTGCCAACCCCGTCGTACACCACGGGCACCTTCTTGCCGCCGGTCAGTTCCAGCACGCGCTGTGCGACGTTTTCCTTGCTGTAGTCGATGGTTTCCCAAGCGCCGTGGGATTTGGCGATGGCGGCCTTTTCCGGCGAGCTGACGGTGCCGATCAGCTTCACGCCCAAGGCCTTGGCCCATTGGCAGGCCAGGGAACCCACGCCACCGGCGGCAGCGTGGAACAGGATGGTTTCGCCGCCCTTGAGTTCATAGGTCTGGCGCAGCAGATACTGCACGGTCAGGCCCTTGAGCATCACGCCGGCGGCCTGTTCGAAACTGATGGATTCGGGCAGATGCACCAGGTTGGCTTCGGGCAATACATGCACATCGCTGTAGGCCCCCAGCGGTCCGCTGCCGTACGCCACCCGGTCGCCGACCTTGAACCGCGTGACGCCTGGACCGATGGCCTCGACCACGCCCGCGCCCTCGGCACCCAGGCCCGAAGGTAGCGCCGGCAGCGGATAAAGACCGCTGCGGTAGTAGGTGTCGATGAAATTCAGGCCGATCGCCTTGTTGCTGACGCGCACCTGCTGCGGGCCCGGCTCGGCCGGCTGATAGTCGACGTACTCGAGCACTTCGGGACCGCCGTTGGAACGGAACTGGATACGTTTGGCCATCTTCACTTTCTCCTTGTCGCAGACTTTTACCAAGCCTGCTATCGGACTCCTAACCTTGACCGTCGTCAACTGTGGCGTGGGCAAGTGCGGTGGTATCCTGTGCGCCCATTTGCCACCGGCCCGCTATACGCCGCGTAGCGTAGCCCTGATCAAGGTGACGTCATGTCCACTCGTACCGAGGCCGTGAAAGCCTATCTGCTCGACCTGCAAGACCGAATCTGCGCCGCCCTGGAAACCGAGGACGGCGGCACGCGCTTCGTCGAAGATGCCTGGACCCGGCCGGCCGGGGGTGGCGGTCGCACGCGGGTGATCGAAAACGGCACGGTGATCGAAAAGGGCGGCGTCAACTTTTCCCACGTATTTGGCAGCGGTCTCCCACCCTCGGCCAGCGCCCATCGGCCGGAACTGGCCGGACGCGGCTTCGAAGCCTTGGGCGTGTCGCTGGTCATTCACCCGCACAATCCGCACGTGCCGACCTCCCACGCCAACGTGCGCTTCTTTATCGCCGAAAAGGAAGGCGAAGAGCCGGTCTGGTGGTTTGGCGGCGGCTTCGACCTGACGCCTTACTACGGCGTCGAGGAAGACTGCGTCCATTGGCACCGTGTCGCCGAGCAGGCCTGCGCGCCGTTCGGCCCCGAGGTGTACCCGCGCTACAAAGCCTGGTGTGACAGCTATTTCCACCTCAAGCATCGCAACGAGCCCCGGGGCATTGGCGGCCTGTTTTTCGACGACCTGAACGCGTGGGATTTCGACACCTGCTTCGCCTTCATCCGCGCCATCGGTGACGCCTACATCGATGCCTACCTGCCGATCGTGCGCCGGCGCAAGCATGACGCGTTCACCGCCAAACAGCGGGAATTCCAGGAGTATCGCCGTGGGCGCTACGTGGAATTCAACCTGGTCTACGACCGCGGCACCCTGTTCGGGCTGCAATCGGGCGGGCGTACCGAATCGATCCTGATGTCCCTGCCACCGCAAGTGCGCTGGGGCTACGACTGGAAAGCCGAACCGGACAGCGAAGAGGCGCGGCTGACCGAATACTTCCTGCAGGATCGCGATTGGCTGGCAACGGCCTGAACGGGGATATTCCATGGATCGCTACGTTGTAATGGGTAACCCGATCGGCCACAGCAAGTCGCCGCTGATCCATCGCCTGTTTGCCGAGCAGACCGGGCAAACCCTGGACTACAGCACGCTGCTGGCACCGCTGGAGGATTTCTCCGGTTGCGCCCGGGCATTTTTCCGCGAGGGGCGTGGGGCGAACGTCACGGTACCGTTCAAGGAAGACGCCTTTCGCCTGGCCGACACCCTGACCGAGCGGGCCCAACGGGCCGGGGCGGTCAATACGTTGAGCAAACTGGCCGACGGTCGCCTGTTGGGTGACAACACCGACGGCGCCGGGCTGGTCCGGGACCTGACCGTCAATGCCGGCTTCAGTCTCAAGGGCAAGCGCATCCTGTTGCTCGGGGCCGGCGGCGCGGTGCGCGGTGCCCTGGAACCGCTGCTGGCCGAAGCGCCGGCCTCGGTGATCATCGCCAATCGCACGGTGGAAAAGGCCGAATTGCTGGCCGAGTTGTTCGCCGACCTGGGCCCGGTCTCCGCCAGTGGGTTCGACTGGCTGCAAGAGCCGGTGGACCTGATCATCAACGCCACCTCCGCGAGCCTGTCGGGGGATGTGCCGCCGATTGCCGCCAGCCTGATCGAGCCCGGCAAGACGGTTTGCTACGACATGATGTATGGCAAGGAACCGACCTCGTTCTGCCGCTGGGCCAGTGACCACGGGGCGGCGGTGGCGATGGATGGCCTGGGCATGTTGGCCGAGCAGGCGGGCGAAGCCTTCTTCTTGTGGCGTGGAGTTCGTCCGGACACCGCGCCGGTGCTGGCCGAGCTGCGCCGCCAGCTCGCGCTGTAGGCTTCAGGCTGTTGTGGCGAGGGGATTTATCCCCGTTGGACTGCGAAGCAGTCCCAAAAAAGCAGGGCCGCTTCGCGTCCCAACGGGGATAAATCCCCTCGCCACAGGTGTGTGTCTGCCTCAAGTCCCCTACAGTTTTTAATCCTCAAAATGAATCGGGCAATGCTCCGGTCCTTCCAGCTTCAACAACTCCTCCACCACCTGCGGCCGGGCCATGCGCAAGGTCAGGCTACGCCCCTGGCTGCGCAGGCGCCGGGCTTCCTGATGGAGCATTTCCACTCCGGAATAATCGATGAAGTTGATCTGCTGGGCATCGATGACTACCCGCTGCGCCTGCAACCGTTGCAGGCGCGCTTGCAGGTAATGGCTGGCGCCGAAAAAGATCGAGCCGCCGACCCGCAGGATCTCCGCCTCCCCTTCGCGAAAATGCTGCACCCGCGGCTGTGAAGTGCGCTTGAGGTAAAAGAACAACGAAGCCAGCACACCGGCATAGATGGCGGTTTGCAGCTCCAGCAACAGTGTGGCCAGGCAGGTCAAGCCCATTACCACGAATTCGGCACGGCTCACGCGGTACAACGCCCGGATACCGCGGTGGTCCACCAGCCCCCAAGCGATCAGCAGAATGCTGCCGGCCATGGCCGGAATCGGGATGTGCGCGATCAGGTTCGCCCCGGCGACCGCAAACAACGCCACCCACAAGGCCGAAAACACCCCCGCCAAGGGCGAACAGGCCCCGGCTTCATAGCTGAGGCCGGAGCGGGTGAAGGAACCGGCCGACAACGATCCAGAGAAAAATCCGCCCACGATGTTGGAAAGCCCCTGCGCCCTCACCTCCTGATTCGCATCGAGCAATTGCCCGGAACGTACCGACAACGAGCGGGCGATGGACAGGCTGGTGACCAGCCCGAGCATGCCCACCGCGACAGCCCCGGGCAGCAGGCGCAGGATCAGTTCCAGGTCCAACGGCAACAGCGTGAGCGGCGGCAGGCGCCCGGCGAAGGCACTGACCAGCGCCACATGCCCGAACATCGCCGGCCACAACCAGACCACCAGGCTGCTGATGACCAAAGTTATCAACAGGCTCGGCCAACGCGGCAGCAAGCGCTTGAGCACCACGCCCAGGACCAGGGTCCCCAAGCCCAGCAGCAGCGATGGCTTATCCACAGCCCCGATGTGGCTGACCAGCATCAGCAGCCCCCTCAACGCCGTGGCTTCGTTCGGCAGGTCGAGGCCCAGCAGGTTCGGCAACTGCCCCAGGGCAATGACCACCGCCGCGCCCAGGGTGAAACCCAGCACCACCGAGTGCGAGACGAAATTCACCAGTGCACCGAAACGCAGCAGCCCCAGCAACCATTGGAAAATACCCGCCAACACCGTCAGCAGCAGGATCAAGGTGATGTAGTCCTGGCTGGCGGGGACGGCCAGCGGACTGACGGTGGCGTACAAGACGATGGAAATCGCCGCCGTGGGCCCGCAGATCAGGTGCCACGACGAACCCCACAGGCAGGCGATCAGTACCGGCACGATCGCCGCATACAAGCCGTATTCCGGTGGCAAACCGGCAATCAGGGCGTAGGCAATGGACTGCGGCAACGCGAGAATCGCACCGCTCAAGCCGACAATAAGATCACGGCCGACACTGGCGCGGGTCTGCCGGGGCAGCCAGCTCAGGAAGGGAAAGAGTGAATGGCGGGTGGGGATTGCCATGGGGCCTCAAGGATGGGGTTTGGCGCAAGAGTATCAGGACAGGGCGCCGCTCTCCCTGTGCCAGGGGATTTATCTGTGGCCAGGCCTTTATCTGTGGCGAGGGGATTTATCCCCGTTGGGGTGCGAAGCGCCCCCCCAAAACGACTGAACACAATTGACCTGACACACCGAGTCGACGCAATTTGGGGCCGCTGCGCGGCCTAACGGGGATAAATCCCCTCGCCACAGATAGATCCCCTCGCCACAGTGCTCCGCGTCACTCAGGGAGAGCACGCGGAGCAGCATGTTGGTCAGAGCTTGGCCTTCACCGCCGCCAGCGCATCCTTGCCATCCAGGGTCTTCACACCGTCCAGCCATTTGTCCAGGACCGCCGGGTTGGCCTTGATCCAGGCCTTGGCCGCGTCGGCGTTGCTGACCTTGTTGTTCACCACCTCAGCCATGATGCTGTTTTCCATTTCCTGGGTGAAGCTCAGGTTGGTCAACAGCTTGCCTACGTTCGGACAGGCCTGTGCATAACCTTTGCGGGTCAGGGTGTAGACACTGCCCGTGTCGCCGAAGTATTTCTCGCCGCCTTTGAGGTAGTGCATTTTCAATTGCACGTTCATCGGGTGCGGGGTCCAGCCGAGGAAGGTCACGAACTTCTGTTTCTTCACCGCCCGGGAGACTTCCGCCAGCATCGCCTGCTCACTGGATTCCACCAGTTTCCACTCGCCCATGCCGAAATCATTGGTCTTGATGATTTCTTTCAGGGAGAGGTTGGCCGGGGCGCCGGAGCCGATGCCGTAGATCTTCTTGTCGAACTTGTCGGCGAACTTGTTCAGGTCGGCAAAGTTATGCACACCGGCGTCCCAGACGTAGTCCGGGACCGCCAGGGTGAACTCGGTGCCGTCCAGGTTCTTGGCCAACTGCGTGACGTCGCCATTGGCCACGAACTTGTCATAAAAGCCCTGCTGCGCCGGCATCCAGTTACCCAGGAACACATCCACCTGGCCATCCTTGAGGCCACCGAAGGTGATCGGCACCGCGAGGGTGTCGACCTTGGCCTTGTAGCCCATCCCATCCAGCAGGAAACCGGTGATGGCATTGGTGGCGGCGATATCGCTCCAGCCCGGGTCGGCCATCTTCACCGTTTCGCAGCTTTGCTCGGCCCAGGCCGAAGCACTGCTCAATGCCAACAGTCCAGCGGTCAGTACTGTGGATAACTTTTGCATGGCTTGCCCCTTACGTTATTGGTTTTGGCAGGGTTGTGGATAACGGGCCTTGCGCTCCAGATCGTCGAGGTCGATGTGGTTACGCATGTACTGCTGGCTGGCGTCCACCAGCGGCTGGTGATCCCAGCTCTTGAGTTTGCCCAGGGTCAGCGCCTGAGCGACGAAACGGCGGCGGCGCTGGCTGGCGAGCACCTGTTGATGAATGGTCGACATGTCCCACTTGGCGCGCGCTTCAGCGAGAAAATCGGCGAATAGAGCCTGATGCTCAGAGGATTGGCTGAGGTTCTCCAGTTCTTTAGGGTCGTTGCGCACGTCAAACAGCAGGCACGGGTCATCTTCGCTGTAGATGAATTTCCACGGGCCGCGACGGATCATCATCAGGGGGCTGACGGTGCCTTCGGCCATGTATTCACCGAAGACTTCATCATGGCCGCCCTGCCCTTGCAGATGGGGCACCAGCGAACGGCCATCCAGCGGCAAGCCCGGTTCCAGCGTGCCGCCAGCCAGCTCCACCAGGGTCGGCAGCAAGTCGGCGGTGGACACGGCCGCGCTCACCCGGCCGCTGGCGAATTGCCCAGGGGCACTGATCAATAGCGGTACGCGGGCGGCCATTTCGAACCAGTGCATTTTGTACCAGAGGCCCTTTTCGCCGAGCATGTCCCCGTGATCGCCGGAGAACACGATGATCGTGTCGTCCAGTAGACCGGTGTCTTCCAAGGTCTGCAGCAGCTTGCCGACATTGCTGTCAATGTAGCTGCATGCACCGAAATAGGCGCGGCGGGCATCCCGGATCTTATCCACAGGCAGCGGCTTGTTCCACAGGTCATAGACCTTCAGCAGCCGCTGGGAATGGGGGTCGAGCGTCGTTTGCGCCGGGGTCTGCGGCAAAGGGATGTCGTTGTCGTCATACAAATCCCAGAACGCCTTGGGAATCGTGTACGGGTCGTGTGGGTGCGTCATCGATACGGTGAGGCAAAACGGCTGGTCACCGTCTTCGCGGATGTGGTCGAACAGGTACTGCTGGGCCTTGAACACCACTTCTTCATCGAAATCCAGCTGGTTGGTACGCACGCACGGCCCGGCCTGCAACACCGACGACATGTTGTGATACCAACTCGGCCGCACGTCCGGCTCGTCCCAGTTCACCGCCCAGCCGTAATCGGCCGGGTAAATGTCGCTGGTCAGGCGTTCTTCGTAGCCGTGCAGTTGGTCCGGCCCGCAAAAGTGCATCTTGCCGGACAGCGCCGTGCGGTAGCCGAGGCGACGCAGGTAATGGGCATAGGTCGGCACGTCCGCCGGGAAATCCGCCGCGTTGTCGTACGCACCGATCTTGCTCGGCAACTGGCCGCTCACCAGGGTGAAACGCGACGGTGCGCACAGCGGGCTGTTGCAATAGGCGGCATCGAACACTACGCCCTCGGCGGCCAGGCGCGACAGGTTCGGCAGCTTGATCGGCGAAGGACCGTAGATCGGCAACATTGGCGCGGCCATTTGATCGGCCATGATGAAAAGAATGTTCTTGCGCTTCATGTATTCGCGGCATTCCATAGTAGGCAGTTATGCGACATTGCTGCGATTGAGCATGTAGCCCCCGGGTTTTGGGGTAAAGCCCATGCAGGATAATGACTAGGATAAGCACAGCTTATGTATGACGCCCTGGGTAACCTGTCCCTGGAACTGTTCCGTGCCTTTGAAGCCGCAGCACGCCAACAAAGCTTTACCGCGGCGGCGATTGAGCTGGGCACCACGCAACCGGCCATCAGCCAACAGATCAAGCGCCTGGAAGAGCAACTGGGTACGCGGTTGTTCGACCGCATCTATCGCGGGATCGAACTGACCGAGGCCGGGACCATCCTGTTCGAGCAGGTTCAGGCCGGCTTGCAGAGCATCGATGCCGGGCTGAGTGCAATCACCGCCCAGCATCAGCATGAGGTGCTGCAAGTCGCCACAGACTTCGCATTCGCCGCCTATTGGCTGATGCCGCGCCTGCATCGCTTTCACGCAGCCAACCCCCAGGTGGATGTGAGCCTGGTGACCAGCGAGCGCAACCACAACATGTTGCGCACCGATATCGACGTTGCCGTGCTGTTCGGCGACGGTCGCTTCAAACAAGGTGAAAGTCGCTGGCTATTCAGCGAAGAAGTCTTTCCGGTGTGCAGCCCGCTGCTGCTCAAGGATCGTCCCCTGCCCTTGCCCCCCCAGGCCCTGGCGGAGTTTCCATTGCTGCACCTGCGCGCGGGCAACAGCAACAGCTGGTTCGACTGGAGTGGGGTATTCCGCGAGCTGGGCATCACGTCACCACCGGCGCCCGGGCAACTGCGCTTCGACAACTACACACTACTCATCCAGGCGGCGATTGGCGGTCAAGGCGTCGCCATCGGCTGGCGGCACCTTGTGGATAACTTATTGGCCCAGGGGCTGCTGTGTCGTCCGATCGCTGAAACCGTGCTGTCGCGGCTGGGGTATTACGTGGTCTTGCCCCAACGTAAACGGCGCGGGGGGTTG
Organism: Pseudomonas sp. NFACC16-2; assembly: GCF_900119205.1. Classification (NCBI taxonomy): domain Bacteria; kingdom Pseudomonadati; phylum Pseudomonadota; class Gammaproteobacteria; order Pseudomonadales; family Pseudomonadaceae; genus Pseudomonas; species Pseudomonas sp. NFACC16-2. Next base: position 1,520 of record NZ_FPIX01000058.1, on the reverse strand, counting down.
ATCCGGCTGTTTGTGGACTGGTTGATGGAAGAACAGGCCAACAGTGCTGAATCGCTCACGGGGTTGCCGTTGCCTTCGATTGCGGTTTGAGGCCGTGGCGGGGAGTGCTCCCGCTCGGTTGCGCCGCAGCCGCAATATCTTGGGGGCTGCGGCGCAGCCCAACGGGGATAAATCCCCTCGCCACAGGTTGTGGATAACTACAGTTCGCTACATGGCCGCTACGAAGCTGACATGCTCGCCCACATGCAGGTTCAGGCGCAGCTCATCGGCGATGCCGACCGCCACCCGGTTGAGCCGCTCCAGGGATTCGGCCATGCCGGGTTCGAGGCTGGTACTGACCTGGCTGAAATGTTCGATACCCAAGCCTGGCGCGGCATAGGGAGCGTTGACCAAGGTCCATTGCAAGGTGCTGTTCTTCAGGGCATCGAGCACTTCTTCGGCGGCATGGCGCTGCAAATCGTCGTCCGTCGGCTCCTCGTCGAGCATCGCAAAGTCGCCCACCAGGAACAGCCGGGGAATATTCACCGCCTGCATGCCAGCGATCAGTGCATCCACGGCCAATACTTGCTCCACCGGGCCGGGAATCAATGTGCGCTCCACTTGTTCGCTGTTCATCGGCAACCCCGGCGCGTTCAGCAGACACACCACGGCGCTGGCACCGGCAACACTTTGCTTGACCCGCTCGGGATCGAAAAGATCACCGGTCTTGGTCCGCAGGCCCGGGCGTGGAGCCAGGGCAGTAAGATCGTCGAGAATGGCAATGACTTCGTGCTGGCGCCGCAGCATTTCAGCCATCAACGCACTGCCGAGGCTGCTCATGGCACCATAGAGCACCACCTTGATGACCGGGGTTTCGGCGTTTTTCATGGCTGTTTTCCTCTTTAATCCCGCCTGTAAAGGCTCTGACCCGCGGCAAACGGCGAGGGTTCGGCCTCTTTTACAAGGAGTGACAGATGCAGCGGATCAAGGGCTACCACGCCCACGTGTATTTCGACGCCAACACCCTCGACCAGGCGCAGGCCCTGTGCGAGGAAGCGGCGCAACTGTTTGCGCTGAAAATGGGCCGCGTCCATCAACGCCCGGTCGGCCCGCATCCGGACTGGAGCTGTCAGCTGGCATTCGACCCGCAGTACATTGGCGTGGTCTTGCCGTGGCTGGCGCTCAATCGCAAAGGGCTGGTGATTTTCATGCACCCGGAGACCGGCGATGAGCTGATCGACCACACCGAGCATGCGATCTGGATGGGGGCGGTGCGGCCGTTGGATCTTTCGGTGTTTAAGGCAAGCACCTGATTGCTTTGTTTAGACCAGAGACATGGTTCTGTGGCGAGGGGATTCATCCCCGTTGGACTGCGCAGCAGGCCCAAAGGGACAAATTGCACTCTCCAGATATTGCAGAATGACGGGTTTCAGGGCCGCTTCGCGCCCCAGCGGGGATAAATCCCATAGGCGCTAACCAAACCCCTCGCCCCGTAGCCCGTCTCGCTGGTATCCCCGCGTGTTTCGCGGGGACTCACGTAA
>NZ_FPIX01000059.1:0-27512 GCF_900119205.1 Pseudomonas sp. NFACC16-2 | reverse complement strand
GAGCGTCACGGGATGCATTACCACGCAGAGCGTGGGAACGATCGGGTCGCGGGGACGGTGGAAGATCGTTCCTCACTCCGCGTGGGAACGCCGCCAGGGACGCTCCGCGTTCCGCTTCTTCTAATCAAAAGCCCGCTCTCACAGGGGGCTACCGATCTTTAGACCCGGAACTGCGTGAGCAACCCGTTCAACTGTTCACTCAATGCCTTGAGGCGGGTGCTTGCCTGGCTGGATTGTTCGGCGGCCATGGCCGTGCTGTGGGACAGGCCGGCAGCCTGGGTGACGTTCTGGTTGATGTCTTCCACCACATGGGCCTGTTGCAACGTGGCGCTGGCGATGGAGGCGTTCAGGCTGTTGAGATTGCGCAGGGCTTGGCCGATGGCGTTGAGGCTGGCACCGGCCAGGCCGGCCTGTTCGATGGTCAGTTGCGAAGCACGGCTGCTGTCGCCGATGACTTTCACGGCGGCTTCGGAATGGGTTTGCAGGCGCTCGATCATCGCCTGGATCTCTGCAGTGGACTTCTGAGTACGCTGGGCCAGCAGCCGCACTTCATCGGCGACCACCGCGAAGCCCCGGCCTTGTTCGCCGGCGCGGGCGGCTTCGATCGCGGCGTTGAGGGCCAGCAGGTTGGTCTGCTCGGCAATGGAGCGAATCACCTCCAGCACGCTGCCAATCTGGGTGCTTTCACTCGCCAGGGTGCGGATCACTTCCACCGCCTGGTCGATGGTCTGGGACAGGCGGTCGATCTGCTGCAAGCTGCCATCGATGTTGACCTGGCCTTGCTGGGCCTGGGATTCGGCGTCGCGCATCTCATTGGCCGCGTGCTCGGCGTTCTTGGCCACGTCCTGCACGCCATAGGTCACTTCATTGATCGCGGTCGCCACCAGCTCCATTTGTTGCGACTGCTGCTGGCTGCGTTCCTGGGCCTGCGCCGCGTCGTTGCCCAATTCACTGGAGGATTGCCCCAGCGCACTGGCCGAAGCTTGCAGTTGAGTCACCACTTGCCGCAACTTGGCGGTAAAGGCGTTGAAATGCCGCGCCAGTTGAGTGACTTCGTCCTGGCCGTGGGTGTCGAGGGTGCGGGTCAGGTCACTCTCGCCGCTGGCGATGTTGGCCATGGCGTTGACCGTTTCCTGCAACGGGCCGACGATGCTGCGCACGATCAGGGTCAACAGCAGGCCCATGAGCAGGGTGATGACCAGTCCAACCACCGAGGCCTTGATCACCTGGGATTGGAACTCGGCCTGGACGTCATCCACGTACACGCCTGAGCCGATGATCCAGCCCCAGGGCTCGAACAGTTGGACGTAGGAGGTCTTGCCCACCGGGGCCTCGGCGCCCGGTTTCGGCCAGAGGTAATTGATCATGCCGGCACCTTTGGACTTGGCGATGGCAACCATTTCGTTGAACAGCGCATAGCCGTTCGGGTCACGGATGGCCGAGAGATTCTGGCCTTCAAGCTTCGGGTTGGTCGGGTGCATGATCATGACCGGCGTCAGGTCGTTGATCCAGAAATAGTCACTCTGGTTATAGCGCAGGCCACGTACGGCGCTGAGGGCCTGCTTTTGCGCGGCGTCACGGGTCAGGGTCCCGGCAGCTTCCAGGCCTTGGTAGTAAGTCAGCACGCCGCTGGCGGTCTGTACCACATGCTGGGTTTTCTGCACCTTGGCTTGGTAGAGGTCGCTGTGGATCTGTTTAAGCATCAAGGCGCCGAGCGTGAACAACATCACGATGGCCACGACCAGGATGAGCCACAAGCGTCGGCTGATCGACACACTGCGCAAGCTATTCATACGCTGTCACTCCGGTTTTTTATTCTTGTCATATCGACGGCCGGCACTGTAGCGCCCGGCCGCTATCGGTCATTGACCTGAGTCACAACGCGGCAGCGTTATCAGGGCTTGTCTGATAGGATTTCGGCCCCGCAGCGCAAAACCTGAGCCGGTTCTCATTTTTCATTGGTTTTTTTTGAAAGGTCGCGGTTATCGTGCACCCGCTGCGAGGGGACCTGCATGACACTTGAATATTGATAAGACCTGCATGAACAGCGTCTTTTTTGGGGGATGAATGGATTTGTGGACCGCCTTTTCGGCACTGATTCTTGGCGTAGTAGAAGGCTTGACGGAGTTTCTGCCGATTTCCAGCACCGGGCACCAGATTATTGTTGCCGACTTGCTGGAGTTCGGTGGCGAGCGTGCGATGGCGTTCAACATTATCATCCAGCTCGGCGCGATCCTGGCGGTGGTCTGGGAGTTCCGCCGCAAGATCTTTGACGTGGTGCTGGGCCTGCCGACGCAACCCAGCGCCCGCCGCTTTACCGCCAACCTGCTGATCGCCTTCCTGCCCGCCGTGGTCTTGGGCGTGCTGTTCGCCGACTGGATCCACCACTACCTGTTCAACCCGGTCACGGTGGCCACCGCGTTGGTGGTGGGCGGCCTGGTGATGCTCTGGGCCGAGAAGCGCCAGCACCAGGTGCACGCCGAAACGGTGGACGAGATCTCCTGGAAAGATGCGCTAAAGGTCGGCCTGGCCCAATGCATTGCGATGATCCCAGGCACCTCCCGTTCCGGCGCGACCATCATCGGTGGCCTGCTGTTCGGGCTGTCGCGTAAAACCGCTACCGAGTTTTCGTTCTTCCTGGCGATGCCGACCATGGTTGGGGCGGCGGTCTATTCGGGCTACAAATACCGTGAACTGTTCGTCCCGGCGGATTTCCCGGTGTTCGCCATTGGCTTCGTCACCGCGTTCATTTTCGCCATGATTGCGGTCAAGGGCCTGCTGCGATTCATCGCCAGCCACAGCTACGCCGTGTTCGCCTGGTATCGAATCGCCTTCGGCCTGTTGATCCTGGCAACCTGGCAGTTCGGCTGGGTGGACTGGACCGCTGCCAAGCCATGAACCCATCAGGCAGGCGCAAACACGCCGGGCGCAATGCTGAAGGCACCGTGCAGCATCTGCGGCTCAAACTGATAGTGTTTGCGCTGCTCTGTGCCTTGCCGTTGTTCGGTTCGCTCCTGTTGGGGCTGCGGGCGGTGTCGTGGGTGCCGATGGTGGCTTATGGCGGCGTCAGCGTGGTGGCTTTCCTGCTGTACTGGAGCGACAAGCGCAAGGCGCGCGCCGACACCTGGCGCACCCCGGAGAACGTGCTGCATGCGGTGGAGCTGGCCGGCGGTTGGCCGGGAGCCTTGCTGGCCCAGCAGTTGTTTCGCCACAAGACTCGCAAAGTGTCGTTTCAGGTCGTGTTCTGGTTCATCGTGCTGTTGCACCAGGTGTTCTGGATCGACCAGCTGTTCCTGGGCAGCTCTCTGTTCTGAATGACTAGAGCAACAAGCCCACCTGGGTGCGCTTGGGCAATTTGCTGACCACCAATTGGTGTGAGCGTTGCAGCAGGCCACGCAACTCTTCGGCCCCCAGCGGGTAGGGCACTTGCATGATGACCCACTGGGCCCGCGCCAGGTAAGGCGCGGGGTGAATGCCCGGCCGGTCGCAATGGCCCAGGAACAGATCCTTGTCGACCTTGAACGCCAGCGAGTCGCCTCGCAGGCCCTGCAGGGCGAACATCTTGTTCCCGGCAATGGAAAACACCCGCACGCCGCCCCATTTGTAGTCCTCCCTGGCGCCGGGCAGGCCCAGGCAAAACTGCGCGACATCCTCTTCGCTCAACTTCATATCGTTCTATCTCCACAGCCCTCGAAGGCTTCCACCAAATGATCGATCCATGCACGCACCGCTGGCAGCACGCCACGCCGATGCGGGTAGACCGCCTGGAGCCAGCCATCGGGCGATGACCATCCAGGCAAGAGTTCCACCAGTGTGCCGTCCTGCAATTCCTGCTCGCAATACATGCTCGGCAATAAAGTGAAGCCCAGGCCGGCGAGGGTGCAGGCCCGGCGCACAATGAAGTCGTCGATACCCAGGCGGGCTTCCAGGCTCAGTTCCACACGCTGCCCATCGGCGCTGACCAGGCGCAGGTGCACCTGGCGATCGGCTTCTAATGCCCCCAGCACCGGCAATTGCTTGAGATCGTCCGGGGTTTCGATCCGCCGTCCTGCGACAAAGGCCGGGCTGGCAACCATCATCAGCCGTGCCTGGCGCAGGCGCCGGGTCATCAGTAAGGGATCCTCGTCCCCCAGATCGCGCACGCGCAACGCCACATCGATGCCTTCACCGATCAAGTCCACCCGCCGGTTGAGCAGGGTCATATCCAGTTGCACCAAAGGGTATTTCACCAGGAAGGTTTCGATTATCGCCGGCAGGAACTGGTGGGCCAAGCCCACCGGACTCGACACCCGCAATCGGCCGCGGGGTTCGCTGGACATGCTCGCCACCGCTTCGTCGGCCATCTCGGCCTCCAGCAACATGGCCTGGCAATGGCGCAGATAACGTTCGCCGACCGCGGTCAATTTCAATTGGCGGGTGGTGCGCTGGAGCAACCGGGCGCCGAGGCGTTCTTCCAGCTCAGCGATACGCCGCGATAACCGTGACTTGGGAATGCCCAGCGCGCGCCCAGCCGCCGCGAAACCGCCGGCTTCGACGACTTTGGCGAAGTAATACAAGTCATTGAGGTCTTGCATGTTGAACTCGATTGTCCTGTCAGTGGGACAAACTATCGCATTTATGCTGACTTATCGATAATTGGCTTCATCGATAGGATGGTCGCCAATTGATCGCCTGGTTGCGGTCCTCATTTGGAGAGCATTGATATGAAACTGCTGCACATCGATTCGAGCATCCTCGGCGACAACTCCGCTTCCCGCCAATTGAGTCGTGAAGTGGTGGAGGCTTGGAAAGCTGCCGAGCCAGGCATCACCGTCACTTACCGTGACCTGGCCGCCGACGCCATCAGCCATTTTTCCGCCCAGACCCTGATCGCCGCTGGTACCAGCGCCGAGTTGCGCGACGCTGCGCTCAAGTACGAAGCCGACCTTAGCACCGAGACAATGGCAGAGTTCCAGGCGGCGGATGCGCTGGTCATCGCCGCGCCGATGTATAACTTCAGCATTCCGACCCAACTCAAAGCCTGGATCGACCGTATTGCCGTGGCCGGCCAGACGTTCCGCTACACGGAAGCCGGTTTCGAAGGCCTGTGTGGTGGCAAGAAGCTGGTGATCGTTTCCACCGCGGGTGGCTTGCATGCCGGCCAGCCAAGCAGCGTGGGGCACGAGGAATACCTGAAGGTGATGTTCGGCTTCCTTGGCATCACCGACATCGAATTCGTCCGTGCGGAAGGGCTGGCCAAGGGCGATGACATGCGCAATAAGGGCATGAACGAAGCCCAGGCGCAGATCGGCGAACAGTTCGCCGCTGCATAAAACCTGCGTAAAGGCAGCAAGCGCTTCGGGCAACCTTCGTAAAACCCTGTATTCTCGTCGTCATTGGATGGCCGGGATGCAGGGTTTTACTGCATTCGGCGCCTGGATTTCTGGCGCAGGTTATGCACGGCCAAGACTGCGAGCGACGGGGCCTTCCCGTGCGCTGGTGAAGGTGGATGATTCGATGATACGTTTTGGTGCAGCGCTGCTGCTTTGCTTGTTCGCCAGTCTCGGTCCAGTGCAGGCCGCACCGGGCCCACATCCGCATTGGAGCGCCGGTTTCCATGAGCTGAGCTTTCTCGATCCGCTGGATCAGCAGCCGATGCACGCCATCGCCTTTTATCCGTCCACCGACCGGGAACAGTCCAGCCTGCTGGGTGGCTACCAGATCGATGCCGCGCCAGACGCCCAGATCGCCATCGGCCGCTTTCCGCTGTTGATGCTGTCCCATGGCAACACCGGCACGCCGTTGGCCCTGCATGACCTAGCCACCTCGCTGGCACGCAAGGGGTTTGTCGTGGTGGCGGTGATTCATCCCGGCGACAATGCCCAGGATCACAGCCGGCTCGGCACCCTGAGCAACCTGTACGGGCGGCCGATCCAGATTTCCGAAGCCATCACCGCAACGCTCAATGATCCGATGCTGTCGCCGTTCGTCAACGCCGGGCAGGTCGGGGTGATCGGCTATTCGGCCGGTGGTGAAACCGCGCTGATCCTGTCCGGTGCGACGCCGGACCTCAATCGCCTGCGCCGCTACTGCGTGGAACGGCCGGACGACCGTGATGCCTGCAATACCCAAGGCGAATTGATCGCTGATCGCGATGACCTGCAACCAGTGGCCGACCCCAGGGTCCGGGCGCTGCTGCTGATGGCACCGTTGAGCCTCAAATTCGGTCGTCATACGTTGGCCGATGTCCATGTGCCGGTGTTGCTGTACAGCGGCGATGGCGACAAGCTCGTGGCTTTCGACAAGAATGCTGCCGCTCTGGCCCGCAAGCTGCCCACTGCGCCGGACTTCAAGACCCTGGCTGGCGCGGGGCACTTTGTCTTCCTCGCACCCTGCACCGATGAGCAGATCGCCGCGATGCCCGCGCTCTGCACGGATGCTGACGGTGTCGACCGCAAGGACATCCACCGCACCATGATTTCCGAGGCCAGTCGCTTCTTCGGCGAGGCCTTGGGCAAGCCAACCCGGGCGGGGATGAGGACGGCCGATCAATAAGGTGCGTTTATAGCTCGGCGACGCAGCAGCAAAGTCAGGCCCAGTCCAGTGACGGACAACAAGGCGGCGCAGAAGAAGATCGACGAATAGCCCTGGTTCAACGCCACCGCCCCCATCAACGGGCCGGCAATCGCCAGCGCCAGGTCAAAGAACACCGCGTAGGCGCTCAAGCCGGCGCCGCGGCTGGTGTTCGGCACTTGCTTGATGGCCTCCACCCCCAGCGCCGGGTATACCAACGATAGCCCGAAACCGGCCAGCCCAGCACCGACCAGGGCGAATGCGGTGGTCGGCGCCAGCCATAGCAATACCAGCCCGAGGGTTTCGATGCTCATGCAGGCAATGGCCGAGTTGAAGCCGCCGAAACGGGCAATGCTGGAAATGAACAGCAATCGCGCGAGGATGAAGCAGATACCGAACACCGTCAGGCACCAGGCCGCGCCGGTCCAGCCGCGACTGATATAGAACAGTGTGATGAACGTGGTGAGCGTGCCGTAGCCGATCGACGCGAGGCTCAGGCCCGCCCCGAACGGCGCAATGCGCCCAAACACCGCCCAGAAAGGCAAGCGCTCGCCGCGAATGACCGGCACCGACGGCTTGTTGCGAATGATCAACAGTGCCGCCCCGGCCAGCAGCGACAAAGCGACGCCCAGGCTGGCGAACCCCAGTTCACCGACCATCACCACCCCCAACGGCGCGCCAATAGCGATGGCCCCGTACGAGGCGATGCCGTTCCAGGAAATCGAGCGGGCGGTGTGCTCCACACCCACCTGGCCCATGCACCAACTGATGGTGCCCACGCCAATCAGCCCTTGGGCCACGCCAAGCAGCAGGCGCCCAACAATCAGAATCAATAGGCTGGGCAGGGGATAGCTTTGCAGCAAGGTCGAGAGCAGCGTCAGCACGCCGCTGAGCACAATCCCCGACAGCCCGTAGACGATCGCCCGCTTGGTGCCGACGCTGTCCGACAACCGCCCGGCCATGGGACGGCTGAGCAGGGTCGCCAGGTACTGTGAACCGATCGTCAACCCGGCCACCACCGCGCTGAAGCCCAGCTGTTCGTGCACATACCCGGGCAGCACGGCAATCGGCAGGCCGATGCAGAGAAAGGCGATGAAGGTGTAGAAAACGATGGAGACGATCTGCAGGGTGATCGATAGGGAACTGGGAGCAGAGGAGGGCGTGGGCATGGGGCTCGTTCGCGGGCGGCGGTAAGAGAGCCTCATCATGGCGCGAGGTGAGGATAAAAGAAAGCAGGCTAACTAAATGTGCTGGCACGGGATGCGGCCCGGGCTTGGCGAATACTCCCTTGGTTTGAACCCCCGGCTTTTCTGGCGGGCAGTCGCTGCTTGGGCTCTGTAAAAGGACGACCTGTCAACTCTGACAGTATCCAAGATATGAAAGAGGGCGTTCAATCAGTCGCAGGCCCTATTGGTCGATGTGAAACGCTTCGAGATGTCCATGGGCATTGTGTGCCGAGCTTTACGGCGGTAGCTCCAATCACGACGGTCTGAATATCAGGAGAATCGGATATGGCAAGCGTGGACAAGAAAACCAGTGCGGCGCGGGCTCGTATTGACTACCTCGCGCAGCGACGTGAACAGCATTCAGGGCCCAAGGCTTTGGATCCTCCTGAGCTTCTGGCCAGGGTGGTTGATAGCACAGACGGTACGCTCCATGGCGAAGATCTGGATAGGGATCTGCAAGTCAAATTCTTGGGTTTCTCTGACTTGCCGGCACTTCCGAATGATGAGTCGATCATGTATTTGCAGTTCGCTTCGGGTGCGACGCCTGCTGAAGCAGACTATGAAGACGTTGCTGAAAGAAGCTTTCCTTTTCCGGTCGACCCGCAAACCGCTTTTCCGTTTGAACTGACCCTTGAGCGCAAGCACTTTGCCATCGATGGCGTTTATACATTCAGAGCGCGTTTATATAGTTACAACTTCGCCCACGACAAGTCACTACCCACCACTCGTATTTTCGATAGCACGCCCCCCTATAACCATAAGGAGCCCGAACCGTTAACCATTGCATCTCCCATCACCGATGCTGTTTTGGCGGCTAACCCTCTTGGGGTTCCGGCGATCCTTGACGAATATGACGACCGCGCGGCAAGCGATGAATATTTTCTGTGGTACGGAAAACTCCCGTTGCCGGATAACCTGCCCGGTACCCCGCCTACGGTCACAGATTTTGTACCGAATGACCTGACATTACGGATACCTGTCAACATCATTCGGGAGTTGGGGGATGGTGGCTGCTATGCGGTGTATGCACTGCGCGACAAAGCGCAGAATCGCACTCCGCTGTCTGACGTAACCGCCTTGGGCGTGGCCTTGGGCACTTGGCCGCCCCCTGATCTTCAAAGAGTCGAAGTACCGCAAGCGACATTCAAGGGGTTCCTCGATTTTCAAGATGCTCTGGATGGCGTGGATGCAGTCGTCAAAACCTATACGGGGCGAAAGGGGACCGATTACATTGAGGTGACCTGGGGAACGACAGTGCTTCCTTTGGAAACCATGGGTTTGGCCCCAACCAAGAGCATCCGCATCGACCCCGACGTGCTGCGTAGCGAATACGGCGCTGCGACCGGGCCGATTAGTATTCAAGTAAGTTATCGCGTATTTCGAGGCACGGAGCCTTATGGTTCGGACATTGAAACAGGGATTACGGTCGTGACCAATTTTTGGCTACCGGGGCCCACGCCCACCGATCCTTGGCCTGATCCGATCAATGGTGACATCCCATTGGGTGACGTCTTTGGCGAGAATTCAACAACGCCTAACGTTTTGACCCGAGCGCACAATAATAAAAATGCCAACTTTGTATTTAAGTTGTACCCGAATGTGCAGGCGGACGAAATCGTAAAGATTTACTGGAACGGCGAGCATGTCGTCGAAGCCGATTATACGGTCTTGCCCACTGATAAAGAGGGCTATGAAAAAACGCAAGTCATTCCGTGGCCCTACATCCACAGGGGCGGCAATGGCGACGAGGTGCCGGTGTGGTACTGGATCAATTCCCCCAACTCTCCCAACCGCCAACGTTCGGACGACACGCTGGTCGAGGTGAACGCGGTCATCTTCAAGCCCCCTGCGCCGACCTTTCCCGATAAAAAGGGCCAGTTCTTGAATTGCGATTCGCTCGATGGTCCCGACTACGCCATTCGTGTGCAAGTGCCTGATCTATCGGGCCCGCCTTACAACTTGGGCATCGGGGATGAGGTGACCCTGCACTGGGTCGCGCTGGCGGGTACCGCTGGAGAAACGCCGATCGCTGGGGCCGAGAAGGATGAACCGGTCACCCTGGATGACACAACCTGGCCGGTGACAGGCTTCATCTGGCGGGTACAACCCTACGCAACGCACCTTCTGCCCACGTATGACCCACTTGGTCCGGGGGGCAGTGAGGGGCGAGGGCGAATCACCTACTCCTATGTTGTAGATGGAGAGACGATTACTTCTGAGGAGAGCGAGGCGCGGGTGACCATGTTCCTAGGTAACGGCTCGTGCCCACTCCCTTGATCATCATCACGTATCCGGCGGTGAAGGTGCGACCCCTTTGCCGCTGGAGTTAGGTCTGTTTACTTTTGCGTGATCAAAGAAGGAGTTGTCGGTAAATATCAGAAAAGTCCTACATATGCCCACAGGGCTAATCTATAGACTCGCCGGCCGTATTAAGTGTTGCCCGGCGAGTTGCTAGCCTGGATATGACACTTGGAATTAACTTTCCTTCTCCAGGGAATCGAGCATGATATTTTCCAATTGCACGTTTGCATTAAACCCTATATCGCGGTGTCTTGCGCTGGCCTCCGTTGCCCCGTTTATCATGGTCTGTCAATTCACTCAGGCCCGTACATTGACGGACGAAGACCTGACCATTGGCGCTGGGGGCCGTCCCGACAATTATCAGCTGTTTGGTAACTCCACCCTGACCGCCAATGGTGCCTCCACCCAGGATATTCAGGTGGCTATCGGTGGCACGGTCAATCTAAATGGCACGACAGTCACAGGTGGATCCAGTAACGGCGTGCAGTTGGTCGATAGTGCTGCAAACATTGCCGCCAACAGCACCGTGACCAGCAACGGTATAGCGCTGGCCTTGACGGGCAATGTGTTGGGGGCCAAAGCCGCGGTCACGGACAGCTCGCTCATCGGCGGCACCCGCGGCGCCTCCCTCAGTGCTGCAAGTGAGCTGACGCTGAGCAACGCCACGGTGACTGCAACGGGTGCCACGGGCACGGGTATCGTCAGTTTCGGTGGCACGGTCCAGGCCAGCAACAACACCCGAATCACGGGCGGTCAGAACGGTGTTGTCTTGCGTAATGACATCTCTTCGGTAAAGGGAAACCAGCTAACGCTGGATGCCAGCCATGTCGAAGGCCTGAATGGTGCGGCCATCGTCGTGAGCAGCGTTGCCGGACTCCCTGATCGCGAAGCGGTGATCGACGTGAGCAATGGCTCGACCCTCAAGGGCAGCGATGGTGTGATGCTGCAAGTTACGAACGATGGCATGGCGGCGATGAACGTCGATAACAGCGTTCTGCTCGGTGATGTGGTGGCCGAAGCGGGCAGTATCGCGAAGGTGGCCTTGAGCAACTTCGCCACCTTGACCGGGCGCCTGGAGAACGTCGATACCCTGGCGGTCAATAGCTTGGGCAAATGGGTCATGGTCGAAGACAGTCAGCTAAAGAATCTGTCGATGGCAGGGGGGGAGGTTCAGTTTGGTCAGCCTGGCAGTTTCTATACCTTGTCGGTGGAGAATCTCAGCGGTAACGGCAACTTCATCATGCATGCGGATTTTTCCAACGGGCAAGCCGATTTTCTGAATATCACGGGGACAGCAACCGGTACTCATACGCTTGACGTGGCCAGTACCGGTGCGGAACCGACGCTGACCAACCAGCGCATCCATGTCGTCCACGCAGCCAGCGGTGATGCTGCGTTCTCGTTGATCAATGGCCGGGTAGACTTGGGTACTTATTCTTATGATCTGCTCAAGGATGGCGCCAATGACTGGTATCTCGATGGTGCGAGCAAAACCATCAGTCCTGGTACGGCGTCGGTGCTGGCGCTGTTCGATGCCTCGCGTACGGCCTGGTATGGCGAACTGAGCACGTTGCGTTCGCGCATGGGCGAAGTGCGGATGAACCAGGGGCAGTCTGGCGGCTGGATGCGGGCGTATGGCAACCGCTTCGATGTTTCTGCCGACTCCGGAATGGCCTATAGGCAGACCCAGCAGGGATTGGCTTTTGGTGTGGATACCCCCGTGCCGTCAGTTGGGGATGGACAGTGGGTGTTTGGCCTGATGGGTGGTTATAGCCGGTCCGACCTGGACCTGATTCATGGGACCTCGGGCACGGTCAACAGCTTTTATGTCGGTTCTTACGCCACTTGGCTGGACGCCGAGAGCGGTTACTACTTCGACGGCGTGCTCAAGTTCAACCGCTTCCAAAATGAGTCCAAGGTCAGTCTCAGTGACGGGGCACAGGCCAAGGGGCGGTACAACACCCATGGATTGGGCACCACGCTGGAGTTTGGTCGGCATATCAAGTTGGACGAAGGTTATTTCATCGAGCCTTTTGGGCAAGTCTCGGCGCTGGCGGTTCAGGGCAAACGTTACCAATTGGATAATGGCATGGCTGCCGATGGCAACCGGAGTTATTCCTTGCTGGGCAAAGTGGGTGCAAGTGCCGGTCGGGATATCGACCTGGGTAATGGGCAGATGCTGCAGCCTTACCTCAAGGCAGCGCTGGTCAACGAGTTCGCCAAAGACAATCAGGTCAAGGTCAATAGCACAAGCTTCAACAATGACCTTTCTGGTTCTCGCCTGGAGTTGGGAGGTGGCGTTGCCATGAAAGTCGCGGATAAAGTGCAAGTGCACGCCGACGTCGATTACAGCCAAGGCAAAAAGATTGATCAGCCATGGGGAGTAAACTTCGGCGTGGAATACAAGTTCTGATCAGCTTTGTTTAAAAGGTCAGGTCCGTGGATTGTTTTCACGAGACGGCATGAGGGTTAGTCAAATGAGCAAGGACCGTAACGGTCCTTGTTTCATTTTTCATGAACTCTTTTTTGGAGTCTGTCAACTGAGCAGTTCTGTTAGTACTCAACGGTTTGGTTTTGGAATCTAATGGGGCATCTCTGGACAGTAGTGGCTTTGGAGGCGTGGTTACTCATGTGTTGATAGGAGGGTCCATGATGTCAAATTCGAAAAATTCCAGTACGTTCGGCAAAAACCAAGTCCCGATTTACGATCCGCCTACGGTCGTGGCGTTGCCAAATATCGACGGAGGCGAAACCAATCTGCTGCATAAGAGCGCCCTGGTAGCGCCCTTGCCCATCACTATTCCCAAGTGGTTGAATTCCAATCCCAAGCCCCATGAGCCGGAGTGGGTCACGCTGTATTGGGGAGACGATGATCTGGAAACAAAGACCTGGATCGCCGAGGTGCCCGACGCGGATCGGGTATTTTATGTTCCCGTCCCTTTACTCATCCATGGTGAACATTCACTTCATTATTTTCTACACCTGTACAACCTGGCCGAGGCTGACTCTTTTGATCTTACCCTGACCATCGATACCCTCAAGCCGCTGCTCAACCAGACCGACGACCTTGCGCAGTTTCCTGAAGCGATCCTGACAGGTGGGGTAACGGCCCAATATCTAGAGCAGAACAACGATCAAGTGAAGGTCGGTATCCCCCGTTATGATGAGCAGCGGGGTGGCCCCAAGGTCGGCGATATCATTACCTTGTATTTGAACGAAAAAAACGGAACCGGAGAGCCAGATCAGCTAAAGGTCGGTGAATTGACTGTTCCGCACCCGGTACCCAACGCTCTTGAGGGCGTGTATGAGGGGCAGGCGTTTCGCGACTTTGGCGATCGTGTGGGGTATGCGCGATATCGTGTCGAAGACCGGGCGGGGAACATCAGTGAGTTGTCGGGGCGGGTTGAGCTGGATGTGAAGGCTGCACCGACACCGCGTGATCTGTCCTATCCATGGGTGAGAGAAGCCTCCGGCAACCCGCAGGCCAGTCGGCTCGATCCGAACCTTGCGGCTGTCGTCAATAATGGCGTCATTGTTGCCATCCCTCAAAACGCGATCATCTCGGATACGGAGACCGCCGCCGTACTGTTTGGTGAAGAAGGTGGTTTCGGATTCTATCGCGCTGACACACCCATCGTCACAGGAGGGCGGGAGTACCGCATTCCCAAGGAGTATGTCGCCCGAAACCTGCGAAAAAACATACCGATAATCTTCGAGGTGACCGGTCCCAATATTCCCACACCGCTTGTGTCTCAGACGCACAGCCTGACGATCTCCAGCCTGAGCGGCGGGTTGCCGGTCCTTCAGTCCACCAGTTTTAATGCGACGACGTTGAGCTTGGCCAACATTCCCGAGGGCGGGGCGGCTGTTCTCAGGCTGGGTAGCTGGAAGTACATGGCGACGTCACAGTTCCTCAGGGTCGAGATGAGGGGATTGCTGAGTGCGGGAGGCGCTCACACCGTGACGATTCTCGATGCTCAGCCTGTGACTTCGGTGGGTGAAATGCAAGCAGGACAGATACTCAAGATGGAGCTTCGCAGATTTCAAATCGGTGAAAAGCTCACCTTCATCGCGAAGGTCAGCTTTGACAATAAGCAGACCTGGCACGACTTTCCAAGCATAGATCCTCAATTAACCAACTGACCCTTGAGCATGAGGTATTACCGTTTCAGCGATGCGCCTCGCGCTCATTTGTAGGTCATGGTGAAGTTCAACGCGCCTTTGGCCACACCGGGACCGACGTGAGGCGCTAACTGGTAGAAGCGTGCGTTGAAGTCCAGCACCGTCGTGCCGGATGTAATGGGCACCAGGGGAACCTCCATACCCAGCGCGACAGGGGTCAGGCCGTCGCCCCTGAGGATCTGAACACCTACGCCCGATGCTCCAGAGTCTGCGGTCAGGCTGAAAACGCCGTTGTTTTCATCGACGGGGACGGACCCCAGAACACCATCGAGCTTGATCGTTGCGACGGCGATATTGCCATCTGACGGGTCGGCTTCGCAGGCGCTGAGCGTGATGGTAAAAGGCGCAAGGGTTGTGCCGAAGCCGGGGCCTGTGAACTCGGAGGTGTCCCAGGTCCCTAGTGGCACTGGATTGACGCTTACCGGGTTGCCCGAGATGCCGCAATGAGCCTGAATCACCGTGCCCACGGGGCCTACGCCGAACCCTTTGCCGACGCCGGTAAAGGTCCCGCTGAACAGTTCGCGGCCATCCAGTGGGTTGGGACCGGTCGCAATGGGGCCGGTTTTGATCAGGGTGGTGTAGGTCCGCAGGTTGCGCAGTGTAAAGCGTATGAACGTGGTGATCTGGTCCTGATAGCCATCGAAGGGCACGATCGGGCGATAGGTCGGTCCGCCGATGGGGATGAAGGTGTTGTTACCGCTGCCATCGAAGGGAAAATCCAGGCGGATCAAGGCGCCCACGCCGGGAATATTGGTGTTGAATACCTTGCCGTTCACATCGAACCCGTCAACCGGCGGCAACTGGCCGGCGAACAGCGGGGCGGTTGGCTGGGCCTGGAAGTTGAGGATGGTGCCGGGGGTATCGACGCTGCAGTCCAGTTGCGAACCACCGCCGCTGGTGAAGGTGTGTTTGTTCAAGGTGCCGATGACACTTCCTACGGCAGCGTCCCGAGGGACATAAAGCGTGCCCAATTGAGGCTGGAAATTCAGGGGGCCACTTCCGGCCTCCCACCAGCAAGTATCGGCGGCGGCGAATGCGGATGAAGTCGGGCTGCCGGTGACCAGCACCAGAGATGTCAGCAGCAGTCGTGTCGATTGTTTCATGGTGTTTCCTGTGGGATCGGGCATGACAATAGGCTGTTTGCCAGTGGCTGGGTGGCGCGTGTCAATGGCATGTCAGCGCCTGAATGCGGTAGCCCTGCACCTGCTCCATCGTCTGCGGATTGACGTCCAGCCGGCATTGAGGGGCGTCGCCCGGTGCCCAGCGCACGTTAAGTTGTTGGGGCTCGGGCCCTACAGAGAGCAATACCTGGCCGGCCTGGCCCACGGTACCCAGAACAGTGCCCTGGGCATCGCTGACCTGAGCCCCGAAAGGCAGGGCCTGGCCGTTAGCCGTCTGCCCGCTGATCAGCAGGCGATTGATGGTACGCGCGGTGAAGGTGGTCTTGACCACGGCCCCGCGGCGTGGGACGACTTGCGCTGTGCCATTGTCGATCTCGATTTCAGGCCCCAAATCATCCGTTTGCAGGGACACCTGGTTCATTCGATAGGGCCGCAGGTAAGGGACCAGCGCGAAGCCTTGGGCGTTGGTTTTCACGCCTGTCGCGTTCTTGACTCCCACACCGGGGATATCCGGTACTTCAACCAACGCCAGCGTTTCTCCCAGGTACGGGCCCGCTTCGATACCATCGGCATGAAGCAGCAACGCGCCGCTGGCGTTCAGTGAGGTCGTGCGGTAGTGGCTGCTTTGAGTGATCCCGGCGCCGACGCTGCCAGTGGCCCCTTGATAACCTAAAGCCAACTCGGCTGACTGTCGCTGTTGCGAGTCGTGGCTGATGCTGGTTCGGTAGTTGAGCCGGTTCTCAAGACTGTTACCACTCAGGCTGGCCCTCTGGCTATGGCGTCCGGCGTTGTTCTGTACGTCGAACGTGGCAGTGCTCGAAGGCAAGAAGTCCAGCGGCAATGATACGCTCAACCCCATTTGGCGCTGCTCGCTCATGTTGCGTTTGTCGTTATCTCTGAGCGATTGCAAGGCATAGACGTTATAGGTCACGCCTTTGTGTTGGGTATTGAAGTTGAACTGGAACTGGCGTTGGGTGTTATTCGTTTGCCAGTAATCCTGGTGCGAGAACGTCAGGTTGACGGAGCTGTGTTTCCCGATTTTCTGGTTGATTGCCGCTTCGAGGCGGCTGCGTCGGCTGCCGAAAAAACGGACGTCGTGCTCGCGGTCGCGCACAGCTTCGTCGAAATCGCGGTAACCCTCGGTGGAATAGCGATAGCCAGCGAAACGCAGCTGGGTCCCACTTTGGAATGATTTGCCGTATTTGACCGAGTAACTCTTGCCTTGCACGTCCTGGCTTGCCTGCGTATCGGAGTGACTCAGGTCCAAGGCCAGGGCGCCCAGCGCACCCAAGTCCCGGGAGGCCCCCAATGTGACGGCCCGATAAAAGTCGCTGCCCATCGCGCCGCCATATAACGTCGTGCTCCAGCCGAGCCCCCAGGCCAGCGTACCTTGCCAGAGCAGAGGGTGGTCACCCTCGCTGATGGCGTTGTAATGCCCGACTGTCGCGCTGTAACGCCAGAGACCTTCGCGCAAAAGATTGCTGAGTGTGGCGTAAGGCTGCGTGTAGCGATGAACCTGGCCATCGGCTTCGGTTAATACGATTTCCAGTTCACCGCTGCCGCCCACGGTAGTGAGATCATCGATTTCATAAGCGCCGGGGCTGACATAGGTGGAGTAGATCGGGTAACCGTTTTGCAGGACTTCGAGCTTGGCCCGCGTCTGGGCCACGCCTCGTATGACAGGGGCATACCCCTGAAGGGCATCGGGCAGCATGTCTGGGTCCGAGGCAATGATTGCGCCCTTGATGGGCAGGCTCCTGAACACATCGCCCCGGGTAAAGGTTTCACCCAGGGTCAGATTGGCTTGCAAGCCGGGAAGATCGCGCTGGGCATAGGTATAGGCGCTGCTCCACTCGCGTTGGTTCTGTTCGTTGCGGCGTAACGTCTGGTTGCTGCGCAAACGCCAGGCGCCCAGATTCAGCCCACTGTTGAGGTACAGGTCATCACTCTGGCTGGAGCCGCCTTGTTGATGATTGCTCTGCTGCGCCGACACCTGGTAATTGATAAAGGCCGCGTTGATTCCGTGATCCCAGCGCTCGGGGTCGGCATAACCTGACTGATTCCTGCGCATGGCGATCTGGGGAACCGAGAGTGACAACCACAGCTTGGCGCCTTCGAACTCGATATTGGCCCCGGGGATTACGCTGGCCAGGTCGATGCAGTCGGTGTTCAGCGCTTGGTTGTCGGCCAGGCCGTCGAGACGTACGCCCAGCTCTTGAAGCAAATCGGACGATAGGCAGGGCAGCAGGTCGCCCTCGGGGCTGAGGCTGAAGTCGAGCTCACGCAGGCCAAAGGAGCGCCGGTTGATTTGAAGTTCGACCCGATAGCGCCCCGGCCCAAGGTCCTGACGCTGGCCCAGCGCACTGAGTGCCAATGCCCCGGCATCGTGAGTGTATTCCGGATGCTGGCGCAGGAAACCGGATTGGAATTCAACCGTCGCATCGGCCAGCGCGGGTGTGATATCGAGCAGTGCCGTACTGGCACCCAGGGCGACCCAGTGAGCCAGGCGTGCTTCGCCGCCGATACCCGAGCGTTTCAAGAGTCGAGTCATTAAAAGTGTCCGAGAGCGCATGGCGTCACAGTGTTGAAGGGAGCTGCACGGGGGCGGTCAAAGGCGCGCTGAAAGCGCCGTAGTCATTGACTGTGGCGAAAGTGACCTGCAAGCCGGCTGTCGGTTTGATCCGGCCCAAGGCAAATGTCTGGCGTTGCAGCGGTGCCGACATGGCCGGGTTATTCAGTTCTTCGGATTGGCGCTGGTCGCTGACTTCAAGCCGGCTGAATGAGACATGGAAGGGGGTTGGGTTGTAGACCACCAACTGCGCCGAGCCGTTGACCTGCTCAATCGACCACAGCAGATCCTTGAGGCGGGCTTGCGGGTTGTCCTTGATTTGGCTGGGGCGATAGAACAGTTTGATCCGGGTGCGCAGGGCGATATTCAGGGCGTTGGCGTGGCTGGTATCGGCCTGGGGAATTTCCTGGACGTTGAAATAGAACAGCGATTCACGGTCCGTCGGCAAGGTGTTGGGGAGTGCATTGATCTGCACTTGTTGCTCCTTGCCGGGGTTGAGCCGGAACAACGTGGGGGACGGCATGAAGGGGACGGCGGTGGTGGTGTCGTCGGCAGCGGTGTTGACCCAGGTTTGAACGGCAAAAATATTCTCGCTGGGGTTGGCGATGATCAGCGAAACACTGCGTTTGTCACTGTCGAACACCACGCGGGTGCCGCTCAGGCTCAGCGCCGCCTGACTCTGGGCACTCTGGAAAAACAAGATCGACAGTGCCGCGCAGGCACCTAGAATTGACCGCGCGGCCCCAGGCTGCTTGATGAACGTGAACATAGAAAAGTACCGGTGGATCAGGCGCGGGACTGCGCCTGAGGTGCAGTGCGCTTGCGCCATGGGGAATCCGGCTTACAAGCCGGCAACTCATGGCGTGCGCGGGCGGAAATCAGATGATGTTCACAAGGAACATGATGTGCGCCGAGGCAGGTCCCGGCGTTACCGTGGCAGCGGTCGAGCGATAACGGGCATGGAAGAGCATGTCGGTTTCGCCGCCGGCGACCAGGTTGTACGCGACGGAGCTGGTGCCGGGTGCGATGGCGGCGCCCGACTTGTCGCGGATCGCGATGGACACACCCGTCGCATGGCCCGGTGTCGGGGCAACGGCAAAGTAGTCGCCGCTGCTGTCGGCGGCGCCGTTGAAGGTCGTGGTGGCGGTTTGGCCAGGGGCGATCACACAGCCTGAGCCGCCTTTGACGCGCAGGACAAAGTCCTTGCCCAGCAGTTCATCCCCGACCCGGGTGAAGTGACTGGCATCGACACTGCCCATGTAAACGGTATTGCCGATGGTGCCATCGCCTGGGTTGACGACTTCGATGGGGCAGGTACTGGCGGTGATTTCACCTTGGAAGTGGATGGTACCGGTGTTGGCAAGCGCCGCGGTGCCTGCCAGGCTGGTCGCCAGGCCAAGGCACAGGGCGAGGGAGGTTTTTTTCATGGTGGGAATCCAGTGGATGCAGTGCTCGGCATTCAAGGCGTGAGACCGGACGGGGCGCACTGCGATTTGGCCGGTGTCGATAAGGTCTCTTCGGAGGGGAGTTTAAGAAGGGCGTCGGGGGGGAGATATGAGAAAGTTCTCAATGATCGAGTTGGCGTGTTGGGAGATGGGAACAAGATGTTTCGAAAAAAGGCTTTAACCACAGCAGGTGAAGTTTGCGTGGTTAAAGCCGTGGTGTCGTGTCAGGTTCTGATGTCCTTCCCTGCGTTTTTTAACTCGTTTGATTTCAGTGCGGCACCCGAGATCTGACTGGAATTGGATGTTTTGTTTGCTATCGTCTTTGCTTCTTTTAATGTCTTTCCTTCCCCCAGCAACTTAAAAACTATGCTTTCCTGAGTGACCGAGGCGGCAGGTTTTACCTCCTGTCCGTTCAAGCCGACGTGTCTTAATTTGCCTGCAGCATTTCTTAGATCCGCTGCGTTGAATGGCAAGCCACCGCCCGGTTGCATGGGATTGGGAGCGGGAGGGGGCGCTGCATTCTTTACTGCCGAACTCACCGGGGCTGAATGGCGATAGTAAGGCAGGTTATGATTCACCTTCGCTCTGGGTATTTGCAGGCGCGGCGGTGGGAGTTCGCTGACCCCACTCATGACGAGCCCGTTGAACCACTTAGGCCCCTGTTTTGCTGTCTGTGACGCTATAGCATGTCCTACAGCGTAACCACCGACCGCGCCAACCAAGCCAATTCCCATGCCTGCGTAGTCCAATATCTGGCCCACCAGCAAAGCGTCCTCATTATCATCGGCTGTTGCCGCTCTGATCGCCGTAGTAATGAACCCCAAACCTACGGCAGTCACTGATGCTACGTTGGCAATCACGGCGGCAACCAATGCCAGGCCACTCAGACCGCCTGTGGGGACCCAGGTAATGACAGCAAAGACAGCCGCAACGACAGTCACGGCGGCGCTGATAGCGACAGCGACCCAGTTTTTACTTCGTTTGTACGCGCCCGGAACCCGATCCTCATCCGGGTGTTTCATGCGCGAGACCGAACTCACATGGCCCGTCGGGTCCTTGAAGCGAATCGGGTTACCCAGGCAATAGCAGTAGGGGTTGACGCCACCGGCACCGAAAGGGCTGAAGGAGTCCGGGCTGTGAAAGCGCATCAGCACCGGGTTGTAGGCGCGATAACCGTTGCCCAGTAGATACCAGCCACTGCTACTTTCCCGCACCTCGCCATTGAAGGCCCGAACGCTCAATAAAGGTTCTTCGCTGCTGCGCTCGCCGTAGGCGCTATAGATGGCCGCGCGTAACGCGGCACCTTGGCATTCGCCCAGTACACTGCCATTAGCATCGGTGAACAACAGCAGGTTTTTCGACGGATCACCCGGTTGGTGTTGGCCCAGGACCTGGTCTGCGGCGGTGAAGAAGTGGGTCTGTGCGGCGCTCTGGACGGTATAGCTCAGTTCGTCACCCTGGTAGAGGCGCAGGGATTTCGCCTGGGTACCCTCCTGGGAACTGATCAGGCGATCATGCCCATCGTACTGGTATTGCATGACCGGTTGCTGGCTGACGGAGCGCACTTCCAGCAGGCGGCTCTGGCTGTCGTAGCGCAGCAATTGCCCCTGCTCATCGTTACGCATGTTGCCATTATCGTCGTAGTCGAAGGTCTGTTCCTGCGTGGGGCCTCCATCGAGGCTGCGGGTCATCCTGACCAGGCGACAGCGGTCGTCGTCGGCGTAGAAGTATTCGTTGACCTCGCTGGCCCCTCCCGAAAACTGGCTCACTCGTAGGGTGATGTTGTCCAGGTCATCGAAAACGTACATTTGTTGCTCGATGGCGCGACCGGCTTCATCCTTGGGCAAATCCCGGCCCGAGCAGGTATGGACGCTCAAGCGGCCACGGTCGTCGTAGTCGAACGCCTCCAGGAGCAGGCTGTTCAGAAGGCCTGCCTCCTCGACTTGCAGATGACGTGACTTGAGCTGCCCGTCGGGATACCAGACCTGCTCGATGGTCCGTGTCGAATGCCCCGGCAATGTGATCGTCCGCAGGATTTCCTGATCCTGATCGTCATACGTCAACTCGGTGATGAGCGTGGTGTTGGCGTCAGTATCAACGCTGGTGGTTTTGCTCAAGCGACTGAGAGCATCGTATTCGAATGTCGCTTCCAGGCTACCCTGAACGCTGCGCGTAACGAGTCCCGCGCTGTCGTATTCGTAGACGTTTTCGACGGTGTTGAGGTGGTTGATATCCAAGCGCTTGCGCAGTTGTCCGCCCGATGTGCTGATGTATTGGGTTTCCCAGGACAATCCCTGCTCATCGACCCATTGCTCACTGCGTACCTGGTTGGTGATGTCGTATTCGTAGTGACGCGAACCTTGCTCGTTCTGCGCCTTGACCAGACGAGCCGAGACCGGGTGGTAGTCAAAGGCGCTCTGTGCATCGGGCGAATGAATGGCGGTGGGCTGATCGGTCAGTTGCAAGTTTTTGTATTCATAGGTGATCACCGCGCCGGCGGCGGTGGTTCTCGTGTTGGGTTGCAACTGATCGTCGATGTAGCCGAGCGTTTCGCTGCGCATGCCGGTCTGGGTTTCGGTCAGGCGTTCCAGGCCGTCGAAGGTCTGGGTGCCGATCAACACGGGGTCGGGTGAACTGCCGGAGGCGGGTTTCACCCACAGTGCCGTGGGCAGTTCCGAGCGGCTGTGGGTGGCATACTCGCGTGATACTACACACTGGTCCGGCAAGGTGGTGGTGACCATGCGGGACCAAGGGTCATAGCTGTAAAGCGTCTTGCGTTTGAGTTCGTCGACCTCTTGTGTGCAGTTACCCTGGCCATCGTACTGGTAAGTGCGGGTGGCAAGTACCTGGCCCTGTGCATCGAGGCTGGCTGTCTGCGCCGGTTTGTCCAGCGAGTTGATGCGGGTCTCGCTTTTGCCACTGATCATCGGAGAGTGGCCAGGGCTTTGCCGCCAGCGGGTTTCCACCAGACCGTTCCAGGGAGATGGGTGACCGACGGCGATGCCGATGGGGTTGAATTCGGTGTGGGCCTGCACACCGTCAGGGCCAGTGATACAGGACTGTTCGCCCCAGTCGTCATACTCATAGGTGGTGGTGTAGGCGAAGGAGCGCCCTTCAAAATAGTCGTAGCGGGTTTCTTCGATCAGCTCGCCCAAACCGTTGTAACGAGCTTTCCAGGTTTGTTCGACGCGCGCGGGGTTGGTTTCGCTGACATTATCGCGCTCTTCATAAATCTGGCGTCCCAGTCCGTCGATTTGGGTTCGGGTGGTGATTCCGCGTGCGTTGACGGCATCTCGCCCACTGAAGTGCCCCAGGCCGGCAGAAGGGTAATACTGATAGGTGCGTACAGCCTTGAATTCGCTACTTCGGGGCGCCGTGGTTTCACGAACCAGTCGTCCTAGTTTGTCGTACTCATAGCTGATTTCCACGTCGCTCGAGTGCAACAACAATAGCTTTCCGGTCAGTGCCGAAGTTTGCTCGATATTGACTTTCTTGACACCGTCGAAATC
The DNA here is from genome assembly GCF_900119205.1 of Pseudomonas sp. NFACC16-2. Lineage (NCBI taxonomy): Bacteria > Pseudomonadati > Pseudomonadota > Gammaproteobacteria > Pseudomonadales > Pseudomonadaceae > Pseudomonas > Pseudomonas sp. NFACC16-2. Next base: position 4,607 of record NZ_FPIX01000059.1, on the reverse strand, counting down.
GGTGCTCAAGGTCGTGGTGAGCTGGATGGCGGGTTCGGGGAAGTCGATGCCGAAGAGTCTTTTGTAATCAGTATCAGTGTAGGTGGTGGAGCCATTGAGGCGTACAGCCTGCCGCGACAATTGACCATGACGTAAAGGGTCGTTCAGGTCAGTCCAGTATTGGTAGGTGGTGCTCTGCAACGCCTCCTCTCGTTCCTGGGGGGTGCCGGCATCGTGCACTTGAACCAGAACTTGCTCCTCGAGCGTGACGGGCCTCGCGAGCGGGGTCCTGGCCAGTGGAGGTATTTCGATGTAGCGGTAGTGGGTCCGCAAGGTCGGGGCCGGTTCGTGGTCCGGCGCGGGCGTCACCGTGCTGCTCTTGACTTTGCAGACAAACCCATAGGGGTTATCGGGGAAGTCCTCTTCGCCAGAGGCGCGGTAGTAGACGTTGGTGGTGGTGATGCCACTGGCCTCAACGTGGGTCAGTTCATTGCCGGAGCTGTCGTAGGTGTAGGTCTCTGTTTCTGCGCGTTGACGTGTCGGGTTGCTTTTAAGCCGCCAGCGATTGATCACCTGCGTAGGCAGTTGATAGGTATTCGGTTGATCCAGCACCGAGCCGTTGCGCAAAGGGTAAACGGTTTCGGTTTCCTGGATGTTGTCACCTTGCGTCGTGGTCTGGAGTATGAGCGAGTGGAAACGGTTGAACGTGCGTTTGACACTGCGCACAGGTCTTCCCGCCAGGTAGTGGGTTTCCACGGTGCTGTAGTCGTAAGTACCGCTCTGATAGATCAGCGGGTCCTTGTTGTCGGTGCCCCATTGGATCGGCAAGGTGTTGCCCAGGAAGTTCTTGTCATCCGGATAGGTGTATTCGACTTGCACCTTGTCCGGGTTGTCAGGGGCGCCATCGGGATAAATCTCGTGACGGCTGACACGTGGCAGGTAGCGGCCTGACGGGCCGGGGAAGCTGTGTTCGCTGTCATAGACGATCAGTTCACTACCGCCCAACGGGTTTTCCACCTTGGTCACCACGGTGTGCCCATGTTTGATCGTGTAGTCGAATCGCCAGTAACCCCGTTGGCCGGATTCATCGGCAGGCAGGGCAATGGTGCGGGCATATTTCAGCTCGCCCGAGTCGAAAGTCATCGTATAGCGCGCCCGCGCAGGGAGCGCCTCATCGACATTGGGGTAGAGATCCAGATCCAGTTTGCCGGCGTCGCGCCGCACGCTCAACAAGGGGATCCCCGCGTCGTCGTTGACCGATTGCAGCAGCGTGTGTCCGTTGAATGAGGTATAGGCAAGGACCAGCCTGTGGCCCAGGGGGCTATAGATTTCGATCGGAACGGCGACGCGGTCGCTACCCATGCCGCGCTCTCGCAAAATTTCCACGGTGCCGGTCTTGTGCACCAGCATGAACTGTTTCTTATCTTGAAATGGCGTGTATTCGAAGAATCGGAAACTGTCGAGTTTTTTGGTCTCCATCAGCAGTTCCCCATCCACGCCATTGGCGGTCACGGTGTGGCGTTCGCCTGTGCTCGTGGATAAAACCTGCTTGTTCATATCGTATTCGGACAGCTGCACATTCCAGCCGATGCCATAGCCGCTGTCCGTTGTGTTGAGAGCGCTGAAAGCCAATGCCAGCGAAAACCCCGGGCCGCGCAAATCGTTGCCCTTGAGTTCGGGTAAGTCGAGGGATATCCGGTATTGCCCGGTACGTGGGTCAACGCCACTTTGCAGCGACTGCATGAAGTTGAATGCGTTGGAGGGAACGGAAGTATCGGCACTCATGGGGGCACACCTCAATGAGTCATCGAAAGCCATAATGAATGGCGCCTTTTAACGGCAGGGCTACGGTGAGTTGTCGATACGGTAACAGTCTGCAGAGCGCCGGTAACCTAACAGTTCTGATAGTGGTCGGCGCCATCGGTCAGGGGTAAAACGTCTTTATCGTTGCATGAAAACTCAACGAGGGTGGCGAACCGTTAGGGGAAGAGTCCCTACGTCTGTTTTTTATGTAGGTAAGCGCTTGTGGCGCCTTGAACGCACTATTTTTTTGATGGAAAGACTGATTGTCGTTGAAGGGCACGGTTCGGTAATCGCTTTTTGCTGTTCTGGCGATTAGATGGTTTTGTGACGTTTATCTCGATAGGAAGCGCTCAGTCGTGAGTGTGCGAGACGGCTCGGCTCACCATTGATTTTGACATTTGAGGGTATGGCAATGGCAACTACCTATACGTTGGCAGAGCTTCTGAGTTGGATGAAGGATCAGGATCGCATGAGCAAATGGGATGCGATTGTGGCCATGGAACGCAACAAAACCAATCTGCTGCTGATTCAAAACTACATTGATAAGTTCAGTTTGGGCAGCTATATCCCGTCCATTACCGGAGCCATTGCGACAGGTGGTAGCGGTGGCAATTTTCGGGAATATATTCAAGAGTTTGTAATGGATGTACCTCGTTTGCATTACGAGGATACCGGTCTTGATAATTCGAAGGCCAATCTGCGGATGGCCGTTGTGGCCGGTCGTCAAGTCTCCATCGAAAAAGACGTGACGGTGTGGCATGTCACGCGCATCTTGGATTATGACCCGCTGGACGGGCCGAGCTTATTCCTGGACCTGTTATTGCCCGAAGTGTCGGGAGAAATTGCCGACAATGGGAATATCCGCCTGGACCTGAGCAAAAGCGATAACTTTCGCTTGACGTTTGCCGAAACCCAGACAGAGCAAGAGCTGGCCGGCAGAGTTTTCAAGGCCTTGTTTAATCGATTGAATGATGAACAGCGTGTCTGGACCCTGGGCACGATTAAGCGGGGTATCAACCCCATGATGCAACCGCGTTCTTTCGGCTTGCGCACGCAGCAGGGTAGCCAGGAGGGCGAGGGAGCGATGCTTGCCTTCGTGCGCATGGAGGGTAGACATGAGGGAGACTTTCCTGGTTCGAACAGTGGTTTTCGTTACTTGATCCCGAATGACGCCGGAAGGGATTACTCTGCCACTGTATTGGTAGGGCGAGGCCGAGTAGTTATTGCTGAGTTGGTTCGATCGCTGGCGGAAACGATTGATCACGATGATTTTAATTATGTTTTTGATGACGATAACGGAGATATTGTTGTGACGGCTAAAGGCGGGGGTATTACGGTTCCTGGTGGGACATTTAATCATCGTTTGGAGATGATGACCACCTTTTTGGGTCCAATATGGGCGGATCTTGAGGTTAGTCATCCTGAATTTCTTCTGGCGGCCCGTGAACGTCTGAAGGTTGAGCTGCATGGGCAACAGATCAGCGTCCGGTGGCTATGTACCGGGACTGTTAGAGCTAGCATGAATGTCGTAGCAACTAATTTTGAGGGGCTTCAAGGACTCATAGATCAATATCCGAGCAGGAACTTGGGTTACAATTTAATCGTCACGGCGTATTACCAATTGATTGATGATGGCGCCGGTGGCACATTGAAAAGAATAAGCTATGATGTTGAAAGCAATGTAGAGCCTGAGTCGGGCGTTGATATTTTTAAGTTTGGCGATGACGTTAAGCGTAAGTTGAGTTTAACAGATCCGATAGCGGAGATAGTGTTCGGGCTGTTTATTTTGTTGGGATTGTTAATGTTACAGATTGCTGAAATTTTATTGAATTTGTTGGCGATGGATGCGTCGGGGATGATCGCGGGCGCAATCAAAGATCAGTTCCCTACGGGCGGCGCTGTGATGGGATTTATTGAGGAAAATCTCGAGCTTAACTACGGCGAAACCATTCAGATGCTCAATTTACAGTCCCCTCATGATGTCGGCCTGTTCGGTCGCATCAATCCCGCTCAAACAACGTTCGCCATCACCACGCCGGAACCCCGTATTGCCGCCGGCGGGCCGCACTATGCTTTTGAGGTTTTTCCTGCAAGACCCGGCCTGAAATGGGCTGTTGAGCACTTGCGGCGTCTCGCTGTCGGCGTAGGTACGATCGATGAAGACACAGGGGTCTATACACCTCCGGCAGTGCACCAGGTCCAGGGGCGTTTCACCCGTGTACGGGTCACCGCAACCGACCCTGTTACCCAGTTCAGCAGTTCTGCCTTGGTGACGGTAGTCCGCTCGCGCTTGACGATCAATCCACTGATTCAGATTTGCGATAAAGACGAGCGTGTACCGTTAAAGCTTGGCTATCTGAAGGACGATGAGGACAGCCCTGCGCCTACAGTCGTCATCAACAATCCGGTTCCGGGGGAGAGCGGTTCTATCGAATCCAATAATGGCGTTTACACCTATGTCTCGAATAAAGAAGTCGTCGAAGGGAAAACCTATGTGATGGATGAACTCGTGGCGACTTATAAAGGGTATACGGCGTCGGTTTACATGGTGGTTACACAGACAACTCCCGCGATAACCATTCAGGCCCCTGGCAGTTTGGAAGGTTTGACAGAAGTCGCTTTAAGAGCCATAGCCAATAACAGGGATATTACCGAACACGTTGAATGGAGTATTGAATTCAACGGCCCCGGCTCATGGCACAGCGAAACCCCAGGCGTCTATAAGGTTGACGAAATGGCCCCGCAGGCTTTCGTGTTCATCAGAGCGTCCTGGGACTCGGTGGTTATAGGTGTACTTGAAGGTCATCTACTGCTCGCGCTGCCCT
>NZ_FPIX01000061.1:0-27155 GCF_900119205.1 Pseudomonas sp. NFACC16-2 | reverse complement strand
CAGGCCCTGAAGCAGGCTGCTTCCAGTGCCCGTAACGACAAGAGCTTTATTGGCGCCAGTCACCGCGCCAGACTGGCCCGCATGGATACCTCATGCGCGATCAAAGCTACCGCCCATCAACTGGCCCGGTTGATCTACGCCATGCTGACCAAAGGACAGCCTTATGTGGAAAAAGGCATAGAGGAGTTTGAGGCCCAAAGTCGTAATCGCCAAATTAGAGCCTTGCAACGCAAGGCTACTAAGTTGGGTATGAGGGTGGTCGATGCAGCTTAAAAGCTTTTTAAAAACAGAGGGTTGTATTTTGTTTGATGAGAGCTTGCTCCCGCTCGATCGCGAAGCGATCGCAAAAGGGGCCGTTGCGCAGCCCAGCGGGAGCAAGCTCCCTCGCCCCAAAAAAAGGCGCCAGGCCCGGGGAAACTAAACCATCGCCAACCGCTGCTTGCCCTGGGGCTGGGGAAATATCAGGTCGAGGGCGGCCAAATCCTGCGGTTCCAGCTTCAGGGTCGCCGCCTCGGCATTCAAACGCACATGCTCAGGCTTCACGGCCTTGGGAATGGCAATCACATTGTCCTGGCGCAACAGCCAGGCCAGTGCAATCTGCGCCGGTGTGGCGCGATGGCGTTCGGCGATCTGTCCCAGGGTGTGATCCTTGAGCAGGTGCCCGCCCTGACCGACCGGGCAGTAGGCCATGATCGGCATGGGCCGTTGCTGGCACCAGGGCAGCAGGTCGAATTCGATGCCGCGTTCCTGCAGGTTGTACAGCACCTGGTTGGTGGCGCAGGCCGGCGAGGCAAGCTCCTCGAGGTCATCGACGTCAAAGTTCGACACGCCCCAACGGCCGATCTTGCCTTCTTCGCGCAGGCGTTCGAACGCTTCGACGGTTTCTGCCAACGGGTACTGCCCGCGCCAGTGCAATAGATAAAGGTCGATGTAATCGGTGTCGAGCCGGCGCAAGCTGCGTTCGCAGGCCAGGGGAATGCCTTTGCGACTGGCGTTGTGGGGATAGACCTTGCTCACCAGGAAAACCTGGTCCCGCAGGCCGGTGATCGCCTCGCCAACGACTGTCTCCGCACCGCCTTCGGCATACATTTCCGCCGTGTCGATCAGGGTCATGCCCAGTTCGATCCCCAACCGCAGGGCCGCGACTTCTTTCTTGTGATGGGACGGTTCCTCACCCATGCGCCAGGTGCCCTGGCCGATTACCGGTACGGACACACCCGCCAATTCCAGCGTCCTCATGCCTATCTCCTGTTTTTTTGCTTTGACGTGTGGCAGCAGGATAGACCAAGTGTTCAGTGTTGATCGTTCCCACGCGAGCATGGGAACGATTCGGCGGGGGCGTTACTTCGCGGAGAACTTCAACACCATGGTCTGGGTGTAGGTCTGGCCCGGATCAAGCCGCGTCGAAGGGAAGTTCGGCTGGTTGGGCGAGTCGGGGTAGTGCTGGGTTTCCAGGGTGAACGCGCCCCAATGCGGATAGACCTTGCCTTGCTTGCCCTTGACGGTGCCGTCGAGGAAGTTGCTGGTGTAGAACTGCACGCCAGGTTCGGTGGTGTAGAGCTGCAGGCGGCGTCCGGAGTCCGTGTCGTACACCTCGGCGGCCAGTTTGCTCACGTCACCCTTGGCGTCCAGCGCCCAGTTGAAATCGAAGCCGCCCTGTTTCGGTTCGGCGAACTTGAGTTGCGGGTGATCGGCCTTGATATGGGTGCCGATGGCGGTGGGTTGGGTGAAGTCCATCGGTGTACCGGCCACGGGGGCCAGTTCGCCGGTGGGGATGAGTTTGCCGGTGACCGGCGTGTAGTGGGCTGCGTGCAGGGTCGCGAGCTGCTCGAGGATGTCGCCGTTACCGGCCCCAGCCAGGTTGAAATAGCTGTGGTTGGTCAGGTTCAGCACTGTGGGTTTGTCGGTGGTCGCCTTGTAATCGATGCGCAACTCGTTCTGTTCGTTGAGGCTGTAGGTGACGTCGGTCTTCAGCGTGCCGGGAAAGCCCATCTCACCATCCGGTGACACGTAGGTCAGGGTGACGCCCACCGAGTCCTTTCCATCATGGGGCTGGGCCTTCCAGACACGTTTGTCGAAACCTTGTGGCCCACCGTGCAGGGAGTTGCCATGGTCGTTCTGCGGCACCTGGTAACGCTTGCCGTCCAGCTCGAAGGCCCCATCGGCCAGGCGATTGCCGAAGCGGCCGATGGTGGCGCCGAAATACACGCTGCCGTTCTTCTGGTAGCCCTGCACGTCGTCGAAGCCGAGCACGATGTCGGCGGCCTTGCCGTTTTTGTCCGGCACGCTCAATGACTGGAGGATGCCGCCGTAGGTGATGACCGTGGCCTCCATGCCGTGACTGTTGCGCAGCACGAATTTTTCCACCGCCGTGCCGTCGTCGGTTTTGCCGAACGCACCGCGTTCGTTGGTCAGGCCGGCAGCCTGGGAAGCCGAGGTGGCGATCATCAGAGACACTCCGAGGGCCGTGAGCAGTTGTCTGGATTCAAGCATGGTATGACCTTCCTTCCTGTTGTTTTGTTGTTGTTTTGAACGCGGGGCGAGTCCGCTACTGGTCGGACAGCGCTGAAGGTTTTTCTGGTTAGTAGTCTTTCTATTTGATGGGTGAGAAGGGATTTATAGCCATTAATGAGGATTTATCAATTAAAAAGTAAGACTAATTGCGTGATTGGGTCGTTGCTGAAGACCGAGGGTTTTCTCCAGGTACTGCACTTTTGTGATTTTTGCCGCTCTATCCATGGCCTGGAAGCGACGACCCCCCATCGCTTCCCCATGCCCAGACCGAGATTCGATGGCCGGTGTTTTTTATCCTGTGACGAGATTGCGCCGCTGCTGCCTGGCTTTGTTGGTCGGTGTGTCGATGCTGTTCAGCGGCGGCTGCAGCCATCAGCAGGGACGGGACATGGTCACCCAGTTCAGCAACGCCAGGCCCCAGGAGTTTTTGCAGACCAGCGTCGACCGCATGGCCACGTTGTCGATGCACGACAATCTGCAAAGCCTCTATTTGCTGATGAACAAGCTGTACCTGCGCAACCCCGAGGAGCTGCGCAAGTCCGGTTTTCTCGACGCTCGCACTGCGGAAAAACAGGTGCGCATGGCCATCGAGCAGCAACAGCCGTTGCCGACCCTGGGTGGCAAGAAGGACCTGGCGGCCCTGAGCTACGCCATGAGCCCGGAGTTTCTCGGTGATCGGGTAGGGGCGTTCATCTATGCCATTGGCAGCATGCTGGTGACCGCGCACGGCAATCGCCTCGAGTTCTACATGACCGACACCATCGACCCGCGTTTTGTCAGCAACGCGGCGCGCAATATCGAAAAAGCCACCTGGCTGCTGAGTCAGCGGCAGAACAAGGACGGCAAGCTGTTGCTGTTTTCCAATGAGATCTCGGAGGAGGGCAGCAACCTGAGTTTCGCCGTGGAGTTTGGAAAAATCGTCGCCCGATTGGACCTGCTGACCCAGATGCTCGATGAGCGCTACCGGCGAATCGGCTTGAATTACGCCCAGAGCCTGCTGTTCCTCAATTTCCTGCCGGTCCAGTGAAATGACGGAAAAGGAATAAAGATAGATCACATCGATATAGGGGGTTATAAGAAAAATCGCTATGCTCGCGGCCAGATTTTTCATGCGGTCGTGCTGAGACGGGTTTAATGGATTTCGGTAATGTCGGTTTAGTCGTTGCAGGCCTGGTGGTCGGCTTCATCGTTGGGATGACCGGCGTCGGCGGTGGTTCGCTGATGACCCCGATCCTGTTGTGGTTTGGTATCAACCCTGCGACGGCGGTGGGTACTGACCTGCTGTACGCAGCCATTACCAAGTCTGGCGGTGTCCTGGTTCATGCAAAAAATCGCAACATCGACTGGGCTATCACTGGCTGGCTGACGTTGGGCAGTGTGCCGGCGGTCGGCTTGACGCTGTGGTTTCTCAGCAGCCTGCACAGCTCCCCCGACGCCATGAACGCGGTGATCAAGCAAGCCTTGGGCTTTGTGTTGTTCGCCACCGCCCTGGCCATCCTGTTCAAGAAACGCTTGCTGCAATTCGCCCATGACCGCGCCGGCGGGCACTACAACCCCACTGGCACGCGTCTGAATGTGCTCACGGTCATCACCGGCCTCGTGCTCGGCACCATGGTCGCCTTGACCTCCATCGGCGCTGGCGCCCTGGGCACCGTTGCGCTGTTCATCCTCTACCCGTTCCTGGTCACCAAGCGCCTGGTGGGCACCGAGATCGCCCACGCCGTACCGCTGACCCTGGTGGCTGGCCTGGGCCATGCGAGCATGGGCAACATGGACTGGCACATCCTGGGTTTCCTGCTGATCGGTTCGTTGCCGGGGATCTACCTGGGCAGTCATTTGTCGGGACGCATCTCCGACGAACTGCTACGACCGTGCCTGGCGGTGATGCTGGCGATGATCGGGTTCAAGCTGGCGTTCTAGAACGATCACTCTGGTCCAATGTGGGGGCGAGCTTACTCGCGATAGCGATCGAACCGTCGACCTCGATGTTGATTGTCAAGCCGCTATCGCGAGCTCCCACAGTGGTCCCCGCTCCAACTCTCGCGCCATACTTTCCTTACGGTTGCGCAATGACCCCCCTGGCCTAAGCTTCAAGTCAGGCAGGCGCAGTATTGAGCGACTCTCGCGGAACAATCGCCGCCCTGTGCAATCAGTACAGCGTAAATATCAAAAGGAGAGGCGCATGCTCATTCGGTCGTTGACCTTCGCTACCTTGCTGGCCATCGCCGGCCCCCTGTTCGCTGCCGATAGCGACTCACCCCTGGTGGCGGATGCAGGCAGGGCACGCCCCCTGATCGTTATCGCGCCGAGTACGGTCGACCCGGCCTGGGTCAGCCTGAAAAAGGCCTTGGATGAACCAGCAGGCAAGCAGGGTTTTTCCGAGCGCAACATGGTGCTCTACACCGTACTCAATACCATTGGGCAGCGCGATGGCAAGGACCTGGACCCGCAAAGCACCATGGCGCTGATCCGCTCCCTCAAGCTGGGCGCCGGGGCTCAGACCAAGATCATCCTGGTGGGCAAGGACGGGGAAAAGAAGCTTGAGCATTCCGGGGCGATCGAACTGAAAGACCTCTTCGATGCCGTCGATAAACTGCCTGCGGCAGAAAAAGAAGCGACACCTCCAGCCCCACCACCCGCGCCAGAGCCTGCACCAGCCAAGGATGCGAAAGGCGCCAAGGCTGGCAAGGCAGTCAAGCCGGCGGCTGCGGTGAAGCCGTTGGACGATTGATCTAAAGGTCGATGAGGTCCCTTTTGTGGCGAGGGGATTTATCCCCGCTGGGCTGCGCAGCAGTCCCAAACCAGACAACTCGGTGTGTCAGGAAGATTGAGTCCGCTGCTTTAGGGCTGCTGCGCAGCCCAGCGGGGATAAATCCCCTCGCCACAGTGACTTACTCAACCTTCTACTGCGCTTGCAGCGCCGTCAGGATCCGGTGCGCCGCCTTCACCCGTTCCTCAATCGGATAATTCTTGTTCGCCAACAGCACGATGCCCATGTTTTTACCGGGCACGAAAGCCACGTAGGCGCCAAACCCGTTGGTCGAGCCGGTCTTGTTGATCCAAGCATTGTCCGGTGCAGGGCGGGGCGGATCGAGCGGTTCTACCTTGTTCGGCGCCATGGCCATCTGCGGTGCATTGCCGGCCAGCAACGTGTCCAGGCCGATCGGATAAGGGTAGAACTCCCAGCCCAGCCCTTGTGTCATCCCACCAACCGAATAGAACCCGGTATGGGTGGTGGCGATGGCTTTGCGCAGATCGGCGTCGAGTTTTTCCGGCTGCAGGTTGGCCTCGACGAAGCGAATCAGGTCCGATGAGCTGGTTTTCACCCCGTAGGCCTCGGAGTCCAGCACACCCGGGCCGACCCGGACGGGTTTGCCGTCCTTTGCATAGCCTTGGGCGTATCGGCCCAACTGATCCTGCGGCACCCGGAGATAACTGTGCTTGAGGCCCAGCCCGGGCATCAGCGTGTGCTCCATCACCTCATCGAATGGTTGCCCCAGGCTGCGGGCCGCGAGGAAGCCGAACAGGCCGATGCTCGGGTTTGAATAGACCCGTTGGGTGCCGGTCGGGTAGAGCGGTTTCCAGGTCTTGTAGTAATCGAACATCCGGTCTGGGTGGTCCGCCTCGTCGGGAAACTGCAACGGCAGGCCCCCGGGGGTGTAGGTGGCGAGGTTGAGCAGGCTGATGCCGTCGAAGGCGCTGCCGCGCAGCTCCGGGGCGAAGCGACTGGCCGGATCGGCCAGGGACAGTTTGCCCTGGGCCTGGGCATAGGCGCCCAGGGTAGCGGTGAAGGTCTTGCTGATCGAACCGATCTCGAAGAGCGTCTGCTCGGTGACCGGCTTTTTCGTGTCCTTGGCGGCGACACCAAAATTGAAAAACTGCCGTTGGCCGTTGTGCGTGATCGCTACCGCCATGCCCGCGATGTCCTGTTGCTTCATCAAGGGCTGGATGACGGCATTGACCGTGTCTTCAATGCGTTCCTGGGCAAAGCTTACGGGCGTTCCGCAGACCAGGAAAAAAATCCCGGCGAGTATCGATCTGGCAATTGGCATGGTGCAGCGTTCTCGTTGACCTTCCTGGAGGGGGCTCAATCTAGGGCGTTTTTGGCGGCCCGGCAATCCGAGGTTATCGGGCGAGGCATGTTTTCTGAGTCGTCTGACGGGGCTGCGGGAAACTTCCCACAAAACGGTCGGGTTACCCGACGCGACCGGACCTCAAGCCAAACCACACAAAGCGGCAGCCGCCGGGTAAACTCGCGGCTCTTTCTAAAGGAGTTCACATGAGTTACTACCAGCCCGGCATTCTCGCCACCCCTGTTCCGCCTCAGGCCCGTCATTTGTTTTTTGCCCTGGAATCGGTCGAAGCATTGCCGGCTGCGCTAGACAAACTCCGGTTGTTGCTCGATAACCGTGCCGTGATCGGCTTTGGTGAATCGCTGGTCCAGGCGTTGGGCGCCCAGGTCGAAGGCCTACGGGCCTTTCCTGCGTTGGCCGGCGTCGGCGTGGACAACCCCTCGACCCAGCACGCGTTGTGGTGCTGGCTGCACGGCGAAGACCGTGGCGAGCTGATGCACCGCAGTCGCGCCATCGAGGCGGCGCTGGCCCCGGCGCTGCGCCTGGTACAGATGAACGAAACCTTCCGCCATATGACCGGCCATGACCTGACCGGCTACGAAGACGGCACCGAAAACCCGCACGACGAGGCTGCCATCGCTGCCGCCCTGGCCCAGGGCGCCGATGGGGTGCGCGGTGGCAGTTTCGCCGCGATCCAGCAATGGCAGCACGATCTGGATGGTTTCGCGGCGATGCAACCCCATGAGCGCGACAACATCATGGGCCGGCGCCTGAGCGACAACGAAGAAATCGACGACGCACCGGAATCGGCCCACGTCAAGCGCACCGCCCAGGAAAGCTTCGCCCCGGAGGCGTTCGTGGTCCGTCGCTCCATGCCGTGGATCGAAGGCGACCGTGCGGGGCTGATGTTCCTGGCGTTCGGTTTCTCCCTCGATGCTTTCGAGGCACAACTGCGCCGCATGAGTGGCCTGGAAGACGGTATCACCGATGGCCTGTATCGCATGAGCCGGCCAATCACCGGCGGCTATTACTGGTGCCCGCCGCTGTTGGACGGACGCCTGGATCTGCGCGCCCTGGCCCGGTAAGCACAGCGGTTTGTGCAAAGTGTGACGCGAACGCTATTCTTGGCAGCGCACGTCTATCCGTGGAATGGGGGAAGCAAACGTGGATAAAGTCATCGTCATCACCGGTGGCGGCCGCGGAATCGGGGCGGCCACGGCGCTGTTGGCTGCCGAGTTGGGTTATCGGATCTGCATCAATTACCAGTCCGACGAAAGTGCCGCGCAGGATGTGCTCGAACAGGTCCGGGCCAAGGGCGCGCAGGCGATTGCCGTGCGGGCCGACGTGAGCATCGAAGACGAAGTGATCGGCCTGTTCGACCGGGTGGACGCCGAGCTTGGCCGTGTCACCGCCCTGGTGAACAACGCCGGCACGGTCGCGCAGAAATCCCGGCTCGATGAAATGTCCGAATTCCGCATTCTCAAGATCATGAAGACCAACGTGCTGGGGCCGATTCTTTGCGCCAAGCACGCGGTGCTGCGCATGTCGCCCAGGCACGGCGGGCAGGGTGGCAGCATCGTCAACGTCTCGTCGGTGGCCGCGCGCTTGGGCGCACCGGGGGAGTACGTCGATTACGCGGCCTCCAAGGGCGCGCTGGACACCTTCACCATCGGCTTGTCCAAGGAAGTGGCCGGCGAAGGCATTCGCGTCAACGCGGTGCGTCCCGGTTACATCTACACCGATTTCCATGCCCTGAGTGGCGACCCGGATCGGGTCAGCAAGCTGGAATCAGCGATCCCCATGGCTCGAGGCGGGCGTCCGGATGAAGTGGCTGAAGCGATTATCTGGCTGCTGTCGGACAAGGCTTCGTATGCGACCGGGACGTTTGTGGATCTGGGGGGTGGGCGCTGAGCCCCGGGTAGTAACCCAAATTCAAAATGATCGAATAATCCGCCCCAACGTTTCCATGGCTTTTTCCGAGGCCTCGGTCCACGGGCTGCCATAGTTCAAGCGGATGCAATTCCTGAAACGCCGGGTCGGTGAAAAGATCGGTCCCGGCGCGATGCTGATGCCCTGGGCCAGGGCCATCTGGAACAATTTCAGCGAATCCATCTGCTCCGGCAACTCCAGCCACAGGAAGTAGCCCCCCGCCGGCTGGCTGACCCGGGTCTGGGCGGGGAAGTAGCGGGCGATGGCGGCGAGCATCGCGCTTTGCTGTTCCTCCAGGGCATAGCGCAGTTTGCGCAGATGACGGTCGTAGCCGCCGTGTTGCAGGTAGTCGGCGATGGCGGCCTGGGCCGGCATCGAGGCACACAACGAGGTCATGAGCTTGAGCCGTTCGATCTTCTGCGCATAGCGCCCGGCGGCGACCCAGCCGATGCGATAACCCGGTGCCAGGCTCTTGGCGAACGAGCCGCAATGCATCACCAAGCCTTCGGTGTCGAACGCCTTGGCGGGCTTGGGGGCCTGCTGGCCGTAATAGAGTTCGGCGTAGACGTCGTCCTCGATCAGCGGCACCTGATGACGGCGCAGCAACGCTACCAGCGCCTGTTTGCGCTCCTCGGGCATGGTCGCGCCCATGGGATTCTGGAAGCTGGTCATGCACCAGCAGGCCTTGATCGGATGGCGTTCCAGTGTTTGCGCCAGCACGTCCAGGTCGATGCCGTCGCGCGGGTGGACGGGAATTTCCACGGCCTTGAGCTTCAGGCGCTCCAACACTTGCAGGCTGGCGTAGAACGCTGGCGCTTCGATCGCCACCAGGTCGCCGGGCTCGGTCACGGCTTGCAGGCACAGGTTCAACGCTTCCAGGGCGCCGTTGGTGACCAGCAGTTCCTCCATGGGCAGCATCAACCCGCCGACCATGTAGCGCAGGGCGATCTGTCGGCGCAGTTGCGGGTTGCCTGGCGACATGTCCGTGACCACCATTCGCGGGTCCATGTCCCGTGTCGCGCTGGACAGTGAACGGGACAGCCGTTGCAGTGGGAACAGGGTCGGGCTGGGGAATGCCGAGCCGAACGGTATGGTGGCCGGGTCCTTGATCGAGTCGAGGACCGAAAATACCAGCTCACTGACGTCGACTTCGGTGGACTCGTGCACCTGGCTGCTGATCGCAGGCTCCGAAAACGGGCTCGGCGCGTGGGTGTTGACGAAGTAGCCGGAGCGCGGCCGGGCCCGGATCATGCCGCGTCGTTCCAGTAGGTAATAGGCTTGGAACACGGTGGACGGGCTGACACCGTAGGTCTGGCTGGCGTAGCGTACCGACGGCACGCGCTGACCTGGCCCCAGCATGCCCGAGCGGATCAGTTCAGCGATGTCGTCGGCAAATTTCTCGTAGCGTTTCATGGAGGGACCAGTAAATTTGTGAACTTAACGGTGGGAGTGAGCTTGCTCGCGATGACGGTGGCATATGACCCACCGCTATCGCGAGCCAGCTCGCTCCCACAGGTGCCCGGCATCTTAAAGCTTCAACGATTCATCGGTGCGACAAAACGGCTCTTGGCGATGCTGTAGATGCCCGGCGCGTCACTGTCGACGACCTTGAACGTCATTTCCTGGGAGCCTTTACCGGGCCGTTCGCTGAGCATCGCCACCGACACCGGCACATCGACGATTTCCCCCGGGGCCAGGCTCAGTTGGGTCTTGCCTTGCAGGATGAAGCCGTCGCCGTCCATCAGGGACAGTTGATAGTCCTGGCGCTGTTGGGTCTTGTTGATGATTTTCAGGCTGTAGATGTTCTCGATCTGGCCTGCGCTGTTTTCGCGGAACAGGCCACGGTCCTTGCTGACATCCAGCGACACCATGGGTCGTTGCATCAGCGCCACGACCAGCGCGCCGATCATCACCAGCAGCACGGTGGTATAGCCGATCAGCCGAGGTCGCAGCAGGTGAGTCTTGCCGCCCTGTAACTGATGTTCGGAGGTGTATTTGATCAGGCCACGGGCGTAGCCCATCTTGTCCATGATCGAATCGCAGGCATCGATGCAGGCCGCGCAGCCGATGCATTCCATCTGCAGGCCGTCGCGGATGTCGATGCCGGTGGGGCAGACCTGCACGCACATCTGGCAGTCGATGCAGTCGCCCAGGCCAATATTGGCCGGGTTTGCCTCGCGTTTGCGTGGGCCGCGGATTTCACCACGGGCCGCGTCGTAGGAAATAGTCAGCGTGTCCTTGTCGAACATCACGCTCTGAAAGCGTGCATAGGGACACATATGCATGCACACCGCTTCACGCAGCCAGCCGGCGTTGAGGTAGGTGGCTGCGGTAAAGAAGAGCACCCAGAACAGGCTCACGCCGGCCATTTGCAGGGTCAGCAACTCTTCGGCCAGGGGGCGGATCGGCGTGAAGTACCCCACGAACGTCAGGCCGGTGAGCAGGCTGATGGCCAGCCACAGTGTGTGCTTGGCGCTGCGGCGCAAGAGTTTGTTCAGGCCCCAGGGCGCGGCCTGCAGCTTGATCCGCTGGTTGCGTTCGCCTTCGGTGATTTTCTCGCACCACATGAAGATCCAGGTCCAGGAGCTCTGCGGGCAGGTGTAGCCGCACCACACGCGACCGGCAAATACGGTGATCGCAAACAGGCCGAAGGCGGCAATGATCAGCAAGGCCGACAGCAGGATGAAATCCTGGGGCCAGAAGGTCGCGCCAAAGATGTGGAATTTGCTTTCGGAAAGGTCCCAGAGTACCGCTTGGCGGCCGCCCCAGTCCAACCACACCGTGCCGAAGAACAGCAGGAACAGAACCCCCGCACCGCTGATGCGCAAGGTGCGGAACAAACCGGTGAAACTGCGGGTGTGGATCAGGTTATCGGTGGTCCTGGCCTTGATTTTCGACGGCGCGGGTTCGAAGGTCTGTATCAACTGGACGGGGATTCTATCGCTCATGGTCGGTCGCTCATCAGCCTCTATCTGGCCGGCGCACTATGACCATGGAACTGTTTGCATAACAGACTCAGGTGTTTCGATAAAAACCGGATCAGATGCCGCGAAGCCCAGGCCCTGCGACACTTTGATGCACCCAGGAAGTGCCGAACATATTACTGTGGCGAGGGGGATTTACTGTGGCGCGGGAATTTACTGTGGCACGGGAATTTACTGTGGCGAGGGGATTTATCCCCGTTGGGGCGCAAAGCGCCCCCAAGTCAGTGCACCCGGTATGCCGGACAGACCCGGTCGAGGGTCTTTAGGGTCGCTTCGCAACCCAGCGGGGATAAATCCCCTCGCCACAAATCGCATCTGTTGCCTGTGGATCGGGATTCAGATCACCGAGCCGCTGTCGGTGGCCTTCAGGTGCTTGCGCTTATCGGTCGCGCCGGCCACGGTCAGGGCATCCACTTCGGCTTCGGTGAGATGGACCAGGTCACCATTAACTTCCACGGCTGACATGGCCTTGTCCGGGTCAGTGATGATGACCAGCTCACTGGCGGGGCGCAGCTTCGTTCCGTTGGCGGTTTTGATGTGGCAGGTATTGTCTTTGTCGATTCGCTCAAGCATGACGTCGCTCCTTCCTGAATGTCCTGAGTATTAGGTCCCACTCGCTGGCCAGGGTTCGTCGTGGCTGATCAGCGGTCGGGCGCACCTCTGGCTTCGCTTGCGGTCCATCGTTTATCCAATGAGAAAGAGGACGGTCCATGGACGCCTGGTGGCATGAAGTCTGGGTAACCCTGCAGGCGGAATTCGCCGACATCACCGATGCCCAACAGATGACCCGGGTCACGGTGCGCCTGCTCATGGCCGCGCTGCTGGGCGGCATCCTGGGTTTCGAGCGCGAACACAAGGGCAAGGCTGCCGGCGTGCGAACCCACATGCTCGTGGCCCTGGGGGCGGCGCTGTTCGTCTTGGTGCCGCAGATGTCTGGCTCCCAGGCCGACGCCATGAGCCGGGTGATCCAGGGCGTCGTTGCGGGCATTGGTTTTCTCGGCGCGGGCACCATCCTGAAAAACACCGACGGCGACGAAGGTCATGTCAAAGGCCTGACCACCGCCGCCGGCCTGTGGATGACCGCCGCCATTGGCGTCGCCGCCGGGTTGGGGCGGGAAGCGACAGCTGTGTTGAGTACGATATTGGCGCTGGCTATTTTCAGTGTGATGCCGGTGATTGTCCGGGCGTTGGAAAAAGAAAAATAACCGAGATTTCCACTTGGTCACGGCCTTATAGATTGTCGTGACCAATCAGAGTCGGTAGCCGCTTGGATAAACGCATCATCCAGCGTCTTCGAGTTATATCGTTGCATAAAAGCTGCACCGTTCTGAAATGGATTTAAGCGACGTTGGCTGATCATATAGAACATGTCGCAGTGAGTAGTAATTTCTTCTACTTGATGTGAGGAAACGAGGATTGTAGTTCCATCCTTGGCTGCGCCCTTTAGACATCGCCAAATATAGTGGCGAAATTCCGGATCAACGCCAGCAGTAGGCTCGTCCAAAATTATAAAGTCGGCTGGAATAGCTAGCAAACTAAGGGTGAAGAACCAGCGAGTTTCACCATAGCTACATAAGGAGGTTTTTTTGTTCCATATGTCCTTATAGCGGCTAACGATTTCTGGACACCATCTGGACAGATTTTCCAGTGCCTTAAATTGGGATATGGATTCGTCTGATGATAGAGCTACTATCATTCTAAAAATGTCATGCATTCGAAGAGCCGGTGGCGTAGTTATTATTTGCGATAGGTAAAGAGTTTTTGAGAAGTCGTTATCTATACGCCCCGCTTGAACAAATTTAAGTTTGCAAATCAAGTCGAAAAAGCTCGTTTTTCCAGAACCGTTAGGTCCTAGTAGGCCAACAATAGCTCCCTGGGAAATTTCAAGATTGGCATCCGATAGGATTGTTTTTTTATCATAGGCGAAATCGATATGCTTGACATGTAAGGAAGTCATTAGTAACGGCTCCAGACTGGGTTGATTCTTAGGTTGTGCTTTGTGATTTGATAGCTTGATATGAAAATTAGCAAAATCGTTAGCGAGGTATAAGGTCTGTGGAATAAGCCTTCACTCATCAACTTGTTGGCCAGGGTTAGTGGATTGAGAATGTTTAGAGTGTTCGTGATTTCGTTTTCTATCTGGGCGCCCATCACCCCTAGAATTAACATGCAAAAAGAAAGAATGGAGAAAAAAGTACTGGAGTTCTGGAAGTTGATTGGAAAAAGAGTAAACAGCATTCCTATAATGGAGAATAATAAAAAAGAAGCGTAGAAGCGGGTGGTTAGGAGTGATATTTCCTGAATGTCATAGCTCCCGAACATAGGGCGTGTAATGAGATAAAATACGCCGCAGTAAGAAATTGCTATGATAGAGTAGGCCAGTAAATGTGATCTGAGAAACAGTGCCTTGGCGCTGGGAGTGTATATAAAAGATCTGATAAAGCCGCTTTCTCGTCTTCCAATGATGTAAAAGGAGAATCCGAACAGCGCTACGCTTGATGAAATATATGCATAGAACCATCCTGTGGTGAGGATGTAATTGTTTTCGAAATAGGTTGGGTCCTGTCTTGTTATGGCAAGAAAATAAAAAAAAGCGCAAGGTGATATCATGATCCAAAAAAGAGCAATGGGTTCCTTTAGCTGTTCTTTTATAAAAATTTTGGTAAGCACGAGTGTTCGCATATTTATATCGTAACTCCTAAGGAAAAGGGACCATTTTTATATGTCTGGATGGGCAAATTGTGTTGGCGAAGCTCGACGAGTAATCATTGTAAATATTGATATTTTTTGAATTGTTCATGTGCATAATAGCGAGGGTGATACGAATTTATAGAATCATTGTTAAAGTTAAATATGAGTTCCCCTAGGGGGTGTTATTTGTCTTCATCTCTATTGCACCTTAATTAAGTGGATGGTGAGGTGTCACTTTGTTTTGTGATGTCTCATATTTATAGTCAAAGGGTGCTATTGGCAAGGAGGTATTTGTAAGGGCGTAGGAAGCGTCTTTCACGCCCAAGAGAAAGTTCTGATGCGTTTTTTTTTTTGCTAATAGGTGGCGTTAGTGGAGGAAGGAAAAAATGCGTAGGTGACGGGATAAAAAATCTTATGCAGGACAAATAATTACGCGGGTCATATACCTAGACGTAGATGACGATTAAATATTCTTCAGGTGGGAAGTTTCCTACTCTTGACACAGTCTATTTCTGCTTTTTATTTTCCGCTAGGCGACGAACGGTCATTCCGCTCTAGAGCAGAACGCTGACGCCCGTCACCTCTCGAACAACTACGCTTGAATCAAACCCGCTCCGGCGGCGCCTCGCTCGGCGGGTCACCCAGCGGCGGTTGTGGGGCGAGTGGCGGGTCTTTCTCTGGAATAGGCTCGGGATCAGGGCCGGGCGGTGGCAAGGTGGGATCATCGATGTTCGGATCGGGTGTTTCGGCCGGGATGGGAATATTCATCAGGACGGGTCTCCGTGACGCACATGGCTTGAGTCGTGCTTATTGTTGTTGACCTCCTTGCACCGGCTTTGATCCCCGGGATGCACAGGGGCAAATCCCTCTGAACTTTTAGTCGTTGATTCGGTTCGGAGTTTAAGTGAGTTTTTTCAGGGACCCGTTGGGCCTTTACCGCCACAAGCGCGTCCATGGGGCGTAAAAGGAGCGATGCTCGATGACTGCCGAACACCCGACTGAACTGGCCTACAACCCGCATTTGCCGCTGTCTCAAGCCTTGCTGTTGCCGCGTATCGCTATTGAAAACACCATGCCGGTGATCGACGGCGGACAATTCGCCGCCAAGGCCGTGGCTGGGCAGGACGTGACAGTGACCAGCAAAGTCTTCGCCGATGGTCATGACAAGCTGGCCGTGCGCATTCGCTGGCGTTCGCTGCAGGATGAGGTATGGAACAGCGAGGTCATGAGCGACCTGGGCAACAACGGCTGGCGCGGCCAGTTCAATGTGCCGGAGCAAGGTCGCTATGTGTTTTGCATCGAGGCCTGGATCGATCAGTTCGCCAGTTTCCGCTACGAACTGGAGAAAAAATTCGGTGCCGGGGTGCCGATCAGTCTGGAGCTGCAGGAAGGGCGCAACCAGGTGCAAATGGCCGTCGAGCGCAGCACAGGGGAGCTGAGCGAGCAACTGGCGGCCCTGCACCATGAGCTCTCCGGTCTGTTGCCGACCGAGCAGGTGGCGCTGTTCCTGGCACCGCGCAGTGCCGATCTGATGTCCCGGGCCGATCATCGCCCGTACTTGAGCATCAGCCCCGAGTATCCGCTGGATGTGGAGCGCAAGCTTTCTGAGTTTGCCAGTTGGTATGAACTGTTTCCCCGCTCGATCACCGACGATCCTGCGCGCCATGGCACCTTCAACGATGTGCACTCGCGCCTGGCGGTGATCCAGGACATGGGCTTCGACGTGCTGTACTTCCCGCCGATCCACCCCATCGGTCGCAGTTTCCGCAAAGGCCCGAACAATTCCCTCACCGCCGGTCCCGACGACCCGGGCAGCCCGTACGCCATTGGCAGCGAGGAGGGTGGGCATGAGGCCATTCACCCGCAATTGGGTAGCCGCGAGGACTTCCGGCGCCTGGTGGCGGCGGCCGCTGACCACGGCCTGGAGATCGCCCTGGACTTCGCGATCCAGTGCTCCCAGGACCACCCCTGGCTCAAGCAGCACCCGGGCTGGTTCAGCTGGCGGCCGGACGGCACGATCAAATATGCGGAAAATCCGCCGAAGAAATACCAGGACATCGTCAACGTCGATTTCTACGCGGCCGATGCGATTCCCAGCCTGTGGACGGAACTGCGGGACATCGTGGTGGGCTGGGTCAAGGAAGGCGTGAAGATATTCCGCGTCGACAACCCTCACACCAAGCCGCTGCCGTTCTGGCAATGGCTGATCGCCGATGTGCGGGCGCAATACCCTGAAGTGATCTTCCTGGCTGAAGCGTTCACCACGCCGGCCATGATGGCGCGGCTGGGCAAGGTCGGTTACTCCCAGAGCTACACCTATTTCACCTGGCGCAATACCAAGGCTGAGCTGGCGACCTACTTCAGTGAACTCAATGAATCGCCGTGGCGTGAATGCTACCGGCCGAATTTTTTCGTCAACACGCCAGATATCAACCCGGCCTTTCTCCACGAGTCGGGGCGCGCCGGTTTTTTGATCCGCGCGGCCCTGGCAACCATGGGCTCGGGCCTGTGGGGCATGTATTCGGGTTTCGAGCTGTGTGAGTCGGCACCGGTGCCGGGCAAGGAGGAATACCTCGATTCGGAGAAATACGAGATCCGCCCCCGAGACTTCACCGCGCCGGGCAACATCATTGCCGAGATCGCCCAGCTCAACCGTATCCGTCGACAGAACCCGGCGCTGCATACCCACTTGGGCCTGAAGGTCTACAACGCCTGGAACGACAACATTCTCTATTTCGGCAAGCGCACCGCCGACGGCAGCAACTTCATCCTGGTGGCGGTGAGTCTTGATCCGCATAACCCGCAGGAAGCCAGTTTTGAGTTGCCGCTGTGGGAGATGGGCCTGCCCGACGACGCCCAGACCCAGGGCGAGGATCTGATGAATGGCCATCGCTGGAGCTGGTATGGCAAGTACCAGTTCATGCGCATTGACCCGGCTTACCAGCCCTTTGGAATCTGGCGGATCAGCGTGGCTTAAGTCTGAACCATTCTTTTGTGGCGAGGGGATTTATCCCCGCTGGGTTGCGAAGCGACCCCCATGGATAGCACTGGGTACGTCAGGTTGGCCGTGTTGGAAATTTTGGGGCTGCTTCGCAACCCAGCGGGGATAAATCCCCTCGCCACAACGGCCCATCAAAAGCCTTTGTACAACGACGGCTTTATTGAATTCATCAGGAGTTGCAAATGGCGAAGAAACCCCGGTCTGCCACCTTCATCAAAGATCCGCTCTGGTACAAGGATGCGGTGATTTACCAGGTCCACGTAAAATCCTATTTCGACTCCAATAACGACGGGATCGGTGACTTTCCCGGCCTGATCGAAAAGCTCGATTACATCGCCGACCTGGGTGTCAACACCATCTGGCTGCTGCCGTTCTATCCTTCGCCCCGGCGCGACGACGGCTATGACATTGCCGAATACCGTGGCGTCAGCCCCGACTACGGCACCATGGCCGATGCGCGGCGGTTCATTGCCGAAGCCCATAAGCGCAACCTGCGGGTAATCACCGAGCTGGTCATCAACCACACCTCGGACCAGCACCCCTGGTTCCAGCGTGCGCGCAAGGCCAAGCCGGGTTCGAAGGCGCGGGACTTTTACGTCTGGTCCGATGACGACCACAAATACGACGGCACGCGAATCATTTTCCTCGACACCGAGAAGTCCAACTGGACCTGGGATCCGGTGGCGGGCCAGTACTTCTGGCACCGCTTCTATTCCCACCAGCCCGACCTCAACTTCGATAACCCGCAGGTCATCAAGGCCGTGTTGTCGGTGATGCGCTACTGGCTGGACATGGGCATCGACGGCCTGCGCCTGGACGCCATCCCGTACTTGATCGAGCGCGACGGCACCAACAACGAAAACCTGCCCGAGACCCATGACGTCCTGAAGTTGATCCGCGCCGAGATCGACGCCAACTACCCCGACCGCATGTTACTGGCCGAAGCCAACCAGTGGCCGGAAGATACCCAGTTGTACTTCGGTGATGTCGACGCCCAGGGGATGAACGGTGACGAATGCCACATGGCTTTCCACTTCCCGCTGATGCCGCGCATGTACATGGCGCTGGCCCAGGAAGATCGCTTCCCTATCACCGATATCCTGCGCCAGACCCCGGAGATCCCCGCCAATTGCCAGTGGGCGATTTTCCTGCGCAACCACGATGAGTTGACTCTGGAGATGGTCACCGACAAGGAGCGTGACTACCTGTGGAACTACTACGCCGCCGACCGTCGGGCGCGTATCAACCTGGGCATTCGTCGGCGTCTGGCGCCGTTGGTGGAGCGCGACCGTCGTCGCGTCGAGTTGCTCAACAGCCTGCTGCTGTCGATGCCCGGCACGCCGACGCTGTACTACGGCGATGAAATCGGCATGGGCGACAACATCTACTTGGGCGACCGCGATGGCGTGCGTACGCCGATGCAGTGGTCCATCGACCGCAACGGCGGCTTTTCCCGCGCCGATCCGGCCAGCCTGGTACTGCCGCCGATCATGGATCCGCTGTACGGTTACCAGTCGGTCAACGTCGAGACCCAGGCGGGCGATCCGCACTCGCTGCTCAATTGGAACCGCCGCATGCTGGCGGTACGCAAGCAGTCCAAGGCCTTTGGCCGTGGCACCTTGAAAATGCTTTCGCCGAGCAACCGCCGGATCCTGGCCTATACCCGCGAATACACCGGGCCCGACGGCAAGCACGAAATCATCCTGTGCGTGGCCAACGTGTCCCGTAGCGCCCAGGCCGCCGAACTGGACCTGTCGGCGTATGCCGGCATGGTCCCGGTGGAGATGCTCGGCGGGAACGCCTTCCCACCCATCGGCCAACTGAATTTCCTGCTGACCCTGGCGCCGTACGGCTTTTATTGGTTCGCCCTGGCGGCGGAAAACCAGATGCCGAGCTGGCACGTGGAACCGGCCCAGAGCCTGCCGGACTTCACCACCCTGGTGCTGAAAAAACGCCTGGAAGAATTGCTCGACGCGCCATCGCGCACCACGCTGGAGCAAACCATCCTGCCGAGCTGGCTGCAGAACCGGCGCTGGTTCGCCGGCAAGGACAGTGCGATCGAGAAGGTCGAGATTGTCTATGGCGTGCGCTTTGGTGACCCGCAGCACCCGGTGCTGCTCAGCGAAATCGATGTCACCAGTGGCGGTCAGACCCTGCGTTATCAGCTGCCGTTCGGCCTGCTCGCCGAAGACCAGGTCGGTGCGGCGTTGCCGCAGCAACTGGCGTTGTCGCGGGTACGTAGGGTGCGTCAGGTGGGCCTGATCACCGATGCATTCAGCCTGGAAAGCTTCGTGCGAGCCGTGCTGCACAGCATGCAGGCCGCCACCGTGCTGCCGTTCGCCGAAGGTGAGTTGCGCTTCGAACCCACCGAAGGCCTGGCCGCGCTGAACCTGGGAGACGAACCGGAGGTACGTTACTTGTCCGCCGAACAGTCCAACAGTTCGGTGGTGGTGGGCGGCAGCCTCGTGCTCAAGCTGATTCGCAAGGTCGCCTCGGGTGTGCACCCGGAACTGGAAATGAGCGCCTACCTGACTGCTGCCGGTTTCAGCAACATTTCACCGTTGCTGGGTTCGGTGGTTCGCCGCGACGCCCAGGGTGAAGATGCGCTGTTGATGATCGCCCAGGGCTACTTGAGCAATCAGGGCGACGCCTGGGAATGGACCCAGAACAACCTCGAACGCGCCCTGCGCGATGAGCTGGCGGACGCGGTGTCCGAGCAGGAGCAGCATTACAACGCCCTGGGCGAACTGAAGGATTTCGCCGGCATGCTCGGCCAGCGCCTGGGGGAAATGCACCAGGTATTGGCCCAGGCTACCGACGACCCGGACTTCGCGCCGCAGGCCACCAACGCCAAGCAAGCCCAGGCCATCGGCAAGGACGTGGCTGCCCAAGTGGAAAACGCCTTGCGGCTGCTCAAGCAGAACCAAGGCCAATTGAACCCGGCGGACCAGGCCATGGTCGCACGTTTGCTGGAACACAAGAAAACCGTCCTGGCCCATGTCCAGGCACTGGCCGGCAAGGCTGAAGGAGGCTTGCGCATTCGCGTCCATGGCGACCTGCACCTGGGGCAGGTATTGGTGATCAAGGGCGACGCCTACCTGATCGACTTCGAAGGTGAGCCGGCGCGACCATTGCATGAACGACGGGGCAAGCACAGCCCTTATAAGGACGTCAGCGGCGTGTTGCGTTCCTTCGATTATGCCGCGGCCATGGCGATTCACTTGCACACCGTCGACAGCACGGCTGATGCCGATGCGGCGCGGCAACGGGTCGCTGATCGTTATCTGAAAGAGGCTCGCCAGGCATTTGTCGAGGCATATCGGCTGGCGGCAGCTAGTCTTGCCCATGAGTGGAAGGATGCTGAAGGCGAAGACGCCGCACTGGCGTTGTTCGGCCTGGAGAAGGCGGCCTATGAAGTGGCCTATGAAGCCGAGAATCGCCCCACCTGGCTGCCCGTGCCGTTGCACGGTCTGGTCGGGTTATTGAGTGGGCTGCAACCCTTTTCCGACGTAGCCGGACCGATTTAGTGGAGAGAATCATGAGTGTCTCGAACAAAGAACCACAGGGGCAGGCCAAAGAGTCGTTGCTGCCGGCGCCCCATGACATCGACGCGTTGGTGCGCGCCGAACACCACGACCCGTTTTCCATCCTGGGACCTCATGGCGACGGCGCCGGCGGCCAATTCATTCGCGCGTATCTGCCCGGTGCCCTGAGCGTGCATGTGCTGGCCCGCGATGGCGGCGAAGAGCTGGGGGAACTGCAACCCACCGCAACCCCGGGGCTGTTCGTCGGCCATTTCGACCGTGCCCAGGCGTACTTGCTGCGCACCCGTTGGGCCGGTGGCGAGCAAGTTGCCGAAGACCCCTACAGCTTCGGTCCGTTGCTGGGGGAGATGGACCTTTACCTGTTTGGCGAGGGCAATCACCGCGACCTCAGTTCCTGCCTCGGTGCGCAACTGACCACCGTCGATGGCATCGACGGCGTGCGGTTCGCTGTCTGGGCGCCGAATGCCCGGCGCGTTTCGGTGGTCGGGGATTTCAACGTGTGGGACGGGCGTCGGCATCCGATGCGCATCCGTTATCCGTCCGGCGTATGGGAGATATTCATCCCGAGGCTGGGTGCCGGTGAGGGTTACAAGTATGAAATCCTCGGTGCCCACGGCATCTTGCCACTCAAGGCCGACCCAGTGGCCCTGGCCACCCAGATGCCGCCAGACACGGCGTCGAAAGTTGCCTCCCCCCTGAAGATCGAGTGGCAGGACGACGAGTGGATGCAGCACCGTCGCGAGCGGCAGCTCCCGGGTGCGCCGCTGTCGATCTACGAATTGCACGCCGGCTCCTGGCAGTGCGAAATCGACGAGGCGGGGGAGGTGGCCCGGCAATACAACTGGCATGAAATGGCCGAGCGGCTGATCCCATATGTCAAGGACCTGGGCTTCACCCATATCGAGCTGATGCCGATCATGGAGCACCCATTCGGCGGCTCCTGGGGCTATCAGCCGCTGTCGCAATTCGCGCCAACGGCACGCTTTGGTTCGCCGGACGATTTCGCGGCATTCGTCAACGCCTGCCACCAGGCCAGTATCGGGGTCATCCTCGACTGGGTGCCGGCGCATTTTCCCACCGACACCCACGGCCTGGCCCAGTTCGACGGCACTGCGCTGTACGAATACGGCAACCCGCTGGAAGGCTTCCACCAGGATTGGGACACGCTGATCTACAACCTGGGCCGCACTGAAGTGCACGGCTTCATGCTGGCGTCGGCGCTGCACTGGCTCAAGCATTTCCACGTCGATGGCCTGCGAGTGGATGCCGTGGCCTCGATGTTGTATCGCGATTATTCGCGCAAGGCCGGCGAGTGGGTGCCTAATCGCCATGGCGGACGGGAAAACCTGGAAGCCATCGATTTTTTGCGGCACCTCAACGATGTGGTGGCCTTGGAAACCCCCGGTGCGCTGGTCATTGCCGAAGAATCCACGGCCTGGCCGGGCGTCAGCCAGAGCACCCAGCAGGGCGGCCTGGGCTTCGCCTACAAGTGGAACATGGGCTGGATGCACGATTCGTTGCACTACATCCAGCAAGACCCGGTGTACCGCGCCCATCACCATAACGAACTGAGCTTCGGCCTGGTGTATGCCTGGTCCGAGCGCTTCGTCCTGCCGATTTCCCATGACGAAGTGGTTCATGGCAAACGCTCGCTGATCGACAAGATGCCCGGTGACCGCTGGCAGAAATTCGCCAACCTGAGGGCCTACCTCAGCTTCATGTGGGGCCATCCCGGCAAGAAGCTGTTGTTCATGGGGTGTGAGTTCGGCCAATGGCGCGAGTGGAACCACGACCAGCAATTGGACTGGTACCTGCTGCAATACCCTGAGCACCGTGGCGTGCAGAAACTGGTGAGCGATCTGAACCGTCTGTATCGCGAAGAACCGGCGCTGCATGACCAGGATGATGCGCCCCAGGGTTTCCAGTGGTTGATTGGTGACGATGCGCTCAACAGCGTCTACGCCTGGCTGCGCTGGAGCAAGGAGGGCCGGCCGGTGTTGGTGGTCGCCAACTTCACGCCAGTGCCGCGCGAGGCCTATCGGGTCGGCGTACCGTTCGCCGGGCGCTGGGTCGAATTGCTCAACAGCGATGCCGACACCTACGCCGGTTCCAACTATGGCAATGGCGGTGGTGCCTCCACCGAAGAAGTGCCCAGCCATGGCCAGGCCTTGTCACTGGAGCTCAACCTGCCGCCGTTGGCGGTGTTGATCCTGCGGCCGGAGGGTTAGTACGACAGAAGTAGCAGGGGGATGATGCCTGTGGCGAGGGGATTTATCCCCGTTGGGCTGCGTAGCAGCCCCAATATCTGTGCATGCGGTCGGCGGGTGGACCAAGGTGGGGGCTTTTAGGGCTGCTGCGCAGCCCAGCGGGGATAAATCCCCTCGCCACAAGAGGATTGAATTGGCTTCAGCGCACCAGGCACGGCCGCTTGTTGTTGAACGTCCAGCCTGGAATCAGGAATTGCATCGCCACCGCATCATCCCGCGCGCCTAACCCCATGCCCTTGTACAACTCATGGGCCTTGGCCAGTTGGTCGGTGTCCAGCTCAATCCCCAGCCCCGGCTTTTTCGGCACCTGCACGCAGCCGCCCTGGATCTGCAACGGTGCCTTGGTCAGGCGCTGGCCGTCCTGCCAGATCCAGTGCGTGTCGATCGCCGTGATCTCGCCCGGTGCCGCAGCGGCCACGTGGGTGAACATCGCCAGGGAAATATCGAAGTGGTTGTTGGAGTGCGAGCCCCAGGTCAGGCCCCATTCATTGCACATCTGCGCCACCCGCACGGAACCCTGCATGGTCCAGAAGTGTGGGTCGGCCAGGGGAATGTCCACCGACTGCAAGGTGATGGCGTGGCCCATCTCGCGCCAGTCGGTAGCAATCATGTTGGTGGCGGTCTTGAGGCCTGTGGCGCGAC
Organism: Pseudomonas sp. NFACC16-2; assembly: GCF_900119205.1. NCBI lineage: Bacteria > Pseudomonadati > Pseudomonadota > Gammaproteobacteria > Pseudomonadales > Pseudomonadaceae > Pseudomonas > Pseudomonas sp. NFACC16-2. The sequence continues at coordinate 3,509 of NZ_FPIX01000061.1, read as the reverse complement.
GGAATTCGGCCATGACCTCACGACCGGAATAGCCGTTCTCGGCGCCGCAAGGGTCTTCGGCATAGGCCAGCACCTTGTGCTGGTCGCGGCACAGGCGAATGGCCTCTTTCAGTGACCAGGCACCGTTCGGGTCCAGGGTGATGCGGGCCTGGGGAAAACGCTCAGCCAATGCGGTGACCGCTTCGATCTCCGCGTCGCCCTGGAGCACGCCGCCCTTGAGCTTGAAATCCTGGAAGCCGTAGCGCGAATGGGCTGCTTCGGCCAGGCGCACCACGGCGTCGGCGTCCAGGGCTTTTTCGTGGCGTACACGGAACCAGTCGTTGTCGGCGTCCGGCTCGCTGCGGTAAGGCAGGTCGGTCTGTTGGCGATCGCCCACATAAAACAGATAGCCAAGCATCTTCACTTCATCGCGTTGCTGGCCTTCGCCGAGCAGCGCGGCGACCGGTACGTCCAGGTGTTGGCCGAGCAGGTCCAACAACGCCGCTTCCAGGCCGGTCACCGCGTGGATGGTGATGCGCAGGTCGAAGGTCTGCAGGCCACGGCCGCCGGCGTCGCGGTCGGCGAACGCCTGGCGCACGGTGTTGAGAATCTTCTGGTACGTGCCGATGGGGCTGCCGACCACCAGCGAGCGGGCGTCTTCGAGGGTCTGGCGAATGCGTTCGCCACCGGGCACTTCGCCCACGCCGGTGTGGCCGGCGTTGTCCTTGAGAATAACGATATTGCGGGTGAAAAACGGGCCATGGGCGCCACTGAGGTTCAGCAGCATGCCGTCGTGACCGGCCACGGGGACGATCTGCATGCTGGTGATGATCGGGGCTTTGCTGGCTTCTGGGGTCGTCATGTGCGCTTATCCTTGATGATCAGACGTGACTGGCGGCAGGAGGATTGGCCGGCGTCGTTGCAGACTTGGGTTTAGGCGTATTGCGTGCGGCGAACACGATGATCGCGGCGATGATCGAGGTGGCCGCCAGGCCATAGAGGCCGCCCTGGATAGACCCGGTGTGTTCTTCCAGCAGGCCGAAGGTGGTGGGGGCGACGAACCCGCCGAGGTTGCCCACGGAGTTGATCAGCGCAATCACCCCGGCGGCGATCCGGGCGTCCAGGTAGGCCTGAGGAATTGGCCAGAACAGCGACGACGCGGATTTGAAGCCCAGGGCCGCGAAGCAGATGGCGACGAAGGCGAAGATCGGCCCGCCGGTGGTGGACATGAACATCCCGGCTGCGGCGATCAACAAGGCGGTGGCGACCCAGGCCTGCTGGAACTTCCATTTGGCCGACAGCGAGGCGAAGGCATACATGCCGACGATCGACAGCAACCACGGGATCGAGTTGAACATCCCGACCTGGATGTCGCTCAGTTCGCCCATCTTCTTGATGATGCTGGGCAGCCAGAAGGTGGCGGCGTAAATCGTCAGCTGGATGAAGAAGTAGATCAGGCAAAACAGGATGATCTGGCGATCCTTGAGCAACTGGCCGATGGACAGCTTGATAGGCGAAGCGGCTTCTCGTGCGCGTTGTTCATCGTCGATGGTCTTGACCAGCACGTCTTGTTCTTCACGGCTCAACCATTTGGCATCGTGGGGCTTGGAGTCCAGCCAGAACCAGACGAAGACGCACAGGCAGACGGAGAACATCCCTTCGATGAAGTACATCCACTGCCAGCCGTGCATGCCCAGGCCGTTGATTTGCAGGAGCAACCCCGACAGCGGGCCGGAGATCAGCGATGCGATGGCCGAGCCGCTGAGGAAGATGGCGATGGCTTTGCCGCGTTCAACCCCTGGCAACCAGCGGGTGAAGTAATAGATCACCCCAGGGAAGAAACCGGCCTCGGCCACGCCCAACAGGAAACGCAGGATGTAGAAGTGGGTTTCGTTCTGGATGAAGGCCATGCCTGCTGCAACCAAACCCCAGGTGAGCATGATGCGAGTCAGCCAGATACGGGCGCCGATTCGTTGCAGCAGGATATTGGACGGGACTTCGAACAGCGCGTAGCCGATGAAGAACAGGCCGGCACCTAAGCCGTAGGCGGCGGCACCGATCCCCAGGTCGTGCTCCATATGGGCACGGACGAAGCCGATGTTCACGCGGTCGATGTAGTTGACGATAAACATGATGACGAACAGCGGCAGGATGTGGCGCTTGACCTTGGCAATGGCCGACAGCAGCACCGGATCCGCTCCGGCATTCGCCTTGAGGCTGGATGTGTTCACTTGGTTTTTCTCCCACTCGTTATTTTTATGCGGGGCATCGTGCAGGTGCCGATGTTGATAGACATCATACAACTTGAATTTTTTCGATGACAAGGGGTTTTTGATGACAAATGGAAAGGAAGGCTGGATTTTTTATGCCGTAATTGTTGGGTTATTCGGTGGGTTTTTGGGATTTATGATGCGAAGCGGCTGTGGGCGGTGATGGTTGTGCTGGGTCAGTGATGGGTGGGGTGTCGCTCTAACTTGAGTGTTGTCATACAAGTTAAGCGTTCACGATGATCATTTCCGGGCCCGCTGATGGTAGGATTGCTTAGCCTGTTTTCGAGGAACCCTGGCGATGCAAGACACTGAAGCCCCGCTGCGCAAGCGCACCCACAACCTGGCCCATGACTTGGTGGCGAAGCTCAGCCAGAGCATTCTGCTGGGGCAGCTGAAGCCGGGGGAGAAGCTGCCATCGGAAGGGGCCATCGTGCAGGAGCATGGGGTCAGTCGTACGGTGGTGCGCGAGGCGATTTCCAAGCTGCAAGCTTCGGGACTGGTGGAGACCCGCCACGGCATCGGCACCTTTGTGCTGGAGCAGAGCGACGAGCCCGGGCTGCGCCTCAATGTCGACACCGCTGCCGGTGTGCGGGGCATCCTGGAGTTGCGCCTGGGCCTGGAAACCCAGGCGGCCGCCTTGGCGGCCCAGCGTCGTAACGAGCGCCAGTTGCAGCAGATGCGCCAGGCGCTGGATGACTATCAGCGGTTGTTCAGCAACAACGACAGTTGCGTCGAAGCCGATCGGCGTTTTCATCTGCTTATCGCCGAGGCCACGGACAACACCTGTTTCGTCGAAATCATGCAGCACCTGGGCAGTGCGATGATTCCCAGGACCCGAGTGAACGTGGCCGAGCGCGGCCAGGCTGACCTGGGCAAGCTGGCACAACTGGCCAACCTCGAGCACGAGGCGATCTTCAATGCCATCAAGCGCCAAGACCCCGACGCCGCCCGTGCCGCCATGTGGCTGCACCTGACCAACAGCCGCGATCGGTTTGGTGCGCGGACCTGACAAACAGTTTTCTGCTAAAAACAGTTCGGCAATTTGTCTCGGTTAGGCGAGCACCTCCCTCTGTGGCGAGGGGATTTATCCCATAGGCGCTAACCAAACTCCAAAAATAGTAAACTGATCCGCAATTGAGATGAGTTGCAAGGAAAGCAAGTGTGACACCAGGACTAGATGAAGATTGGCCAAAGCTGTTAGCGCTATTGCCTGCGGGATGGGAAGCCAAGGCCAGGGAATTGGGGGCGTTGAAGTTCGGG
>NZ_FPIX01000073.1:0-14694 GCF_900119205.1 Pseudomonas sp. NFACC16-2 | reverse complement strand
GGTGACGCAGAGCGTCACGGGATGCATTACCACGCAGAGCGTGGGAACGAGCAAGTTGTGGGGACTGTGAACGATCGTTCCTCACGCTCCGCGTGGGAACGCTGCCAGGGACGCTCCGCGTTCCGCTTCTGGCAGGTGGCGCAGAGCGTCACGGGCTGCATTACCACGCAGAGCGTGGGAACGATCAAATCCCCTCGCCTCACCGCCTGCGCATTGGTCTACGCACCTTCCGAAAGATTGGACGTTTGCATACCCCACCTGGGGGCTTAGGGTGAATCCAACGCCGCGACAGCGCGAATCCACTCAAAACCACACAGGCCATAACGCCATGAAAACCCTCTGTCTGATCGCCGCCCTCAGCCTGCTGCCCATCGCTCAAACCTATGCCCACGAAGCCGCGCCTTCGGAGAAGGTCACAGTGTTGCAGGAAAAAATGCTGAAAAACCTGCCCGGTAAAAAAGCCATGATGCTGACCGTCAACTATGCCCCCGGCCAGTCGTCCATTGCCCACAAACATGAGGGCACGGCCATGGCCTACGTGCTCGAAGGTGCTATCACCTCCCAGGTCAAGGGCGAACCGGCGAAGACCTACAAGGCCGGTGAGTTCTGGTATGAAGCGGCGGGCTCCGAGCACTTGGTTTCGAAAAATGCCAGCTCGACCGAACCGGCGAAATTGCTGGTGTTCATGGTGATGGGGGAAAAGGAGGCGGTGTTGATCCCACTGAAAAACTGAGCACCGGCAAGGGTGTACCTGTGGGAGCGAGCTTGCTCGCGATAGCAGTGTGTCAGCCGATATCAATGTGACTGATTCAACGCCATCGCGAGCAAGCTCGCTCCCACAGGGCCACAGTGAATCTTGAAAGTAAAAAAGCCCCGCATCTCTCAATGCGGGGCTTTTTCATTCAACGCCGGATCAGTTGGCCGTCACGACCGCCTGACCGCTCATTGCCACGTCCAACAGCTCGCGGTTGGCGACCGCGTACATGGCGTAGTCGGTACCGCTGGCAGCACGGATGTCCACCAGCATGGCACGCCAGCGCTCGACCATTTCATGGTGCTGCTCCAGCCACAGTGCCAGGCGAGTTTCCACGTCCTGGGCGCCATCGCCCTCTTGCAGGACCGAGATGGTGATCGCCCGCTGTTGCCAGTCGACATCATCACGGAACGCTTCACGGGCCAGTGCCTGCCAGTTGTTTTCCACCGGCAGTGCGCTGATCTGTTGCAGGTACCAGGTGATGTCCAGGGCGCTGCCCACGGCGAAGTAGGCCTTGGCCACATCGGCGGCGTTCTGGCCGGTGACGTCGGACGCCTCGATGATCGGCAGCAAGGTGTACAGGTGCGTGGTGCCGGCAACCATGCGCGCCAGCAGCTCCGGCACACCAGCGGCCACGTAGGCCTGGTAGCGGGTCTGCCAGCCTTCGCGGGTCGGACCTTCCAGCAGTTCGTCGAGCTTGAGGCCCAACGCCGCCAGGTGCGGACCGAAGTGCGCCACGTCACGGGCAGCGTTCTGCTCGTTGCGGCGGCTGCGCAGGAACCAGCGCGTGGCGCGACGACCCAGGCGCATCAGCTCGTCCATCAGCTCCAGTTGCACGTCGGCGGACACCTGGTGGTCCAGGGCTTCGATCTGCCGGAACCAGTGCGGGAGATGGAAAATATCGCGCACGATCACATAAGCGCCCGCCACGTTCGCCGGGCTCATGCCCGTCGACTCCTTGAGCCGTTGAACGAAGGTGATGCCCATGTGGTTGACCAGGTCGTTGGCGATCTGGGTGCTGACGATCTCGCGCTTGAGGCGATGGCGACGCATGGCCTCGGAGAACTTGCTCACCAGTGTCGGCGGGAACGCCGTCTCCATGTCACGGGTCAGGTAGTCGTCGTCCGGTACCAGGGAGTTGAGCAGCGCTTCCTTGAGGTCGATCTTGCTGTAGGAGATCAGCACCGACAGTTCGGCACGGGTCAGGCCATGGCCCGCCGAAACGCGCTCAACCAGCTGTTCTTCGGTCGGCAGGAACTCGATGGCGCGGTCCAGCTTGCCGCGGGCTTCCAGGTCGTTCATCAGGCGCTTGTACTCGGCGATCCGCACGAAAGCGCGACGGGCCGCCAGGGACAGGGCCTGGGTCTGCTTGTAGTTGTTGCCCAACACCAGGCCACCGACTTCGTCGGTCATGCTCGCCAGCAACTGGTTGCGTTGCTTGTCGGTCATGTCGCCGGCCTGCACCACTTCGTTGAGCAGGATCTTGATGTTCACTTCGTGGTCGGAGCAGTCCACGCCGCCGGCGTTGTCGATGAAGTCGGTGTTGGAACCGCCGCCATTGAGGCCGAACTCGACGCGCCCCAGTTGAGTCATGCCCAGGTTGCCGCCCTCGCCCACGACCTTGCAGCGCAGTTCGTTGCCGTTCACGCGCAGTGCATCGTTGGCCTTGTCGCCGACATCGGCGTGGCTTTCAGTGCTGGCCTTGACGTAGGTGCCGATACCGCCGTTCCACAACAGGTCCACCGGTGCCTTGAGCAAGGCATTGAGCAGTTCGGTCGGGGTCAGTTTGTCGGCCTTGATGTCGAAGCGTTCTTTCATCTGTGGCGAGATGGCAATGCTCTTCGCGCTGCGCGAGAAGATACCGCCGCCTTCAGACATGATGCTGGTGTCGTAGTCGGTCCAGGCCGAACGCGGCAGATCGAACAGGCGCTTGCGCTCGGCAAAGCTGCTGGCTGGCTCCGGGTTCGGGTCGATGAAGATGTGCAGGTGGTTGAAGGCCGCGACCAGTTGCAGCTTGTCGGACATCAACAAGCCGTTGCCGAACACGTCGCCGGCCATGTCGCCGACACCCACCACGGTAATGCTGTCTTCCTGGACATTGATGCCGCGCTCGCGGAAGTGGCGCTGCACGCCGACCCACGCGCCCTTGGCGGTGATGCCCATTTTCTTGTGGTCGTAGCCAGCCGAACCGCCAGAGGCGAACGCATCGCCAAGCCAGAAGCCGTAGTCTATGGCAATGCCGTTGGCGATGTCGGAGAAGGTCGCGGTGCCTTTGTCCGCCGCCACCACCAGGTACGGGTCATCGTCGTCATGACGCACGACGTTGGCCGGCGGTACCAGCGCGCCGTCCTTCAGGTTGTCGGTGATGTCCAACAGGCCCGAGATGAAGATGCGGTAGCAGGCGATGCCCTCGGCCGCGATCTCGTCACGGCTGCCGCCCAACGGCAGGCGACGTGGCAGGAAACCACCCTTGGCACCCACCGGCACGATCACCGAGTTCTTCACTTGCTGGGCCTTGACCAGGCCGAGCACTTCGGTGCGGTAGTCTTCTTCACGGTCGGACCAGCGCAGGCCGCCGCGAGCCACGTTGCCGAAGCGCAGGTGCACGCCTTCGACCCGTGGCGAGTACACGAAGATCTCGAACTTCGGTACGGGCTTGGGCAGCTCCGGGATCAGGTGCGGGTTGAACTTGAAGCTGAAGTAGGACTTGTTCTGGCCGTTGGCATCGGTCTGGTAGAAGTTGGTCCGCAGGGTGGCCTTGATCAGGTCCAGGTAGCGACGCAGGATGCGGTCTTCGTTGAGCACCTGGACGTCGTCCAGGGCCGAGAGGATCGCTTGCTCCAGGCGCAACTGCTTGTCTTCCAGGTCATCGCCGGTGAGTTTGCGCGCCAGGTAGAAGCGGGTCTTGAACAACCGGGTCAGTTCACGAGCGATGTCGGTGTGGTTGTTCAGGGTGCTGGCGATGTAACCCAGGTCGAAGCCCAGGCGGATCTGCTTCAGGTAACGGGCGTAGGCACGCAGCAGCGCCACGTCGCGCCAAGGCAGGCCGGCGGTCAGCACCAGGCGGTTGAACGCATCGTTCTCGGCATCGCCACGCACGATGTGGACGAAGGCGTCCTGCAAGGTGTCGTTGAGTTGCTGGATATCCAGGTCCAGGCCTTCGGCGGCGGTGAACGCGAAGTCATGGATCCAGAACTCGCGGCCATTGGTGTGGCGCAGGCGGTACGGGAATTCACCCAGCACGCGCAGGCCGAGGTTTTCCAGGATCGGCAGCACGTCGGACAGCGCCAGTGGCGTATCAGCGTGATACAGCTTGCAGTGCAGCTCACGCTGGCCGGAGACCTGGCCCAGCGGCTGGTAGAAGCTCATGACCAGCGGATTTTTTTCGCTCAGGCTCAGCAGGTGCTGCATGTCGACCACGGCCGAGTGCGCAGCAAAGCGCTCGCGGTAGCCGGCCGGGAAACCTTTCGGGAAATCCGACAGCACGTTGGTGCCCTGGGCTTCACCGAAGCTCTCGACGACCAGGCTGGCGTAGTCGTCCTTCCAGCTGCGGCAGGCCTGCACGACTTCTTTTTCCAGCAGCAACGGGTCGATGTCGATGCGGTTCTTCGGGTCCACCCGCAGGATCAGTTGTACACGGGCCAGTACGGATTCGGAGAAGAAGGTCCAGAACTCGCAGTCCGAGGCCTTCAGGCGATCCATCAGCACTTGCTGGATCTTCTGGCGCACTTCGGTGGAATAGATGTCGCGTGGCACGTAGGCCAGGCAGTAGCAGAAACGGCCATACGGGTCTTTGCGCAGGAACACGCGGATCTTGTTGCGTTCCTGGATCTGCACGATGGACATGACGGTGCTGAACAGCTCGTCCACCGGGGTCTGGAACAGGTCGTCACGGGGCAGCACTTCGACCACCTGGGCCAGTTCCTTGCCCAGGTGCGCCTTGGCCTGGAAGCCCGAGCGACGCTCGATTTCCGCGACCTTGCGGCGGATGTACGGGATGGCCCGCACGCTCTCGCCATACACCGAAGAGGTGTACAGGCCCATGAAGCGGCATTCCTTGATGACCTTGCCGTCGGCGTCGATTTCACGGATCGACACGTAGTCCGGATAGGCCGGACGGTGTACGCGGCTCGGGTGCGCGGCCTTGGCGAACGACAACAGCGTCGGCTCGCGCAGGTAGGCGACCGCGTAGTCTTCGATGCGCAGGTCTTCGGCGGTCAGGCCGGCGCGCAACAATTTGGTCAAGCCCAGGAACGAATCGGGGTTGTACTCGATGTGGCCACCATCGGCCTCGTCACGAACCACGAACTCTTCGTAGCCCAGGAAGGTGAAGTGGTTACCCACCAGCCATTCCAGGAAGCTCTTGATCTCGCTCTTTTCATCAGCGTCGATGGCGTAGGCGCTGCTGTCCAGGCTGTCGAGGATTTCCTGGACCTTGGCTTTCATCGGTTCGAAGTCGGCCACGGCCACGCGCACTTCGCCCAGCACTTGCTCAAGTTCCTTGCTCAGGACGTTGAGTTCGGCGGCGTTGGCGCAACGGTCGATCTCCAGGTACATCAACGACTCTTGCAGGATGTCGTCGCCCTGGGTGCCTTTGGGCAGGATTTCCAGCAACTCGCCCTTGCTGCCGCGACGCACGCTCAGCACAGTGGTTTGCAGGGTATGGATGCTGTAGCCGCGGCGGTTCAGCTCGGTGCGGACCGAATCCACCAGGAACGGCAGGTCGTGGTGCAACACTTCCACCGCCGTGTGGGTCGACTGCCAGCCGTGGCGTTCGTAATCGGGGTTGTAGACGCGCACCTGCGGTTGCGCGTGATCGAAGCGCTCAAGCAGGCGCCAGGCAGACAGGGTGCAGCCGGCGAGGTCGGACAACCGGCGCTGGGTAAGTTCATCGAGGGAAATGATGCCGAAGAATTGTTCAGCGAACAGCGCCACTTGTGGCAGTGCCTGTTCACTGATGTGCTGCGCCAGTGCCGCTTGCAGTTGATGCTGGAAGTCGGCCTTGCTGGCTGCGGTGAAGAACGCCATCTGTGGTACTCCGCTTGGGCTTGTTATTGATGAAAGCGTCGCGTGCAACCCCTTGCGGGGTTATCGGCCATCCCGTTCCTGATTCTCGGGCAGAGGAAACAGGATGACAGGTGGATGAAGCTGGACAGGACCCGCAGGTCACATCCTTTTCCATGTAATTTCATGTCATGGGCACCTGCAAAAAATACCCGTGGGATGGCCTTTGCAGGTGCCCATCCGTTGCGCAGCTTAACGAGTGCGACAACCTGCCTGCTTGCAGCGCTGCGACATATTCGGTCATCGGCTAGCTAAACAGCCGGTACGCACCGGACAACCCTAGCAGGCTGGGGACCAAACGGCACCCCGAGGCGGTAAACCAGCAGAAAATCCTTCGCGCTGGCAGAATCCACTTTTTGCACCCCGCAGGTGCACTCGATCCTGGAGCCTTCACCATGAAAATGACCACCGCCCTTCTGATCGCCAACCCGTGTGATGAAGAAGAAGACAACATGGCCATGCTCTGCTGCCACAGCGCCCAGGGCGAAATGTTCCTGATGACGCGCTACCCCGACGAAGATGAACTGGAAATCGCCCTCGATGGAGAGCCTTCGACACTGGACGGCGTCAAGGTCACCCTCAGCCCGACCCGTTTGCTGATTGAAATTGCCCCGGCGGATGCCGATGCGCTCAACGGCGACGATGTACTTGAGATCACCCATGACACCGATGCGGCGGACCTGGCGGAAGTGGAACTGACGCTGCAGAACATCCTCAAGGGGACGGGGACCTATATAAGCCAGCTCTGAGATCCGGACACGAACACGCCCCCCTGCGGCGAGGGACAAGCTCCCTCGCCGCAGGGTCAGTGCATCAGCCTTCACTCGTCTGTCTTCACAAGATTGCCATCGGCGTCATAAACCAGATACTCGTCACTGTCATTCGGATCCCTCACGTAGTAACGAGCCTCATTGCCGTTATCCGGCACGTCCAGGCTGGTGTAGGACCCCAGTTCCTTGATCACCTTGTTGTCCCGACTGATCAAGACCAGGCCGGAATCTCTATCGGCCCGGATGGCCGCGGCGTAGTGGGTCTGGAACGCGCTGATCTGGTTGTAATCCAGCGGGACCTGCAACCTGCCCGCCAGGTCGATGGCACCGTAGCTGCCATCGCGTCCGACTACCGCCATGCCGTTGGAAAACGGCGTCACTTCGTCATATGGCAACTTGATGGGTAGCCGCGCGCCCTGGCGATCGATAAACGCGAATTTCCGGCTTTTAGTGTCCTGCACCAGCAGCGGTTGTTGCCCGAAAAACCGGCCTATCACGTTGTCACCCTGAAGGTTGATCCGTTTACCTTGCAGGTTGAACACGTCTTGACGACTCCGATCGGCGGAGCTGGCGTAGAGCAAACCCTCCCGGTACTCGATACCCGAGAACTGCGTCGGCAGAATCTCTTTGCCGTCCAGGGTATAGGCGCCGTACAGGCCTTCCATGGCATCGGTTCGCTTGCCGAGACGGGCGACGAACACGTTGTCGGTCACGGTAGGGTTGACGAATTTCATCGGTAACACGAAACGATGATGCTTGGCATCGTAGAGCCCATAAGGGCCGTTGGTTTCGCGCTCGACCAACAGCAGGCCATTGCTCAACGCCTCGGTGATGTATTCGAACGGCAGCTCTACGAGCGTGTTGCTACCGGCGGGGAAATAGGCGAGCTGGCTGCGCAATGCCTGCCACTCCGACTCCGGGTCGTTGGACTTTTCCGGGGTAAACAACGCGTAGGTATCGGCCATCTGGCTGTCTCGCACCTGCACCCAACGGGGCTTGATCAACCACTGGCCAGCCTGATCGATGAAGCCATAGCGCTCGGCGTTCCGGTCCAGAGCGATGTAACGCGCTTGTGCTGCAAGGACGTTGTCGACCTGGGCGAACTCAACGGTGTTGTCTTCCATCGGATCGAGCACATGGATGACGATACGTTGCGGGGTGGCCTCGAATTGATAGTCGACCTCGGTATTTTTCAACGGCCCCATCTGAGCAGCCAGCGCCTCGGTCAAACGCTGCAATCGCTGTTGTACCGCCTGGCCGGTCTTGAGCTGCTTGAGATCGTCCTTGGTCTGCAACAGCGCGTTGTAATACTCATGCAACGCCGCGATATCGCCATCGGAGGGGAACGCCCGGGCGTTGTTGCCGTTGCTGTAGAGCGCCCTGCCCGCGTCATCCAGCCCCTGCACCACGAAGGTCGACAATTTCGGTGTACTCAACCGCACGGACGCGCGGTCATCACCCAGGGCAGTGAGCTGGAAGGACTGGCCGTCGTCCAGGATCACTTTCGGGTGATCCTTGTCCAGCACCACCTTCTTGAACGCCGGGTAGCTGCGGTAAGCGACCGTCAGGCCGAGACTCGCCAGAGATTTGTTCACCGACAGGGCGAAGGCGTCATGGGACGAAATCGTGTCGTCGGACTCGACCTGGGGCGATACCTTGAGCTCGGCGAAGGTATTTTCGCTGCCATCGCGAAAACGCAGGCGTTGCGGCAGGTACTGCTCGGCCGCCGGCTCCTCCGGCGTGGCGGCGCGCTTCCAGAGCGGATCGAGGCGGCTGGTATCAAGCTGCACCTCGGAACCCTCGGCAAACAGTCTCTGGGTAAAACGCAGTCCTTGGATCGACGCCAGCTCAGCCTTCAGTTGCGCGCTGGTGAACGGGACAAACAGCGGCTCGTATTGCAACGGCTGCTCGTCTTCGGACTCGGTCGTTGAGAGGGTCAGGCTCAATTGCGCGTCGCTGATCAGTTCCAGGGACCTGAGGGTTTCACCGGTGTCCTGAATCAAGTAATTGAGGCGTTTTTCCACCTCCGGCGCCGCCAGCGTACCGATGTCTTCCAGCCCCCCTTGGTTCAGTTGCTCGGCGGCGAAACCTTCATCCACCGGCGCGCCGCTGTGGCGAAACAGGTAATAGGACGCACAGCCCACCACCAACAAGGTCACACTCAGTATCGACAGCATCCTCACACGAGGCTGGGTAAAGTTCATGGTGGTTTCGACAGTCAAAGGGCTGGGGAGGCAGGCAGCTAAGCACACGGCCTTGCGCGCTGCAAATCCCCTGGGTGGCCCGGCGCTGATGAAAACATGCCTGGATCGTTGCCACTGTCCGACGCAAGCGAAGCACCGCCGGTCGTGCCTGCCACACGCCGCCCTTGACTACCGATTGGGTTCTGGTGTTTCCTGAAACCGGTTTCAGAACCGCTAAACAATTCCAATAAGCAGGTTTCTATCCGTGAATTCTTTCTCCGCCGCCCAGCGCAATCGCGTGACCATGCTCGACGTCGCCGAACGCGCCGGGGTCTCCAAGGCCAGTGTCTCGCGTTTCATTGGCGAAGACCGTGCCCTGCTCTCCGAGGCCATCGCCCGGCGCATCGAGCAGGCCATCAGCGAGTTGGGCTACCGGCCGAACCAGATGGCCCGCGGCCTCAAGCGCGGGCGCACGCGCTTGATCGGCATGCTGGTGGCCGATATCCGCAACCCTTATTCGATTGCCGTGATGCATGGCGTGGAAACCGCCTGCCGTCGCCATGGCTACAGCCTGGTGGTATGCAACACCGACCGCGACGACGAGCAGGAACGCCAGCACCTGGCCTTGTTGCGCGCTTACAACATCGAAGGGCTGATCGTGAACACCTTGGGTCACCACCGTGACGAACTGTTCGAACTGCGCAGCGAAATGCCCCTGGTGCTGGTGGATCGCAAGGTCGATCGGCTCGACAGCGACCTGGTCGGGCTGGACAACCCGGCGGCCATCGAAATGGCCCTCGATCACCTCGAACAACGGGGCTACCGCGATCTGTTGCTGGTGACCGAACCGTTCGACGGCACCAGTTCGCGAATCGAGCGGGTCGAGAGTTTCAAGGCTGGCATCCAACGACGGCCTGCCCTGGCCGGCACCGTGGTGGAAACCTGCGATCGGTTGACCACCCGTATCAAGGCCTTTCTTGCCCAGCCTGGCCATGGCCCCAAGGCGTTGTTCTGCGCCAATGGCATTGCCGCCCTGGCCGCCACGACGGTGTTGCGCGAGCTGGGTTGTCACTTGTTCGACGACGTGGGCCTGATCGCCCTCGATGACTTGGATTGGTACCCCTTGGTGGGCAGCGGCATCACGGCCCTGGCCCAACCGACAGCGCAGATCGGCGCCAGCGCGTTCGAATGCCTGCTCAAGCGCTTGCGCGGTGACAACGGGCCAGTGCGGACCCTGGATTTTGCGGCGCGGTTGATTGAGCGTGGGTCGACGCTTGGGAATGGTCGGTGATGGTGAGGGCCCTATCGCGAGCAAGCTCGCTCCCACACGGGATCTGTGGCGCACTGAAGATCCCTGTGGGAGCGAGCTTGCTCGCGATGAGGCCCTAAAGTACACCCCCTTTTTTTGAACCCTTTTTTTGAACAGAACTGAAACCGGTTTCAGAGGTACAACAACAATGCACAAACCACCCGTCTCCATCAGTCTTTCCAGCTACGGCGCCGACCTGGTGCGGCAGCATGGCCAAGGCCGTTTTATCGATCTGTTGGCCGCTGCCGGTGCCTCGCGCATCGAATGGCGCGAGGAATTGCTCACCACCGAACAGCCCGCTGAACTGGCCGCCGCTGCCCGGGCCCAGGGGCTGCAGAGTATTTTTTCGTCCCCCTTGGAACTGTGGCTCGCCGGTCAGTCCAGGCCCAATCCCGCCCTGGCGCTGGCCCTGCAACGCGGCGAGGCGTTCGGTTCGACCTGGCTGAAAGTCTCCCTCAGTCATTTCACCGACTCCAATGACCTCTCGGCGCTGGCCCAGGTGCTCGCCGCCAGCCCGGTGCAGTTGCTGGTGGAAAACGACCAGACCTTGCAGGGCGGGCGGATCGAACCGTTGCAACGGTTCTTCACCGCAGTGGAGCACCAGGGGCTGCCCGTCGCCATGACCTTCGACATTGGCAATTGGCAATGGCAGGACCAATCCGCCGCCGTGGCCGCCCGACAGCTCGGACGGTATGTGGCGTATGTGCACTGCAAGGCCGTGGCCCGGCGCGCCGACGGCAAACTCGTCGCCGTGCCTCCGGCCATGACCGACCTGCACGTGTGGGAACAACTGCTCAAGCACATGCCCGCCGGGGTGATGCGCGCCGCCGAATACCCGCTGCAGGACGATGACCTGCTGCAATTGACCGCCAGCCATGTCGCCACCCTGTCCCGCCTCGGGCAATCGCGCCAGGAGCCTGCCCATGTCTGAGTTCGATGTGTTGTCGTTCGGCGAAACCATGGCAATGCTGGTGGCGGATCAGCGCGGTGACCTGGCCAACGTCGACCAGTTTCACAAGCGCATTGCGGGGGCCGACAGCAACGTAGCCATCGGTCTGTCGCGGCTGGGCTTCAAGGTGGCATGGCTAAGTCGGGTCGGCGCCGATTCCCTGGGGCGCTTCGTGACGCAGACCCTGGAAAACGAGGGCCTGGATTGTCGCCACGTGGCGGTCGACCCGGAGCACCCCACCGGCTTCCAGTTCAAGTCCCTTACCGTCGATGGCAGCGACCCGCAAGTCGAGTATTTCCGCCGCAGCTCGGCGGCCAGTCATCTGTCGATCGGTTCCATCGCGCCGGCGCTGCTTGACGCCCGTCATTTGCACGCCACCGGTATCGTCCCGGCGCTGTCGGGCACGGCCCGCGAGATGTCCTTTGACTTGATGAGCCGTATGCGCACGGCCGGCCGCAGCCTGTCGTTCGACCCTAACCTGAGGCCAAGCCTATGGGGCAGCGAGTCGACGATGATCACTGAAATCAATCGCCTCGCCGCCCTCGCCCACTGGGTCTTGCCGGGGCTCGGCGAAGGCCGGCTGCTGACCGGCTTCGACGACCCGGCCGACATCGCCGCGTTTTACCTGGACCAAGGCGCCGAAATCGTCGTGATCAAGCTCGGCGCGGACGGGGCCTATTACCGCACGGCGCTGGACCAGGGCGTCATCCCCGGCGTGCCGGTGGCCCAAGTAGTGGACACTGTGGGCGCCGGTGATGGCTTCGCCGTGGGCCTGATCAGCGCATTGCTCGAAGGCCAGGCCATCACCGAGGCCGTGCAGCGCGCCAATTGGATTGGCAGCCGCGCGGTGCAGAGCCGTGGGGATATGGAAGGGTTGCCGACGCGCCTTGAATTATTGGCTGAATTTGAAACCGCCGATCGCGAGCAAGCTCGCTCCCACATGGGATCGAGTTAACCCCTGTGGGAGCGAGCTTGCTCGCGATAGAGCCGCCCCAAAACGCACCTGCTGCAACAAAAACAACAAGCTCAGGAGTCAACGACATGCAAACGCTCAACCTCGCCACCCGCCGCTGGTGGTACATCATGCCCATCGTCTTCATCACCTACAGCCTGGCCTACCTCGACCGGGCCAACTATGGATTTGCCGCCGCCTCGGGCATGGCCGAGGACCTGATGATCACCCCAGGGCTCTCGTCGCTGCTGGGCGCCCTGTTTTTCCTCGGCTACTTTTTCTTCCAGGTCCCGGGGGCGATCTATGCGCAAAAGCACAGCGTGAAGAAGCTGATCTTCGTCAGCCTGATCCTCTGGGGTTCGCTGGCCACCCTGACGGGCGTGGTCGCCAACGCCTACTGGCTGATCGTGATCCGCTTCATGCTCGGAGTGGTCGAGGCCGCGGTGATGCCGGCGATGCTGGTGTACCTGTGCCACTGGTTCACCCGGGCCGAACGCTCGCGCGCCAATACCTTCCTGATCCTCGGCAACCCGGTGACCATGCTGTGGATGTCCGTGGTCTCGGGTTACCTGGTGCAGCAATTCGACTGGCGTTGGATGTTCATCATCGAGGGCCTGCCGGCGGTGCTCTGGGCCTTTGTCTGGTGGCGCCTGGCCGATGATCGCCCGGCCCAGGCCAAGTGGCTCAGCGACCAGGAAAAACATGATCTGGAAAGTGCCTTGGCGGCCGAACAGGTCGGCATCAAGGCGGTGAAGAACTACGCCGAAGCCTTCCGCTCTCCCAAGGTGATCATCCTGGCGTTGCAGTTTTTCTGCTGGAGCATCGGCGTCTACGGATTTGTGTTGTGGTTGCCGTCGATCCTCAAGGCTGGCCTGCAGATGAACATGGTCGAGGCCGGGTGGCTGTCGTCCTTGCCGTACCTGGCCGCGGTGATCGGCATGCTGGTGGTGTCCTGGGCGTCGGACAAGGCGCAGAAGCGCAAGCGTTTCGTCTGGCCGCCGCTGCTGATCGCCTCCATCGCGTTCTACGCCTCCTACCTGCTGGGAGCCGAGCACTTCTGGTGGTCCTATGGCTTGCTGGTGGTCGCCGGCGCTTGCATGTACGCGCCCTACGGTCCGTTCTTCGCCATCGTTCCGGAAATCCTCCCGGCCAATGTCGCCGGCGGCGCCATGGCGTTGATCAACAGCATGGGCGCGCTGGGTTCGTTCGGCGGCTCTTACCTTGTGGGCTACCTCAACGGCACCACCGGTTCCCCTGGCATGTCCTTCCTGCTGATGAGCGGCGCCTTGCTGCTGTCGGTCGTGCTGACCCTCGCCCTCAAGCCCGGCGCCAGCGACCGGACCGTCTCCCACCCCGCGACGCCAAACCCGGCGCCCGCCCGTTCCTGAATCGAGACCCATCCATGAAAAAGCACGTGGTGTTGTACAAAACGCTGTCACCTCAATTGATGGCTCGTCTGCAAGCCCAGGCCCAAGTCACGCTCATCGAACGCCTCGATGCCCAAGGCCTGGCACAACTGCGCGACGCCCTGCCCACGGCCCACGGCCTGCTGGGCGCCAGCCTCAAGCTGGATGCGGCGCTGCTGGACCTGGCGCCGAACCTGCAAGCCATCGCCAGCGTCTCGGTGGGGGTCGATAACTACGACATCGACTACTTGACTGAACGTCGGATCCTGCTCAGCAACACCCCGGACGTGCTCACCGAAACCACCGCGGACACCGGTTTCGCCCTGATCCTGGCAACCGCCCGCCGCGTGGTGGAACTGGCCACCCTGGTCCGCGAAGGCGGCTGGCAACAGAGCATCGGCCCCCGGCATTTCGGTACCGATGTCCATGGCAAGACTTTGGGCATCATCGGCATGGGGCGCATCGGCGAAGCCTTGGCCCAGCGCGGGCACTTCGGCTTCGGCATGCCGGTGCTCTACCACAGCCATTCGCCCAAGCCCGCGGTCGAGCAGCGTTTCAACGCACGCTATTGCAGCCTCGAAACATTGTTGCAGCAGGCGGACTTCGTTTGCCTGACCTTGCCCTTGACGGCTGAAACCCAAGGGCTGATCGATGCGCAGGCGTTTGCCCGAATGCGTCCCGAGACCCTCTTCATCAATATCTCCCGAGGCAAAGTGGTGGACGAAGCGGCACTGATCGACGCCCTGCGCAACGGCCAGATCCGTGGCGCGGGACTGGATGTGTTCGAGCACGAGCCCTTGAGTGCGGATTCGCCGCTGCTGCAACTGGACAACGTGGTAGCGACACCGCACATGGGCTCAGCCACCCACGAGACCCGGGAAGCGATGGCACGCTGCGCCGTGGACAACCTGCTGGCGGCATTGGCGGGGGAGCGACCGGCGAATCTGGTGAATGCGGGGGCGTGGGGAGGCTGAGCAATCATCCGAACACAGCAGCGCTTCTGTGGCGAGGGAGATCCCGCCGCGTCTTCGACGCTGCGCTGTCGCGCAGCAAACAAGTGTCCGACCTAAGATTGGGGGGCGCGCGGGGAAAGAGACCGTAGCCATCACTGGTGTGTACGCACCCGAGAGGGAGAGTGGTCCGCACGGTATCGGCGTGGAGTCGTTGTAGGCACAGCAAGCTGTGACCACGTATGAGAGAGTGAATCCGTTCGCCACCGTGCTCCCCGCGCGCCTTTCAATCCTGCGAGGAATTGTCATGGCGCGCAAGAAGCAGCAGAAACGATTTGAAGTGATTCACCCTCATTG
>NZ_FPIX01000062.1:0-26253 GCF_900119205.1 Pseudomonas sp. NFACC16-2 | reverse complement strand
GCTTTATTGGCGCCAGTCACCGCGCCAGACTGGCCCGCATGGATACCTCATGCGCGATCAAAGCTACCGCCCATCAACTGGCCCGGTTGATCTACGCCATGCTGACCAAAGGACAGCCTTATGTGGAAAAAGGCATAGAGGAGTTTGAGGCCCAAAGTCGTAATCGCCAAATTAGAGCCTTGCAACGCAAGGCTACTAAGTTGGGTATGAGGGTGGTCGATGCAGCTTAAAAGCTTTTTAAAAACAGAGGGTTGTATTTTGTTTGATGAGAGCTTGCTCCCGCTGGGTCGCGAAGCGGCCCCAAATGGACTTACGCAATCCTCCAGGCGAGCCGCGTTGATCGCTCCCACGCTCTGCATGGGAATGCCTCAACGGACGCTCCGCGTTCGGCTCTGGAGGGGGACGCGGAGCGTCCCGGGCTGCATTCCCACGCAGAGCGTGGGAACGACCACCAGGTACGCCGATTCAAACCCCAGGCTTGGCCGCCGCCTCCCAAAGCACCTCCGCCACGCCCTGCCTCCGGGCAATGACCCGCGCTGCGACGAACAGCAGATCCGACAAGCGATTGATATAGGCCAGCCCCGGCCCGGCCAGCGGCTCCATGGCGTTCAATTGTTGGCAACGCCGCTCGGCGCTGCGGGCCAGGCTGCGGCAGACGTGGGCCTGGGCTACCAGCGTCGAGCCACCTGGCAGGATGAAGTTTTCCAGGGGGCCCAATTCCTCGTTCCACCCATCGATCGCCGCTTCCAGCCGCTCGATTTCCGCGACGTTCAAGGCCTGATAAGCCGGCATCGCCAGTTCCCCGCCGAGGTCGAACAGACGGTGCTGACAAGGCGCCAGCACATCACTGACCTCCTTCAGCCCCGGATGCCGGGTCGTTTCAGTGGCGAGCCCGGCCAGCAATAAACCCAGCTGGCTATTCAGTGTATCCACTTCGCCGATGGCCTCGACCCGTGGGTGGTCCTTTGCCACGCGGCGCCCATCGCCCAACCCGGTTTCACCTGTGTCGCCGGTGCGGGTGTAAATCTTCGACAGGCGAAAACCCATGCTCAGCGCTCCAGTTGTCTGTTTTCCTGCGGCACCATCGAAGTGCCGGCCAGGGGCAGGCGCAAGGTGAAGCAGGTGCCTTGGCCCGGCGCCGACTGCACTTCCATCTGGCCCTTATGGTTGTTGGTGATGATGAAATACGAGACCGACAGCCCCAGGCCCGTGCCCTGGCCGATCTCCTTGGTGGTGAAGAAAGGTTCGAAGGTACGTTTGCGCACGTTCTCGCTCATGCCGATGCCATTGTCCTCGACCTGGATTTCCGCCCACGGCGGATTCAACCGCGTGCGTAGGATGATACGCCCCGGTTCGCTATCGTCCTGGCGCTGATGGATCGCCTGGGCGGCGTTTTTCAGCAGGTTGAGCAGCACCTGTTCCAGCTCGTTGGCCGTGCCGGGCACCGGGCCCAGGTTCGGGTCGAACTGACGGGTGATCGCCTGGCCCTTGAAGTCGAAACCGATGGCCAGGTCGAAGTCGTTGCCAGCGATTTCCACCGCCTGGTCGATCAGCGCGGGCAGGTCGCAAGGCGCCATTTGCCGGGTACTGCGACGACTGAAGCTGAGCATGTGGGTGACGATTTTTGCCGCCCGGGCGCCGGCTTGCTGGATACCGTCGAGCAACTGCGGGATCTCCCGACCCTGGAGGTAACGATTGACCTCCTCTAACTGGATACCCAGCAGCTCGGCCTGTTCGAGGTTCTTGGGCAGTTCCGGCGACAGGCGACGGCGGATGTTCTGCACGTTGTGCAGGATCGCGCCCAACGGGTTGTTGATTTCATGGGCCATGCCCGCCGCGAGGCCGCCGACCGAGAGCATTTTCTCCGATTGCACCATCATTTCTTCCAGCGACAGGCGCTGGGTGATGTCATCGATCCGGATGACCACGCCACGCCCGGCACCGCCCATCAGCGGGTAGAAGGTGAGGGCGTAATGCCGGGCTTCGTCGTCCTTGGTCCAGGTGACGCGTTCGATCTTGGCCACCGTGTGCTGCTCGACGGTCTGCTTGAGCTGCGGCAGGTAGGGTTTGAGCGGTTCGAAGGCGAGGAAGATCGGCTGGTTCAGCGCCTCGTCCAGCCGTGTGCCGGAGAGCGCGCTGGCTTCCTGGTTCCATTGGGTGACGTAGAGCTGCTCGTCGAGGGCGATCAGCGCCGACGGCATGGAATCGATGATGCTGTTGAGGTAATTCTGGAAACCGGTGAGCTTTTTCTCGATCTTGCTGCGCACCTGGACTTCCAACTCCAGCTTGCGATTGGTATGGCGGGTTTCTTCCGCCAGGCCCTGGGCCTGGTCGTAGGCGGCCTGGGAGTCGTCCCGTGCGCGCTTGAGTTGCTGCTCCCGCGCTTCGATGCGCGAGAGCATGGTGTTGAACGCCTCGGCCAGGCTGCCGATCTCATCGTGGTTGCCGCGTGCGGCACGCAGGGCATAGTTCTCTTCGCGGGTGACCTGGCGTGACAGTTCTTCGAGTTGATGGATTGGCTGGGTGATCAGGCGCTTGATCTGCTGGGCAATGATCAGCCACAGCAACACGCTGAAAATCAGGATGCCGAGGCTGGCAGTCAGGGTGCCGGTGTAGAACGCGGTCGGCAATTCGCTGCTGGCCACCAGTAACAGATGGCCGGGCATCGTGCCGGGGCGGGGCAGGGTAATGATCTGGTTGCTGCGAAATTCGCCCGCCTGCCAGGCTTGTATGTTGCGGTAATGGTCCGGCAGCTTGAGCTTTTCGCCCTGTTGCAGTTGTGCCAGGCGTTCGCCCTGGCCGTCGTACAGCGCCGCCGCCCGCAGCGGTGCGTAGCTGTTGAGCTCGTCGAGCAAGCGTTGGGCGCTTTGTGGCGATTGCAGGGCGTCGGAGATCAGGCTTGGATTGGCCACCAGCCGGCCAATGGTCTGTAGGGCCTGGGGCGCCATGCTTTCCTGGGAGATGTAGTAGGCGGCGCTGATAAAGGTCAGGTTGGCCACCAGCAGGACAGTGGTCAACAACACCAACAGGGCGGCCAGCAGTTTCTGGCCGACCGGGAGGTTTTCAAGGCGCTGGCGCAATGGCATCAGACTCGTCGCTAAAAAGGAATACGAGGGCCAGCGTAGCCGCTGCTCAGTCGCTGGGCAATCCGAGGTTGTGCAAGTGGACAATCAGTCGCTGTCGCAGTTGTTCCAGGTGCGGCACGCTCAGTTCATGGCGTTGGGCGACCTTGCAGGCATAACCGAGCAAGTAGCTGATTTCGGTGCGGCGCCGATTGGCGACATCCTGGTACATCGAGGAATAATTGGCGGCCGTGGCCTGGATCACCCGTTCGACTTCCGGCTGCAAATCCTCGGCTGCCGCGGGCTGGCCGCAGCGTTCGAGCAGGTCGGTAAGCTCTGCGCACAAGGTCGCTACTTCGCAGCGGTGTTCCTGCAAGCCGCCGTTCTTGCAGTGATGCTGCACGGTCAGCGGGTTGATTGCGCAATTGAGCGCCAGCTTGCGCCAGAGCCGGGTGAGGATGTCGGCGCTCCATTCGTGGGGAATGCCAGCGGCGGCCAGATCGTCGAGCCAGAACGGCGCCACTGGGTGAGCCGGGTCGCCCAGCCAGGTGTAGCCGTGGCCGGCGAATACCACGCGCCAGTCACCGTCGCGGAACGCGCCTTCGGTGCTGGAGGCGCTGATGCAACGGGCTTGGGGCACACAATTGGCCACCGCGTCCTGGCTGCCGAGGCCGTTCTGCAACAGGACAAGTTCCGATACGGCGTCCAGGCGATGGGCCACCGAGGCCACGGCCGCTTCCGCGTCGTAGGCTTTGCAGGCCAATAGCAGGCGTCTGATCGGTTCTGGGTTGTCCGCCGTTTCGCCAGGTATCGGGTAGCTTTGCGCCTGGCCCTGTTCCACCAGCGTCAGGCCGCCGGCGCTTCGGTAGGCTTGCAGGCGGGCTTCGTTGCGCAGCACCAGCCGAACCGGCAACCCGGCCCGGGCCAGGCGCGTGGCCCACAACGTGCCAAGACTGCCGGCCCCCAGGACATGCCAGGTGGTCGACATCAGTTTTTTACTCGGATTGGCGCAGGCATCTGAGGGCTCGCAGTGTCGGCAGGAAAAGAGCCGTTATAATGAGCCCGATTTTAACCACAAGCCAAGCGCGCGCCGTTGATACTGGCGCGCCTTTTTATTTGGAGAACACTACATGCCGTCATTCGACGTGGTATCCGAACTGGACAAGCACGAAGTCACCAACGCGGTTGAAAACGCCGTCAAGGAACTCGACCGTCGTTATGACCTCAAGGGCAAGGGCAGTTTCGAGTTCAAGGAAAAAGACCTGACCGTGAACCTGACCGCCGAGGCCGAGTTCCAGCTCGAGGCGATGATCGAGATCCTCAAGCTGGCGCTGGTCAAGCGCAAGATCGACGTGCAGTGCCTCGAGGTCAAGGACGCCTATGCCTCGGGCAAGCTGATGAAGCAGGAAGCCGTGCTCAAGGAAGGCATCGACAAGGAACTGGCGAAGAAGATCGTCGCTCATATCAAGGACGCCAAGCTCAAGGTGCAAGCCGCCATCCAGGGCGAGCAGGTGCGAGTCACCGGCAAAAAGCGTGACGACTTGCAGGAAGCCATTGCGGCGCTGCGCGGCAAGGAATTCGGCATGCCACTGCAATTCAATAATTTCCGCGACTGATACTTCAGTTGTATGGAGACCCTGTGGCGAGGGAGCTTGCTCCCGCTTGGGTGCGAAGCGCCCACCTATAAGGGGCTGCTACGCAGCCAGCGGGAGCAAGCTCCCTCGCCACAATGTGTTTCGATTGGTCTTTCGTGGTAACAGGAACAAAGGAGAATTTGATGGACTTGAATGCTGAAGTGGACAACCTGGTCAAGGCTTCCCAGACCTGGATCCCCATGATCATGGAATACGGCAGCCGCGTGTTGCTGGCCGTCATCACCCTGGCCATCGGTTGGTGGTTGATCAACAAAGTGACGCAGAAACTGGGCGCGCTGCTGGCCCTGCGTAACGCCGACCTGGCGCTGCAAGGATTCATCAGTACCCTGGCCAACATCATTCTGAAGATATTGTTGATCGTCAGCGTCGCTTCGATGATCGGCGTGGAAACCACTTCGTTCGTTGCCGCCATTGGTGCCGCCGGCCTGGCGATTGGCCTGGCCCTGCAGGGCAGCCTGGCGAACTTCGCGGGTGGCGTGCTGATCCTGCTGTTCCGCCCGTTCCGCATCGGTGACTGGATCGAAGCCCAAGGTGTGGCGGGTACGGTCGACAGCATCCAGATCTTCCACACCGTGTTGCGCACCGGTGACAACAAGACCGTCATCGTGCCCAACGGCAATCTCTCGAACGGCATCATTACCAACACCAACCGCCAGCCGACCCGCAAGGTCGTGTTTGATGTCGGCGTGGATTACCAGGCTGACCTGCAAAAGGCCCGGGAAGTGTTGCTGGAACTGGCCAAGGATGAACGTGTGCTGGCGGATCCGGCACCTGAAGCGGTGATTTCCACCTTGGGCGACAGTTCCATCACGGTGTCGCTGCGTATCTGGGTGAAGACGGCGGATTATTGGAGCGTGATGTTCATGCTCAATGAACAAGCGCGGGATCGCTTGAAGGACGCGGGCATTGATATTCCGTTTCCACAGCGAGTGATTCGGGTCGTTCAGGAATCGACATCGGCGTAACGCTCGATCGATTGTTGTCTGACCTTCAAGTCAGGCCTTGCGTAAAAAGTTGATCCAATAAAAAAGGCCCATCCGAAGATGGGCCTTTTTTTGATTACCGCAAACAGACTTTCGGCAATTACAGAACCGAAATCGGGTAGTCGACGATCAGGCGGAACTCTTTGATATCGCCTTCGCCTTCGTCAGCGTTAGCGTAGTGCCAGGCTTGACGAACACGGAAGGAAAGATCTTTGGCCGGGCCAGATTGAACAACGTACTTGGCTTCGAAGTTGGTTTCGTTGTGCTTGCCGTCTGCACCGTACAGGCCAGCGTAAGGGCTGCCTGCTGGAGTGTTGGTGCCGTCGATGTCCCAACCTTTAACGTAACGGGTCATGAAGCTCAGACCAGGAACGCCGTACTCAGCCATCTTGATGTCGTAACGGATCTGGGCAGATTTCTCGTTAGGACCGTTGAAGTCAGAGTACTGGATGGAGTTGGCGAGGAAGATCGAGTCGCCGCCGCGGTTGTTCGTGCCCACACCGATGTAGTCGAATGGTGTGTCGCCGTTGATTTTCTGGAAGCCAACGGTGATGGTGTGCGCTTTCAGGAACGAGAAAGCAGCAGCCAGGGAGAACGCGGTGTTGCTGATGTCACCGGCCTTGGAGCTGCCAGTGTCGGTGGTGCGGTAGATGTTACCGTCCAGGTTCAGGGACTGATCGCCACCCATTGGGATGGTGTAGTTCAGGTTACCGTAGTACTGGTTCCAGATGTCTTCCAGCTGGGCGCCGTATACCGATGCGCTCAGGTTGTCGCTGAATGCATACTTACCACCAGCGTAGTCGATGGTGTTGGCTTCTACGCCAGCGTAGGTTGCAAACAGGCCGCCATTGCGAGCGTTGCGGTCCTGGCTGGTACCCGAGTAGAAGTGGCCGGCTTCGAGGTCAAGGTCTTTGACTTCGCTGCTCTGCAGTTGGAAACCGCTGGCAGTTTGAGGCAAGACGCGGGAGCCACCTACAGCGAACACTGGGGCAGTGCTTGGCTGCTGGTCACCAATTTTCAGCTCGGTTTTGGATACGCGGAACTTAATAGCTGCGCCGGCCTTGCCTTGGCTGTCGTTGACGTCGCCATCGGCATCGCGGCTCATGTTGCCAGTGCCGCCGGTGCCGTCGCCACCGTCCAGTTTAACGGCCAGGTAACCGAAGGCATCGACGCCTACGCCTACGGTGCCTTGGGTGTAACCAGAGTTGAAGTTACCCCAGATACCTTGGGTCCAGTCTTTCTGATCGGTCGCGCCATCTTTGCGGTCACGGTTGAAGTAGTAGTTGCGCAGCAGCAGTTTAGCGCTGGCATCTTCAACAAAGCCTTTGGCTTCAGACTGGTCACTTACGAAAGGTGCGGCCGTAGCCATTTGAGTACTGGCTGCTGCTGCAACTGCCAGTGCGATCATGCTCCACTTCATCACGCGCATCGTGATTTGCTCCTTTGGTTTTAGAAGAGTACTGCCGTCCCACCTGTTTTATTATCTGGGCGGCTCTTTCTTTTTTGTGTCGGCGCAAACTTATATCATGCCGACCCTATTGGCGATACTTGCCCATTCAACCTTTCAGCTTCTTTACGACCATGTCGCCAATGGCTCGATCCATGTCGCATTTCTGCTGTTCCGACGCAACCGTATTCACAACTTTAATGTTGTTTTTTCTTTTCCGGCATCGGTGTAAAGAGTCCGTCATTACCGCGTTTGAAGCTCCTGAGGGCAGCCTTGCCACTTTAATTTGTATGTCGGCAGGTTCCCATTTCCGGCGGGGCCTTCGGACAGTGCGGGGATGAATGCAACAAGCATGCTCAAACCCGGATTTCGTTTTACATTTTTTTCACATTTTACCGATTGACGCGGTGAAACCTCATGAAACCGGGCTCCAAAGGCCTTGTTTTAAATAGGGTTGACTCGTGTGCGGCTCTCGTGTTTGACGCCGACAAACGTGGCGAGACAATCAAAAACGTTACCGGTTCACCCTACCCAGTGAGTAGATCACGGATACTTTGTGCACTGAGCGTAGACGCACTGTGCTGTTTTGGTGCAAAAAATTTTCAAGCTGTACGAAAATCTTACAGCCTCGATGCTTTTCCCGAGCCCTGGCACGGTCCTTTCAGGGCCCGGTCGTGCCGCTTGCGCTGTGTTGGTGCGTCAGCTTGCACAGGTTGATGCGGTGTGTTGAAAAAAATCATTCGAAGACCAGGCATCAGGACGGTACGCAGTGATCGATCCGGCGTTCGCGGGTATGCTGCGCATCTGAGTCCGATGCAGGCCTGTAGGCCGCCGAACCGGGCAGAACCGATAACGAGCGAGGAGTACGCGCGGTGTTCGCTTTAGATCCACGACTGCAACAAGACACAT
Source organism: Pseudomonas sp. NFACC16-2 (assembly GCF_900119205.1). Lineage (NCBI taxonomy): Bacteria > Pseudomonadati > Pseudomonadota > Gammaproteobacteria > Pseudomonadales > Pseudomonadaceae > Pseudomonas > Pseudomonas sp. NFACC16-2. Next base: position 18,197 of record NZ_FPIX01000062.1, on the reverse strand, counting down.
TGCCGATCGGTGATTTCCCGTTGTGCCGATTGCTCTTGTCCAACGATTCGAACTACCCGTGGTTCATCCTCGTACCGCGGCGGGAAGATATCAGCGAATTGTTTCAATTGGATGACGCTGATCAACAACAGCTGTGGAAAGAAACCACGGCGTTGGCCGAAACCCTCAAGGATTCGTTTGATGCCGACAAGATGAACGTTGCAACCCTGGGTAACGTCGTCAGTCAATTGCACATGCATGTCATCGTGCGTAAGCGTGATGACGCCGCCTGGCCCGCGCCGGTCTGGGGCAAGCACCCGGCCCAGCCTTATAATGCAGGGCAGGTCGCGGCCATTCGTGAACGGTTGCGAATGGCCTTGACCGATGATTTCAAGTTTCTGGAGGGCTGAACCATGAACCTTGAAGACCGCGTAACCGATCTGGAAAGCCGCCTGGCGTTTCAGGATGACACCATCCAGGCATTGAACGATGTGCTTGTGGAGCAGCAGCGGATCGTCGAGCGTCTGCAACTGCAGATGGCGGCGTTGCTCAAGCGCCAGGAAGAAATGGCCGGGCAGTTCGAGTCGTTCGAAGAAGAGGCGCCGCCTCCTCACTACTGACTGGGCCCGACCCTCGTTTGACGGGCAATAAAAAACCGCGAGCAGCCAGGCTGCATCGCGGTTTTTTTACGGTCAGGGATCAGCGGCGCGGCAGCGCAGCGATCACGTCTTCGGCCTGCAGGCCCTTGTCGCGGTTCATCACGGAGAACTCCACGCGCTGGCCTTCCACCAGGACGCGATGGCCTTCGCCACGGATGGCCCGGAAATGCACGAAAATATCATCGCCGGAGTCGCGGGAGATGAAACCGAACCCTTTGGACGTATTGAACCACTTCACCGTGCCGGTATCGCGGTTGGACATGTCGTAGTTCTGCGCAGCGGCGGCCGGCGACGACTTCTTGTAGAAGCTGACGCCCAGGTGCAGTGCCACGGCGAGCAGTGCCGCGCCCAGGCTGAACAGAATGGCCGGTTGACCGCCGATTTCCGGCATGGGCGCCAGCAGGGCCAGGGTTTGCAGGGCAACGGCCAGCACCAGCAGGGCGCTGACCAGGTTTTGCAGTTGGTGACGTGGACCTTTGTTCCAGTAAGGGATGACGGGTGCAAGGGTCAGGTTGAGCAGGCCGAAAAAGGCCAGGTACAGTGCATCGGGGTGTTGCAGGTAAGGTGTGGCTTCGGAACCCAGGCTAGGGATGAAGGACAGCAGCAGGGCAGCTGCGCCCATTAGCAAGTGGACGATTTTCAACATTTTGATTGGCTCACGGTTAAGACAGATCACAAGGAAGAGCGGGTCGGGGACGGTTCGCTTCGAAACAATGAGAGGCGTTGGACACGTACCCGAATCAGCCTATGCGCTACGCCTGGAAAAATAGGCGTAGCGACACACTGCCTATTTAACAGCAAAGGCCCGGCCTTCTCAAACGCGTTACGGGCGTGTACCGCGCTGTTCGTCGGCCAGAAAAGACTCGCCGGTGCTTGAAGGTGCCAGGCAAACGGCGTTGAATTCCTCGAGGTGTCGGAACCGCCCGCTACCCCGGCTTGTCGTTTCAGGAGGGCTGGCGATCTGTCGCAGGCCATCGGCGGCCAAAACCACTAGAGTTTGGGGCGTTGTCGAATTCATCACCGTCAGGAGATCAACCAGCATGGCAATTGATATCGGTATCAGTGAAGAAGACCGCAAATCCATCGTCGACGGGCTTTCACGCCTGCTGTCGGACACCTATGTGCTGTATCTCAAGACCCACAATTTCCACTGGAACGTCACGGGACCGATGTTTCGGACCCTGCACCTGATGTTCGAGGAGCAGTACAACGAGCTGGCCCTGGCGGTGGACCTGATTGCCGAGCGCATCCGCGCCCTGGGTTTTCCTGCTCCGGGGGCCTACTCGGTGTACGCGCGCCTGTCTTCTATTAAGGAAGAGGAAGGCGTGCCTGGCGCCGATGACATGATCCGGCAACTGGTCGAGGGCCAGGAAGCGGTGACGCGTACGGCCCGTGGCATCTTTCCCTTATTGGACAAGGTCAGTGATGAGCCCACCGCCGACCTGCTGACCCAGCGCATGCAAGTTCACGAAAAGACCGCGTGGATGCTGCGCGCGTTGTTGGAAAACTAATAGCGCGCGCGTTGCATGTCGTGGCGAGGGAGCTTGCTCCCGCTGGGCTGCGCAGCGGCCCAAACCCGCCAGACACAGGTCCTGCGACTGCTGCGCAGTCGAACGGGAGCAAGCTCCCTCGCCACAAGGGCGATATCGCCTGCATGCTGGGTGTAGGACGACGTAATTCGTCGCCTGCCTGCTGTTGGCTTGTCCTACGCCCATGGTCATAAAGTCGTCTGGAACTGGCGATGCCGTTGAGCTTCCATAGAGCCACAGGTGGATTGTTCCAACTGAGAGGCTCGTATGGCAAAGGAGTGTCAACGGTATGATTCAAGGAAAGGAACCGGAGGAGGGTGTGCGTGGACGCTTTCAGTCCATCAGCGTCGATCCGTTCGTCAGGGGGTTCGACATGCAACTGGTGCGTCCCCTGGCCCGATCCATTCGTCTGAACGGGTTCGCCACCTGTCTGCGGCTGGAGCAGGTCTATTGGGATATCCTCGGCGACATGGCCCAGCTCAACAGCTGTTCCATCAGTACGTTGCTGTCCCATGTCGACAGAGAGGTGCACCTGCGCCATGGCGGGGTACGCAATTTCAGCGCGCTGGTGCGTGTTGTATGCGTGGTGCACGGTTTGAAGGAAACCGTGTCGCAGGTGGCGGACTGTCATTGACGGGTAGCTGCCCTGTCGATGACTGAGTCGGACTGCAAACGGCCTGTGCGGTCTTACGGCTGCACAGGCCGCATTTAATGGATATAATCCCGCTCTTTGCCGCAAAGCCCAGCCTTTGCGCGAGTAACCTGATCGCCGAGACAACCCCATGCCGATGTACGACTATCAATGTGCTTCCTGTGGTCATCAGATGGAAGCCATTCAAAAGATCAGCGCGGCACCGCTGGTCGACTGCCCTGCCTGCCAGGCGCCAGAACTGAAAAAGATGCTGTCCATGCCTGGTTTCCGCCTCGGCGGCACAGGTTGGTATGAAACCGACTTCAAGACCGGCGCCAAGAAGAATTTGGCCGGTGGCGACAAAGCTGATTGAGTTGAACACGCGCGAGTGCTTGCACGGGCAGGTCCTCCAACCGAATTTCGAATTACGAGAAGTGAAACCACTACCATGATGCGCAGCCATTATTGCGGCCAACTGAACGAAAGCCTGGAAGGCCAGGAAGTTACTCTTTGCGGATGGGTCCATCGTCGCCGTGACCATGGCGGGGTGATTTTCCTCGATATCCGTGATCGTGAAGGCCTGGCCCAGGTGGTGTTCGATCCGGACCGCGCTGACACCTTCGCCACCGCCGACCGCGTGCGCAGCGAATACGTGGTCAAGATCACCGGCAAGGTGCGCCTGCGTCCGGCCGGTGCTGGCAACGCCAACATGGCGTCCGGCATGATCGAAGTGCTGGGTTACGAGCTGGAAGTGCTCAACGAATCGGAAACCCCGCCGTTCCCACTCAACGAATACTCCGACGTGGGCGAGGAAACCCGCCTGCGCTACCGCTTCATCGACCTGCGTCGCCCGGAGATGGCCGAGAAGCTGCGCCTGCGTTCGCGCATGACCACCAGCATCCGTCGTTACCTGGACGAGAACGGCTTCCTCGATGTCGAGACGCCAATCCTGACCCGCGCCACGCCGGAAGGCGCCCGCGACTACCTGGTGCCGAGCCGTACCCACCCCGGCAGCTTCTTCGCCTTGCCGCAATCGCCACAGCTGTTCAAGCAATTGCTGATGGTGGCCGGGTTCGATCGCTACTACCAGATCGCCAAGTGCTTCCGCGACGAAGACCTGCGTGCCGACCGTCAGCCTGAGTTCACTCAGATCGACATCGAGACCAGCTTCCTTGACGAAAAAGACATCATGGGCCTGACCGAAGGCATGATTCGCAACCTGTTCAAGGAAGTGCTGGGCCTGGAATTCGGCGAGTTCCCGCACATGACCTTCGAAGAAGCCATGCGCCGCTACGGTTCCGACAAGCCGGACCTGCGTAACCCGCTGGAACTGGTGGACGTGGCTGACCAGCTCAAGGACGTCGAGTTCAAGGTGTTCAGCGGCCCGGCCAACGACCCGAAATGCCGTATCGCGGCCCTGCGCGTTCCTGGCGGGGCCAGCATGCCGCGCAAGCAGATCGATGACTACACCAAGTTCGTTGGCATCTACGGTGCCAAGGGCCTGGCCTACATCAAGGTCAACGAGCGCGCCGCGGGTGTTGATGGCCTGCAATCGCCGATCGTGAAAAACATCCCTGAAGCCAACCTCAATGTGATCCTCGATCGCGTGGGCGCGGTTGACGGCGACATCGTGTTCTTCGGCGCCGACAAGGCCAAGATCGTCAGCGAAGCCTTGGGCGCGCTGCGCATCAAGCTGGGTCATGACCTGAAGCTGCTGACTTGCGAGTGGGCGCCAATGTGGGTTGTTGACTTCCCGATGTTCGAAGAAAACGACGACGGCAGCTTCTCGGCGCTGCACCATCCGTTCACCGCGCCGAAGTGCTCGCCGCAAGAGTTGGAGGCCAACCCGGCCACCGCTCTGTCGCGCGCTTACGACATGGTCCTGAACGGCACCGAGCTGGGTGGCGGTTCGATCCGTATCCATCGCAAGGAAATGCAACAGGCAGTGTTCCGCCTGCTGGGCATCGACGAAGCCGAGCAGGAAGAGAAGTTCGGCTTCCTGCTCGACGCCCTGAAGTACGGTGCACCGCCCCACGGTGGCCTGGCCTTCGGCCTGGACCGCCTGGTGATGCTGATGACCGGCGCCCAGTCGATCCGTGAAGTGATCGCGTTCCCGAAAACCCAGAGCGCGGCCGATGTCATGACCCAGGCGCCGGGTGTGGTGGATGCCAAGGCATTGCGCGAGTTGCACATTCGTTTGCGTGAACAGCCAAAGGCTGAGTAAGGCTGGCACCTGAGAGGGCGCATCTTCGGATGCGCCTTTTCATTGGGGTCGATATTTCTGATTGCCGGCCACTGCGTACGCGCAGGGCGGGCAATGTTCCAAAGAGAAACGGAGCGAGTTATGGCAGGTCATTCCAAGTGGGCGAACATCAAGCACCGCAAAGAACGTCAGGATGCCAAGAGAGGCAAGATCTTCACCAAGTGGATCCGTGAACTGACGGTCGCGGCCCGCCAGGGTGGCGGCGACCCCGGTTCCAACCCGCGCTTGCGCCTGGCCCTGGACAAGGCGCTGGGTGCCAACATGAGTCGCGACATCATCGACCGGGCCATCGCCCGTGGCGCGGGTGCGACCGAGGCCGACAACGTTGAAGAGCTGACCTACGAAGGTTATGGCCCGGGCGGCGTGGCGGTGATGGTCGAATGCATGACCGACAACCGCAACCGTACCGCCGCCGCCGTGCGTCACGCGTTCAGCAAATGCGGTGGCAACCTGGGCACCGACGGCTCGGTGGCCTATCTGTTCGAGCGCAAGGGGCAAATCAGCTTCGCGCCGGGCCTCGATGAAGATGCCCTGACGGAGGCGGCCCTGGAGGCCGACGCCGATGACGTGGTCAGTCATGAAGACGGTTCGTTCGACGTGTTCACGTCGTTCGCCAGCTTCTATGCCGTGCGCAACGCCCTGGAGGCGGCCGGCTTCAAGCCCGCCGACGCAGAGATCGTCATGCAGCCGACCACCAGTGCCGAACTGGACCTGGAAGGCGCCGAGAAGGTGCTCAAGCTGATCGACATGCTGGAAGACCTGGATGACGTGCAGAACGTTTATTCCAATGCCGATATTCCGGAGTCGGTGGCTGAACAGCTGGGCTGATCCACAAGTGTGATCCGTCAAGCGGAACCCTGTGGCGAGGGGATTTATCCCCGTTGGGCTGCGTAGCAGCCCCAATAGTCAACTCAATCTGTCTGGTACACCGAGCTGTCGGATATGGGGTCGCTGCGCGACCCTGCGGGGATAAATCCCCTCGCCACAGGCATATTGCTCGACCTTATCTATTGTGCGACCGGCATTGGGTTAAGCCCTTACTGTATCCTCACTTGCAACCGTATTACTCTTCGCAGGCGCTATGACTTTAATCCTTGGTATCGACCCTGGTTCGCGCATCACCGGCTACGGTGTGGTTCGCGATACCGGGCGCGGCTGCGTGTACGTCGCGTCCGGTTGCATCCGCACCGGGGCGGGTGAACTGCACGAGCGCTTGCAGATCGTTTATCGCGGCGTTCGCGAAGTCATCCAGACCTACGGCCCGGTCACCATGGGCATCGAAAGGGTCTTCATGGCGCGCAACGCCGACTCGGCCCTGAAGCTGGGGCAGGCCCGGGGCGCGGCAATCGTTGCTGGCGCCGAGGAAAACCTGGAGATCGCCGAGTACACCGCGACCCAGGTCAAGCAGGCGGTCGTCGGAACCGGGGCGGCGAACAAGGAGCAGGTGCAAATGATGGTGATGCACCTGTTGAAGCTGGTCAGCAAGCCGCAGATCGATGCCTCGGACGCCCTGGCCATCGCCATTTGCCATGCCCACACCCGTTCCAGTTTGTTGCCTCACGGCCTGGGAACCGCACGCAGTCGTGGCGGGCGCCTGCGTCTCTGATAGCATCAGCGCAATCTTTCGTGAGCCCGAGCATCTTGCGCCTGTGTCGTCGGCCTTCCTGCCCGGGCTGTTACTCGCCAGCCAGCAGGCTGGCCAACACCCAAGGATCTGAAACGTGATTGGACGCTTGCGCGGCACCCTGGCTGAAAAACAGCCGCCGCACCTGATTCTGGATGTAAACGGCCTGGGCTATGAGCTGGAAGTGCCCATGACCACGCTGTATCGCTTGCCGTCGGTCGGCGAGCCGCTGACCCTGCACACCCATTTGGTCGTGCGCGAGGATGCGCAGTTACTCTATGGTTTCGTCGGCAAGCGCGAGCGGGATTTCTTCCGCGAATTGATCCGTCTCAATGGCGTCGGCCCGAAACTGGCCCTGGCCTTGATGTCGAGCCTGGAAGTCGATGAATTGGTGCGTTGCGTGCAGTCCCAGGACACCTCGGCCCTGACCAAGGTGCCGGGTGTGGGCAAGAAAACCGCCGAGCGCCTGCTGGTCGAACTCAAGGACCGCTTCAAGGCCTGGGAGGCGGTGCCGGCGATGTTCGCCCTGGTGCCGAACCAGCCGGATGCGCCTGCGCCTGCGGTCAGCGCCGAAAACGATGCGGTCACCGCGCTGATCTCCCTGGGCTACAAGCCGCAGGAGGCCAGCAAGGCGATTTCCGCCATCAAGGAAAAAGGCCTGAGCACTGAAGACATGATTCGTCGTGCCCTGAAGGGAATGATTTAAGTGATTGAAGCTGACCGCCTGATCGCCGCCACGGGCGCGCCCCGTGACCGCGAGGAAATACAGGACCGCGCGATTCGTCCTGTCAGCCTGGCCGACTACATCGGTCAACCGACCGTGCGCGAGCAGATGGAATTGTTCATCCAGGCCGCCCGTGGGCGCAGCGAGTCGCTGGACCACACCTTGATCTTCGGCCCGCCGGGCCTGGGCAAGACCACCCTGGCCAACATCATTGCCCAGGAAATGGGCGTCTCGATCAAGAGCACGTCCGGGCCGGTCCTCGAGCGGCCGGGTGACCTGGCGGCGCTGCTGACCAACCTTGAGCCCCATGATGTGCTGTTCATCGATGAAATCCATCGGCTGTCGCCGATCGTCGAGGAAGTGCTGTACCCGGCCATGGAAGATTTCCAGCTCGACATCATGATCGGCGAAGGGCCGGCGGCACGCTCCATCAAGTTGGACCTGCCGCCCTTCACCCTGGTGGGCGCCACCACCCGCGCAGGCATGCTGACCAACCCGTTGCGCGACCGCTTCGGTATCGTCCAGCGCCTGGAGTTCTACAACAACGCCGACCTGGCGACGATTGTCAGCCGCTCGGCGGGCATCCTCGGGTTGCCGCTGGACCCGGACGGTGCGTATGAGATCGCCCGGCGTGCCCGGGGCACGCCGCGGATCGCCAACCGCCTGCTGCGCCGGGTCCGGGATTTTGCCGAAGTCCGGGCCAAGGGCCACATCACCAAGCCGATTGCCGACCTGGCGTTGAACCTGCTGGACATCGACGAGCGTGGTTTCGACCACCAGGACCGGCGCCTGCTGCTGACCATGATCGAGAAGTTCGACGGTGGCCCGGTGGGCGTGGACAGCCTGGCCGCGGCCATCAGCGAAGAGCGCCACACCATTGAAGATGTGCTGGAACCGTACCTGATCCAGCAGGGCTACATCATGCGTACCCCTCGCGGGCGCGTGGTGACCCGTCATGCTTATCTGCATTTTGGCTTAAACATCCCGACACGAATGGGCGAGATGCCGGTGGTAGACGAATTCCTCGATGCCGTGGACGATTGAACGAGCTCTGTACGCCGACTTTTTTCCAGTTCGTGCTGTCCCAGACGACGCCTGGAGCGTCAATGCGTTCGAGAATGAAAAAACAGTTGCCTGGCCGATTGGCAACCTGAGGAGTAAGCACTAGAGTATGCGCGCGCAAAACGGGCTGGAGTCGTTCGCACATCGCTGTCGCGTTTATTACGAGGACACCGATGCTGGCGGCATCGTCTACTACGTCAATTACCTCAAGTTTATGGAACGGGCTCGAACCGAACGGCTGCGGGAACTGGGTTTTGCCCAATCCGCGCTGGCAGGGGAGGACCTGTTATTCGTCGTGCATTCCAGCGAAGCGCGCTACCACGCGCCGGCGCGACTGGACGACGAGTTGCTGGTAAGTGCCGATGTCATCGAATTGAACCGTGCCAGCCTGCGTTTCAAGCAGCAGGTCAGGCGGGCTACGGATAACGTGCTGCTCTGTGAAGGGCAGTTTTTGGTGGCCTGTGTGCGCACCCATAGTTTGAAACCCCGGGCCATTCCCGAAGCTCTACGTGCGGCCTTTGCCGGCGTGAGCGGCGCGGGTACACACTCAGAGCAGGAGATAAAGCGTGGAAGCTAACGTCGTCGACCATACCTCCATGTGGAGCTTGGTCAGCAATGCCAGCGTCGTGGTGCAGTTGGTAATGCTGATCCTGGTAGCCGCATCGGTGACCTCATGGATCATGATTTTTCAGCGCAGCAACATGCTGCGCGCCGGTCGCCGTGCCCTGGAGAGCTTCGAGGAGCGCTTCTGGTCCGGCATCGACCTGTCCAAGCTCTACCGCCAGGCCGGCAGCAACCCTGACCCGGATTCGGGCGTGGAGCAGATCTTCCGTGCCGGCTTCAAGGAATTCTCCCGTCTGCGCCAGCAGCCAGGCGTCGATCCGGAAGCGGTGATGGAAGGCGTGGCCCGTGCCATGCGCGTGGCCATCTCCCGTGAGGAAGAAAAACTCGAACAGGGCCTGTCGTTCCTCGCCACCGTTGGTTCGGTCAGCCCGTACATCGGTCTGTTCGGCACCGTGTGGGGGATCATGAACTCCTTCCGTGGCCTGGCCTCTGCCCAACAAGCGACCCTGGCCACCGTGGCCCCGGGTATTGCCGAGGCACTGGTCGCCACCGCCATCGGCCTGTTCGCGGCCATTCCAGCCGTGATCGCCTACAACCGCTTCGCTGCCCGTAGCGAAGCGCTGACCAGCCGTTACTACACCTTCGCCGATGAATTCCAGGCGATCCTGCACCGCAAAGTGCACACCAGCGAAGAATAAGCAGGTATTTCCCCATGGCTTTAATCGCTCGAGCCCGAAACAAGCGCAAGCCGGTTGCCGAGATGAACGTGGTGCCCTACATCGACGTGATGTTGGTGCTGCTGGTCATCTTCATGGTGACCGCGCCGATGCTCAATCAGGGCGTGAAGGTCGATCTGCCCAAGGTTTCCAGCGAAGCCTTGCCGCAGGACAACAACACCCAGGTACTGACCATTTCGATCAAGGCTGACAAGACCTACTACTGGAACCTTGGCAGCGAAGTCGACACCGAGAAGCAGCAGGACCGGGCCATGACCTTGCCGCAGATGACCGATGCGGTGACCAAGATCATTCGTGTCGGCAACGATGCTGGCAAGCGCACGCAGGTCTTCATTCGCGGTGACAAGACCGTCGACTACGGTGCCGTGATGGGCGCCATGGGCGGCCTGCAGAAAGCCGGGGTCGGTAATGTTGGCTTGATCACTGAGGCGCCCTGATGCAGCAACAGCGAGAGCCGTCCGCCTCGGAAAGCTACTTCTGGCCTAGTGTCCTGGCAATCGGTCTGCACGTACTGGTGTTCGGCATGCTGTTCGTCAGTTTTGCCATGACCCCTGAGCTGCCGCCGGCCAAGCCGATCGTGCAGGCGACGTTGTACCAGCTCAAGTCGAAAAGCCAGGCGACCACCCAGACCAACCAGAAGCTTGCCGGTGAGGCGAAGAAATCCGCCGCGCGCCAGACTGAAGTCGAGCAGATGGAGCAGAAGAAGGTCGAGCAGGAAGCGATAAAGGCCGCGGAACAAAAGAAAGAGGAAGCGGCTCAAAAGGCCGAGGAAGCCAAGAAGGCCGATGAGGCGAAGAAAGCCGACGAGGCGAAAAAGGCTGACGAAGCCAAGAAAGCCGACGAAGCGAAGAAAGCCGAGGCCAAAAAGGCAGAAGAGAAACAATTGGCTGATATAGCCAAGAAGAAAGCCGAAGAAGAAGCCAAGAAAGCCGCTGAAGAAGAGGCCAAGAAAGCGGCCGCTGAAGAAGCGAAGAAAAAGATCGTCGAGGACGCGAAGAAGAAAGCCGCCGAAGACGCCAAGAAGAAAGCTGAAGCTGACGAGGCGAAAAAGAAAGTCGCCGAAGACGCGAAGAAGAAAGCCGCCGCCGACGCCGCCAAGAAAAAGGCCCAGGACGCAGCGCGTAAATCCGCCGAAGACAAAAAGGCCCAGGCCTTGGCAGATTTGCTTTCCGACACGCCGGAGCGCCAGCAGGCATTGGCTGATGAGCAGGGCGATGAAGTGGCCGGCAGCTACGATGACTTGATTCGCGCACGAGCGGCAGAAGGCTGGGCTCGTCCACCTTCGGCGCGCAAGGGCATGACGGTCGTATTGCAAATCGGCATGTTGCCCGACGGTACGGTTACCTCGGTCAGCGTCGCCAAGTCCAGTGGTGATGGTCCGTTCGACGCTTCGGCGGTCGCAGCGGTCAAGAACATTGGGCGATTGACGGAAATGCAAGGAATGAAACCGAGCGACTTTGCTCCCTATCGTTCATTCAAGATGACATTCACACCTGAGGATCTAGCCTTGTGAGAAACCTTCTTCGATCAATGCTGGTCGTTATCTGCTGCCTGGCAGGGATAGCGGTAGCAGAGGAAAAGAACATCCTGGTCACCAGCGGCAGCGACCGGGCGACCCCGATTGCCGTCGTACCGTTCGGCTGGCAGGGCGGTAACGTCCTGCCGGACGACATGGCGGAAATCATCGGCAACGACCTGCGCAACTCGGGTTACTACGCGCCGATTCCGAAGCAGAACATGATCAGCCTGCCGACCCAGGCCAGCGAAGTCATCTACCGTGACTGGAAGGCCCTGGGCGCCCAGTACATCATGGTCGGCAGCATCGTTCCGGCTGGCGGTCGCCTGCAGGTGCAGTACGCCCTGTTCAACGTCGCCACCGAACAGCAAGTCCTGACCGGCAGCGTGTCGGGCAGCGTCGATCAATTGCGTGACATGGCGCACTACATCGCCGACCAGTCGTTCGAGAAACTTACCGGCATCAAGGGCGCGTTCTCTACCCGCATGCTCTACGTGACGGCCGAGCGCTTCTCCGAGAACAACACCCGCTACACCCTGCAGCGCTCCGACTATGACGGCGCCCGTGCGGTGACACTGCTGCAATCGCGCGAGCCGATCCTGTCGCCGCGCTTTGCCCCCGATGGCAAGCGCATCGCCTATGTCTCGTTCGAGCAGAAGCGTCCGCGCATTTTCGTGCAGCACATCGACACCGGTCGTCGTGAGCAGATCACCAACTTCGAAGGCCTGAACGGCGCGCCAGCCTGGTCGCCGGACGGTTCGCGCCTGGCATTCGTGCTGTCCAAGGACGGTAACCCGGACATTTATGTGATGAACCTGGCTTCGCGTTCGATCTCCCGCGTCACCAATGGCCCGGGCATCAACACCGAACCGTTCTGGGGCAAGGATGGCTCGACCATCTACTTCACCTCCGACCGTGGCGGCAAGCCACAGATCTACAAGACCAGTGCGGGTGGCGGCGGTGCCGAACGCGTGACGTTCGTCGGTAACTACAACGCCAACCCGAAACTGTCGGCAGATGAAAAGACCCTGGTAATGATCCATCGCCAGGATGGTTTCACTAATTTCAAGGTGGCGGCCCAGGATTTGCAGCGCGGTAGCGTAAAAATCCTCACTGATAGCACTCTGGACGAGTCACCCACTGTTGCGCCCAACGGCACCATGGTAATCTACGCCACCCGCCAGCAGGGCCGGGGAGTCTTGATGCTCGTGTCCATTAATGGACGCGTGAGGCTCCCGCTTCCTACCGCTCAAGGCGAAGTCAGAGAACCGTCCTGGTCCCCTTACCTGAACTGACGCGGCGCAATACGTTTTACTTAACACACTGGGGTTCATTAGGAGTTTCACGATGGAAATGCTGAAGTTTGGTAAATTTGCTGCGCTGGCTCTGGCCATGGCTGTAGCTGTAGGTTGCTCGTCCAAAGGCGGCGACAATGCCGGTGAAGGCGCTGTTGATCCAAACGCTGGTTACGGCGCTAACACCGGTGCAGTTGACGGCTCCCTGAGCGAAGAAGCTGCTCTGCGCGCAATCACCACCTTCTACTTCGAATACGACAGCTCGGACCTGAAGCCAGAAGCCATGCGCGCTCTGGACGTTCACGCCAAAGACCTGAAGTCGAACGGCGCTCGCGTTGTTCTGGAAGGCAACACCGACGAACGTGGTACTCGTGAGTACAACATGGCACTGGGCGAGCGTCGTGCGAAAGCCGTTCAACGCTACCTGGTACTGCAAGGTGTTTCCCCAGCTCAGCTGGAACTGGTTTCCTACGGCGAAGAGCGTCCAGTTGCTACCGGCAACGACGAGCAGTCCTGGGCTCAAAACCGTCGCGTCGAACTGCGTAAGTAATTCGTCATGCGAACGTGCCGTCGTGCTGTAACTGTTCTGGCTCTCAGCCTCGCGCCGCTTGCGGCGTGGGCTGCGGTTCCTGTGGTCGATAACGATGCCGGCTATAACAATAGCGGGAGCAGCTATCCGCCTGCGGGTTACGGTACGAACGGCGCCTATGCCGGGGGAGGGGTTTCGGCCCCTGTCTCGGCACAGGGCCAGCTGTTCAACCAACTGCAGCAAATGCAGGATCAGATCTCGCGCCAACAGGGTGTGATCGAAGAACTGCAAAATGATATTTCGCGCATGAAGCAGGAAAACCTGGAGCGATACCAGGATCTTGATCGGCGCATAGGAACCGGCGTTGCACCTGCACCTGCCGCGACTCCTGAGAATTCTCCAGCCGGTGGCGACCTGAACGCCCCCGGCGCAGCCGCAGGCGCGGGGGCAGCAGCACCTGCCGCCGGTGGCGAGCCGGCTGATCCGGCGAAGGAAAAGCTCTATTACGATGCTGCCTTCGACTTGATCAAGGCCAAGGATTTCGACAAGGCCAGCCAGGCTTTTGCCGCTTTCCTGCGCAAATACCCAAACAGCCAGTACGCGGGCAATGCCCAATACTGGTTGGGCGAAGTGAACCTGGCCAAAGGCGACCTGCAAGGTGCCGGCCAGGCATTCGCCAAGGTTTCGCAACTGTATCCCAAGCACGCCAAGGTGCCGGATTCGCTGTACAAGCTGGCTGATGTAGAGCGTCGCCTCGGTCACACCGACAAGGTAAAAGGCATTCTGCAGCAGGTGGTGGCCCAATATCCGGGGACATCCGCCGCCCAGTTGGCCCAACGTGATCTGCAACGCATGTAAGCTGGCTTGACCTGTTTTGAAGAAACCCGCGCCTGTCGCGGGTTTTTTCGTTAGAATTCACGCCCTTTTTATGAAACACGCTTTTTGGGATCTGCGCGTTGGCGGGGTTCCTTGAAGTGCCTGACGGAGGCGGACAGCCTGTTTAGCTGTTACGCCCGTGGCGACTATGCAAGACACATTGAGAATCACCGAAGTTTTTCACTCGTTGCAGGGTGAAACGCGGACGGCTGGGCTGCCCACAGTATTTGTGCGCCTCACCGGTTGCCCGTTGCGTTGCCAATACTGCGACAGTGCCTACGCGTTCAGCGGCGGCACTGTGCGAACCCTCGACGATATCCTGGAGCAAGTGGCCAGTTATCGTCCGCGTTATGTCTGTGTCACGGGCGGCGAGCCCTTGGCGCAACCCAACGCCATCCCCTTGCTCAAGCAGTTGTGTGATGCCGGTTACGAGGTTTCCCTGGAAACCAGCGGCGCCCTGGATATCTCGGCCGTCGACCCGCGCGTGAGCCGCGTCGTGGACCTGAAAACCCCAGGCTCCAAGGAAGCGCACCGCAACCGCTATGAGAATATCGAACTGTTGACGCCCAACGATCAGGTCAAGTTCGTGATCTGTTCGCGGGAGGATTACGACTGGGCCGTGTCCAAGTTGATCCAGTACGGGCTCGACCAGCGGGCCGGCGAAGTGTTGTTGTCGCCGAGCCACCACGATTTGAGCGCCCGGGACCTGGCGGACTGGGTGGTGGCGGATAACCTGCCGGTGCGCCTGCAACTGCAGTTGCATAAATATCTTTGGAACGACGAGCCGGGGCGCTGATATGACTGAACATTCGAACATTGCCGAAAAACGTGCGGTCATCCTGTTGTCCGGCGGCCTGGATTCGGCCACCGTCGTGGCCATGGCCCGTGCCGAGGGTTACCGCTGCTACACCATGAGTTTCGATTATGGTCAGCGCCACCGCGCAGAACTGCATGCGGCCGAGCGAGTGGCCCGGGACCTGGGTGTGGTGGAACACAAAGTGATCGGCCTGAACCTCAACGGCATTGGTGGCTCGGCCTTGACCGACAGCTCCATCGACGTGCCGGAGGCGCCTGGCGAGGGCATCCCGGTGACCTATGTGCCGGCGCGTAACACCGTATTCCTGTCCTTGGCATTGGGCTGGGCCGAAGTGCTGGGCGCCCGTGATATTTTCATCGGCGTCAATGCTGTGGATTACTCCGGTTACCCGGATTGCCGCCCGGAGTTCGTCGAAGCCTTCGAGCGCATGGCGAACCTGGCGACCAAGGCCGGTGTGGAAGGGCAGGGTTTCCGCATCCTGGCACCGCTGCAGAATCTCAGCAAGGCCGACATCGTCAAGGCCGGTGTGAAGCTTGGCGTGGACTACGGGCTCACTGTTTCCTGCTATCAGGCCGACGATCAGGGCCGTGCTTGCGGCAAGTGCGACAGCTGCCGCCTGCGCGCAGAAGGCTTTGCCGCGGCGGGTGTGAGCGATCCAACCCGTTATTTTTGATTTATTTCAAATTAGGTGTTGAATAGTCCTTAGAAATCAGTATTATACGCGCCACCACACAGAGGGTCGTTAGCTCAGTTGGTAGAGCAGTTGGCTTTTAACCAATTGGTCGTAGGTTCGAATCCCACACGACCCACCATTTTTTGCAGTTTTAAAAGTCTGGAAGGCCCACGAAAGTGAGGATTTCCGGATTTTTTTTTGCCTGCGAGAAAGTGGCCGGACGAATCCCGAATCTGGCCGGTGTGGTGCCAGTCCTTGGGATTACACGACTGACCCTGGAAAAGATGGCCTCAGCTCCTAGACTGTTGAAGCCGCTCCCTGTTCAAGCGCAGCGTGCACCTCGTTATAAGGCGCGAGAGGTTCGATCAAGGAGGATTCGACATGAAGCTGCGAATTACCCAGTTTGCTCCATTCGATCAGGGCAAGGATATCAAGGCTGATATCAAGGGCGGATGGTGTGCCGGGGTAACCGCCACGGTCGGCATTGCCGTGGGCTCCTATGACGTGGAAGGGCAACCCGATTTTGGGCACTGGGTCGAACATGTCGCTTTTGTAAAGGCCAAGGCGGCGTTGCTGAAGATCAATTCCAACCTCAACACGGCCGAAACGCTGCAGGCCGTCCTGGGCCGATACCAGCAAACCCGTGACGTCTGCGGTGAGCTGCATAAATCCAAGTTTGAAGCGCGAGGCTGTAAAGTTCTCCTGAGCTTGTCGGGATGGTTTCCAGTGCTGGGTTATGCGTCCTACTTGAAAAACTCCAAATGGCTGACCAACCATATTGGCTACATCATCCGAGGCGGGGACAAGCTGGTGTTGTTCGACCCCAATTACGGTATCGGTTTGTTCACCATTGAAGATGCGCTGCCGCTGAACCTGAACGAGCTGACCAAGGCGATCGGTATCCTCGCCTGGAAGAGTGGCCTATCCAGTTACCTGCTGTCCTACACGGCAGCGACTTCCGTTGTTGACGAAGATCCCTTGCAACTGCGCTTCTCGAACGATACCGAGGAGAAAATCCGAGCCTTGGGAGAGTACAGCAGTCGGTTTTTTCCCGGGACAAAGTAGGAGCGTTAGCGGATATGTCGCCCATAACCCTTTGGGTCAAACCGCAATACCATCACCATCATCAACGCCATGACTGCCGTGAGCGACCACCAGGCCCACTCAAAACTCCCCAACTGGTCGCGGATCATCCCGGCAATCAATGGCGAGAGGCCGGCGATGAGATAGCCGACACCCTGCACGAACGCGGTAAGGCCACCGGCCCGGCGTGGGTTGTCCAGGTGGTCGAGGGATACGATCAGGCTCATGGGGAATAGGCCGCCGATACCCAGCCCCAGCAGGCAGGCCCAGAGCAGGCTGAAGCGTTCCGGACTGAGGATCAGGCCGCAGAAGCCGCCGATGATCAGGGCCAGCAGGACGCTCAGGACCAGGCGTTTATCCCGGCTGCGGTTGGCAATAGCCGGAGTGACCAGGCCGGATAACACTTCCATTGCCGTGAGGAACCCCAGCAGCAGGCCTGCGTGCTGTTCGCTCCAGCCCTTTTCCACGTAGTACGGCGCCAGCCAGGCCAGAACGCAGGTGTAGGAAGCGGTGCCCAGGCCAAAGAAAATCGCCAGGAGCCAGGCCCGGGCGTTGCGGGAAAACGCTTCGTGATGCCGGGACGCTGCTTCGGGCAAGGGCGTGATGTTCGAACGCTGGGCGTACCAGCAGCCCAGGGCGACCAGCGCCAACAATGCCCAGATCGCCAGGCCGACGCGCCAACTGCCGGTCTGCGTCAGGACAAAGGGTGAAAACGATGCGGCAATCGCCGCCCCGCCCATGATGGAGGTGACGTACAAGCCCATGAACAGCGAGACGTTGTCGGCGAAGCGTGACTTGATCAGTGCCGGCATCACAGCCTGGATCAAAGCGATCCCAAGCCCGGCGACGATCGCACTGGCGATCAACCCGGCGGCGCTGTCCAGGTACAAGCGCGAGGCCGTGGCGACGCCGATGATCAACAGCGACAGCACGATGGTGCGGTGTTCTCCGATGCGCAGGGCGATGCGCATGCCCAGGAACATCGCCAGGCCCATCGCCATGACGGGCAACATGGTCAGCAGCGAGGCGGTACTGAAACTCAAGGGTACTTCGCCGCGAATGGCCGACAACAACGGCCCGACCGCCGCCATCGAGGGCCGCAGGTTCAGCGCCACCAAGACGATGCTAACCATCAGCCAGATGGCGTGGGTGGTTGAGGTTCGAATGTTTTCCATGGAGCCGCCTTTGCTGGACAAAAGGGCATTTAGGCTGGGGCGGCCTGTCATGGGCAAACTGAAAACTGGAAGGGGGTATTGAAAAATTAAATACGGCACGCAATCAGTGAAGGGATCAGCGTTTTTTTGTGGCGAGGGAGATCCCGCCGCGTCTTCGACGCTGCGCTGTCGCGCAGCAAACAAGTGTCCGACCTAAGATTGGGGGGCGCGCGGGGAAAGAGACCGTAGCCATCACTGGTGTGTACGCACCCGAGAGGGAGAGTGGTCCGCACGGTATCGGCGTGGAGTCGTTGTAGGCACAGCAAGCTGTGACCACGTATGAGAGAGTGAATCCGTTCGCCACCGTGCTCCCCGCGCGCCTTTCAATCCTGCGAGGAATTGTCATGGCGCGCAAGAAGCAGCAGAAACGATTTGAAGTGATTCACCCTCATTGTGCGGGTATCGATATTGGCAGTCGTGAG
>NZ_FPIX01000063.1:0-26397 GCF_900119205.1 Pseudomonas sp. NFACC16-2 | reverse complement strand
CGTGGTAATGCAGCCCGTGACGCTCTGCGTCACATCCAGAAGCGGAACGCGGAGCGTCCCTGGCGGCATTCCCACGCGGAGCGTGAGGAACGATCGATGCCTGTGGGAGCGGCCGGCAGGTTATCGGCCTCTCACTTTTTCAACGCATCATGGGCCTCCAGCGCGCGCAGGGAGTAGATGTACGCCGCGCCCGCGTTCAGGGACACCGCGGTGGCCAGGGTGGCGGCGATTTCTTCGCGGGTGGCGCCGGCCTTGATGGCGGCGTCGGTGTGTACGCCGATGCAACCGTCACAGCGCGTGGTGATGGCGACGGCGATGGAGATCAGCTCACGGGTCTTGGCATCGAGCACGTCGTTTTCAGCCGCGGCTTCGTCCAGGGCCATGTAGGCCTTGACCATCTTCGGATTGCTTTTGCCCAGGGCGCCAAAGGCACTTTTGATGGTGGGCAGCAGTTCGGACCAGTTATTGAACATTGCATTGACTCCTGTGAGGGGGACGGGGTGTTGAACCCTTGTAGTCTTGACCATCAATGACGATTGAGCTTGTTGGTAATGAAAAATTACACCCGCCAGAATCAGTGCGAGCTCCTCGCCGGTAATAGTTTCAGGGTCGCGCGGGTATTGGCCACCACTTCTTCCTCGGCCAGGTGCGCCTGGTGATAGACCCCTTCGATGTACGCCTCGGCCTGATCCTCGTAATGCTTGTCGAAGGGCACGCCGCTCTGGCCGACCGGATTGATGGTGACGCTATGGGCCGGATCGGCGAAGTCGATGATCCGCCGGGTAGAAGGACCATAGGTCACCGGCCAAGGGGCCGGACCGATTTTTGCCGATTGGTTGTTGGGCACTTCATGGGTGCCGGGGGCCGCAAACGGACCGACATTGAAGATCCGATCCAGCGGCTTTTGCAGACCCAGCGGATGACCATGGGTCAGGGTATGAGCCTTGCCCCACTGCCATTGCGTGGCATCGTCACCCAGGGTGGTCCGCAGGTGCGCCAGGCTTTTCTTCCAGGCAATGTTCACCGTGTCGGCACGGGTTTCCACGCCCAGCGTCGTGCGGTCATCCCACCACGGTGAATCCTTCGAGGCCGCCAGGCGTGGCAGGGCTGCGTCGATCACCCGGGTCGACAGGGCGGTTTCGAAGAAGCCGTCACCCAATTCATCGTGCAGGGCGGCGTCGGCCAGGTTGAACAGGAACTGGTTGAACAGCGTGGCGCTGATGGATTCCAGCGGGTAATCGCCTTGCCATTGGGCCAGTTGCTCCACCCATTTGCGCTCCTGCGGATCGCTGACCACCTCGCGCAACACCGGCAACAAAGGCGCGAGCAGGCGCGGGCCGTAGGCGGTGGTGGTGCCCAGTTGCAGCTTCTGGGTGGTTTCGATGTCCCACTTCGCTTGCTTGTCGCTGAGCTGGAGATTGAGTTGCTGGCCGCGGTCGGCGAGGTTGTAGTAACCGGGGATCTCGATGCCGCTGGCCGGCACCGGCTGGAAATTGGCCGAGACGATGTAGCCCCGCGCCGGGTTCTCTTCCTGCGGGTTGCTGCTGAACGGATAGAAACCTTCCTTTTCCGCCTCCGGGCTGCTGCCATCGAGAATGAAGCCGGGCTTCACGCCGACTGGCCGCTTGGGCAGTTGCGCGGCGGCCCACCAGCCGATGTCTCCCTTGGCGTTGGCCCACACCACGTTCAGCCCCGGCGCGTGGATCTTGGCCGCAGCGCCGCGAGCCTTGGTGAGGGTATCGGCGCGGTTGAGCTGGTAAAAGGCCTCGAGGATCGGGTTGCGGCTTTCCAGGAACCCCCACCACATTGCGACCGGGGTCTTGCCGGCGTTCGCGCCGAGGGCATCGTTGACGATCGGGCCATGGGGCGACTGGCGCAGCACCAGCGTCACCGGCGCCTGGCCCTTGACCGCGATCTGCTGCTCGCTGCGGGTCATGTCCACCCATTTGTCGCGATACCAGACCTGTTCGGGATTGTCCGGGTTGACCTTCTCGGCGATCAGGTCCAGGTCGTCGTTCTGGAACATGGTGATGCTCCAGCCAAAATCCCGGTTCATACCCAGCGTCGCGAAGGGCAGCAGCGCCTGGTATTGCCCGTAGAGATCGAACCCCGGGGCCGATAAGTGCGCCTCGTACCATACCGAAGGCGTGGAAAAACGGATGTGCGGGTCACCCGCCAGCAACGGCTTGCCGCTGTGGGTGCGGCTGCCGGAGACCGCCCAGGCATTGCTGCCCTCGAACTGCGGCAGGCCGTTATCAGCCAGGGCCTGCTCGCTCAGGCGGGCCAGGGCGTCGAGGTCTTTCCAGTCGGCGGCAGCCAGCGGCAGGCTGCCCTTGCGACCTTCGGCCAGCACGCCCTGAGGCTGCCAGTCGAGGTCGAAAATGTTCAGGTAGTTGGCACCCAGCACATCGCGCACGTAGGTCAGCAGGGGTTCGGTGCGAAAGGCGGCGGCGAAGCTGTAGGCCATGTAGCCGGTAATGCTCACGGTGTCTTCGGCGGTGAAGGGGCGCTTGGGAATGCCCAGCACATCGAATTCCACGGGACGGGTGTGGCTGTCCTGGTAGGCGTTGATCCCATCCAGATAGGCTTGCATGGCGAGCCAGGCGGGGGACTGTGGGTCCTGCTCGGTCACGTAGGCCGCGGCACGCTCGCGAATGCGCAGGCTGCGCATCAGCCTGTCGGTGTCGAGCAGTTTCGGCCCCAGCACCTCGGCCAGCTCACCACGGGCGAGGCGGCGCATGATCTCCATCTGAAACAGCCGATCCTGGGCATGGACATAACCGAGGGCGCGGTACAGGTCGGTTTCGTTCTCGGCGCGGATATGCGGCACACCGCGTTCGTCGTAGCGCACCGTCACCGAGCCATGCAGCCCTTGCAACTGCACCGTGCCTTGGCGGGTGGGCTGCTTGCTGTAGAGGTAGCCACCCGCGACGATGATCGCGGTGACGATCAATGACAGGAAGGCGATGAGGGTGCGTTTCATAAAGTCCGTTTTTCCTGAATGTCGGCGGTATCGATAAACAGTGTAGGGCATTGATCTCGAACAAGTAATAGTCAGTTATGTGATACGGCTCCTACTTGATTTAATTATGGCGTAAGACGCTTCCTTCATGTTTATAGGAAATGCGCTACAAGAATGCTGTTGCTGGATTTTGCGTGCGTGAACTATAAAAGAGGCATAGCGATATGTTTCGTTCAGGTGGCTGAGTGGTGCACAAGGTGCGTTTAGATTGTCTCGCATAATAGCTGTAGTAAATTTCCTACGATTAATGTGCGCTTCGGGTGGCGGTTCTGAATGAAAACTATTCTGCTGTGCGGCAACGGTTTAAGTGGCGAAGTGATTGCTGCAGTTAAAAGTTGCAAATATAAAGTTGCTTTGATATCGGGTTCGCTGGGAGATGTGCATTCATCAAATGAGTGAATAGAGATAGATCAGATGCACATTGGGATGAGGGCGTTATCTCTATTTTTAATGGGTTCCTAATATTCACAAATTACCCTCTTCGGGATTTGTTCACGGCGCTACACGAGAGCGGTAGGAAGATTCACATGATAGATGTCAAGAAAATACTGGAAAACGTCGAAGGAATGAAAGCCAATTTGCTGGCAAGGGGGATTGACTTTGATTTGGATCGCTTTATTTCACTATATGAGGACGTTAAGTCGCGAAAACAGAAATTGGAGGATCTGCAGCGTAGGTTAAACGCTATCTCCAAGATAAAAAAAGAGGACTCATTGAGAAAAAGCTCCCAATTGGAGTTGTCCGAAGCATCCTCTTTGAAGGGAGATATTATAAGTGCTAAGGAATACTATAATTCGAGCTTGCAGGAATTTACTCTGCTTTCGCGACAGCTACCAAATTGGACATCTCCCGATGTGCCTGTGGGGAGGGATGACGAAGATAATTTAACGCTTCGGGTTAAGGGTATCATTCCTGAGTTTGAGTTTTCTCCCAAGGATCACGTTCAGTTAGGAAAAGAACTCGACTTGATTGATTTTGAATCGGGAACAAAAGTATCCGGTTCAAAATTTTACTTTTTGAAAAATCAAGCGGTATTTTTGCAGCATGCACTTAAGGCGTTTATTTTTAATAAGGCGCTGAAGGCTGGGTTTACGCCGTTGCAGACACCAGATATCTCCCATAATCACATATTGGAGGGAGTTGGTTTTGCTCCAAGAGGCGACGAAAGTAATACCTATGGGCTTGATGGGCTTGATAAAAGTCTTATTGCTACAGCTGAAATATGTGTTGCAGGTATGCACGCCGGAACCATTATTGATGGCTCTAACCTCCCTTTGCTGTATATCGCAGAGAGTCATTGTTTTAGAAGGGAGGCCGGCGCCTCCGGTAGGTCAAGTAAGGGATTGTATAGGGTCCACCAGTTTGAAAAGCTGGAGTTTTTTGTAATATGTAAGCCAGAAGATGGTGATAAGTATCATGAAATAATACTCGCTTTGCAGGAGGAGATTTATAGTGAGCTGGGCATTCCCTATAAGGTTGTCGTAAATTGCACTGGTGACTTAGGTGCGCCCGCCTATAAAAAATATGATATTGAAGCATGGATGCCTGGTAAGGGCGTTGCAGGAGAGTATGGTGAGATCACTTCGGCCAGTAATTGCACGGACTATCAAGCTCGACGATTAGATATAAAGTACAAGGATCCCGTTTCAAAAAATAATCAGTATGTCTATACGCTAAATGGAACTGCGTCGGCGCTAGGTAGGACCATGGTTGCTATTTTAGAGAATTATCAGAGAGCTGATGGTTCGGTAGAAGTACCTGAGCCTTTGAGACGACACCTTGATTTTGATCAAATTGTTTTAACATCAAGTCCTCATAAGATATAGCTCCGAACTGGAGTGAACCCGCTATTTTTTCGGTAGGTTCACTCAAATTTTACGACGGCAGATGTTGTTATGGGTGGTAGGGGCTTCCTCTACAATGTGCTAGACGATGTATTGATGACTCGTGATGACTATATAGTCGCTCCGCGGGTAGGAGTTCAAGCTGTCAAAAGTTCTGTGCTGGGCGGTGTACGAAGTAATGACCCAAATACCGCATGGCACAAGCCAATGAAACCCTCGCGCACAACTTCTCGCGAGTTTGTCGAAGCGCGTAACAATGCGGCGGTTTTCCACATTTGTGGGGCTCAAGTGAGTTCCGGCAGATTTCGTACAGGGCATAGTGGCCGATCTCCGAGTCTCGGTTCGATCCATGAACGAGAGATTATTTGGGCGTCATTGGAATCAAATTGCCTCACGTCGAAGCGCTAATGCGGCAGGGCAGGATGTATTACCAGAAACGGCCGCAGCGGCAGAACCTCTGCGACCGGTGTTGGAGGGCGGCTGGAGGCCGATGAGCCGATTCACCCAGGCGGTGGCTCGGCGGTTTTGTCAGGGTTTGGTGCTGGGTGCTGCCTCGATAGACGGCCCGCCCTGGGGCCTCGCTTCGCCTCGCTCTGCCAGTTGAATGTCATCGCCGGAGGCTTTTTTGGGCCGCGGTGCCAGGCTTTGGGCCCATTCGGTACCCAGGTTAAGCCCCGCGATAGCGGTTTGCGGAACGACCTGGGTAAGGCCGCGGGTCACGTGGTAGGTATTTTCCAGGTCGCGCCGCCAGCCTTCCGGCTGGGTGTGGGGCAGGCCGTCTCGGTTTGGATTTGTCACGTTCTGCAGCGGTACGTTTGCTCGCTTGGTCAGGTCGTCTTTGCCGCTCAGCGCCTTGTTTTCGAGCGGTGCCGCCACACTGTTGGCGAAGAACGGAAGCAGCGTCAGGCCGGAGGAGAAGAAGGTTGTGACAATCTGCTCCATTTTTTCCCGCACTTCCGGGTTTTCACCCACCGCGGCTGCGTCGCCCACGGCTGTACGCATGGCGACCCCTTCGCCTACGCCAACGATCCGGTTGGCGAGGTCGCTGACGTTGGCCATGCTGATCGGGTTGAGCTTTCCTGTCGCTTCGGAAAACGCCTTGGGTAACAGTTCGCCCCAGTTGCGGTTTTCCTTGGTCACCCGGTAGGTGGGAATCTCCTCATCACCGTGGGTTTGCGCATATTTCGCCACTGCCTGGCCCCCCGCCATGAAGGTGCCGCCTACTGCTGAGGCCGTTGTGCGGGCGATGATGCCGCCGGCATTTACCGAGGTGAATTGATCAATGGTATCGCGCACGGCATGGGCGGCACCGAAGGCGAGGTAGCCGGTGAAGTCACCACTCATGGTGCCAAAGTTGTTCGCGTTCTGTTTGAGCTTGAAGTCGTTGCGCTTTTGCTCCTGTGTGAGGTCGAGGGCATCGCGTCCAGCGTTCTCGACCCGACGTCCGTCCTGGGTGACGACTTGCAGGGCCTTGGGATAGACCGACATTGGATCGACTTTTTCCAGGCCGGCGCCGATGGTCTTGTCGACGACGACCTGGACGAATGGGCGGATGCCGTCGCTGATCACCTTGTGGGCGGCGCCTAGGACAGTCGAGGTCGCCGCGACATGCTTGCCGTAGGAGGCGTCCGCCATTTTTTCATCAATCGACGCTGTGATCGCGCCAAAGTGGCCCGCAGACGCCACGCCCTGCGGGATCCCCGCCCCGGCGAACACCGCCAGGCCGGTTACAAAGCCGCTTTTGGTCTTGAGGTCGGCGACATAGTCCTGGCGTGCGACGTTCTTCAGTGCGGTGTCCAGCACCTCGTTTTTCTTCGTCGCCGTTGCCAGTTCGCTTGGCGTGTTCGGCTTGTCGTCATCGGTCTTGAGCAACTCGCCAAGCTCCCCCTGGACCTCGAGCAACTGATCCAGTTGATCTTTCGCCTGGTCGCGTTCGGGTTGGGAAAGGCTCTCGTTGGTCGCTGCACTCTGCGCGTGCTCGATTCGGCTTTCCATGAAGGTATTCAAGCGCGTGGGCATGTCTTGCGTCAGGGCTTGCATGACACCCTTGGCATAACCGCGGAAGGCTTCATGGCTATTTTTCAGCAGTTGGCGATCGTTCCCTTCCGGGGTTTTATCAATGACTTCCTGGCACAACGAATGATAGGCGCCAAGGGTATTACCCATGCGCTCGCAGTGTTTGTCCCAGACCGCCTTGAAACCGCCGTCCTCTTTCCGATCGTCCTCATTCTTGGCCAGGTACTCGTTGAAGTCCTTGACGAATGCCTCGGTTTCTTCGTGGCCCGACAGCATCGGGTGTGGCGTGCCGCCGAGTGCGGCGAGATGCTTCTGTACATCTTGATAACTTGTGCCTGGCGCATAGCCCAATACCTTGCCTTCCAGGCTCATATGCTCACGTGCGTAGCCGATGGGGTCGCTCTCAGGGTTTTTCTTGCCGAGGCTGTTGACCAGTCCTGTCAGGCGCTGTTGCCTGGTTCTGAGTGTTTGCTGGGTCTTGTCGGTCGCCTGTCCTTCGAAGTGATAAGGCACCAGGGGATTGGTGGAGGGACGAACCTGCCCGGACAGGCTGGTTCCCACCGGCGTGATCCGATCGTCCTGCTGGTGCAACGCCGCCGAGCTGGTGCTTCGTCCTACTGATAAATCTGGCATGTCGCGTTCTCCTAGATTGACAGGGCGCTGTTGAGCCCGGTGCTACGGGGGGTGGGTTTGTGCTGGGTGGTCTTGGCGGTGTCGTTTGGGCTGGCACCGTCGAAGAAGTAGCCATCGCGCCAAATCAGCGCCATGTCGGCGGCACCGCCCATCAGCCCGAGCAGGCGCTCGGCCGTGAGGGTTTCCAGGGGGACGTGGCCGATCAGGATCACCTGTTCGCTGTCGCGGTTGTAAGACAGGGAAGGGCAGAACGCGCCGCTCAGCAGGTACAGGTTGGTTTCCAGCAGCCGTTGCAGGACCGCTTCCCGATTCGCCACCGGCAATGGCCCGAAGCTGCAGTAGATAAAGACGTCTCCCTCACCCACGCCAGGGGTGTGCTTCAGGGAAAAGTCCACATCCTTGACCGACAGGTTCGCCTGCTCGTAGAACGCTGCCGGGGTAGGAATCATTGTGAGTTCGCAGAGCTGATCGATCAGCTTGCAATAGATGGGTGACGCCATGAGTGACCTCGCATTGTCATCCAGGCGCCGACGAGCGCCTGCTGCCCATGGTGAGTGACAGCTGCGGCATTTCGGTTCCAACCGAGCCCCTGCTGCCCGATGACGGCGTGCCGGACGAGCCGCGTGGAACCGCTGCCTTGCGATCTGCCACCCAATGGCGCCACCTCACTCAAGGTTGACCGCCCATGCCTCGATCAATTGCACTTTTGCCGGCCCTTCGCTTCGTCCCCAAAGGGTTGTCCATGCTGGCCATGGGGACCTTGCTGTATGGCTGCCAGCACCTCGAACCGCAGTTGACCATCGGTGATCCGTTCGCCAACGAGCCTTACCGCTCGCAACTGCGCTGGCTTGAGCCGGCGCCTACGGACACGATCATCCAGATCGGCGAGTCATCCCCGCAAAGCGGCGGCAGCCTGTGGACGCGCATGCGCCAGGGGTTTTCCTTGCAGGCCAAGACCCAGGGTGTGGCGCGTATCGATGAGCAACGTCGCTGGCTGATGGATCGCCCGGCTTTTCTCACCCAGACCGGGCGTGCCGGCAGCCGTTACTTGCATTTCATCGTGGGTGAACTGAACAAGCGCAACATGCCGCTGGAACTGGCGCTGCTGCCAGCCATCGAGAGCGGGTTCAATCCGAACGCCCAATCGCCGGCCCAGGCCCTGGGCCTCTGGCAATTCATTCCCGCCACGGGGCGCCGCTATCAATTGCAGCAGCGGGGCGACTATGACGAGCGCCGGGACATTCCGTCATCGACGCGGGCCGCCCTGGATTATCTGTCCTACCTGCACGATTACTTCGACGGCGACTGGCTGCTGGCGCTGGCCGCCTACAACGCCGGGGAAGGGCGCGTACGCGACGCCATCACGCGCAATCGCGCCCGCGGCCTGGCGACCAACTATTGGAACTTGTCGTTGCCCGGCGAGACCCAGAACTATGTGCCGCGGTTGCTGGCGCTGTCGCAACTGGTGAATGCGCCCGCCGACTATGGTGTGAGCCTGGCGCCCATCGCCGACCAGCCGTATTTCCAGATGGTCGCCTTGGCGCAGCCGGTGGATCTGGCGCACCTGGCGCAGTTGTCCGGTGTTCATGAACGAGAATTGCGCATGCTCAACCCTGCCGCGCGCGGCAGGGCCAGGGGGCGCCTGCTGATGCCCCTGGACGCATCGCGCAGGTTGCTGGCCCAACCGGACATGATCGCCAAGGCCGCGCTGCCCCGCGTGGCCGGTAGCGAAGAACAAGTGGTTGCCTCACCCGATACCGGCACGGCCGAGCCGCAGGTGGCGGAGGTGGTAGTGCCGCCAGGGGTGTGAGCCGGTGGCTTCCAAAAGCGGAACGCGAAGCGTCCCTGGCGGCATTCCCACGCGGAGCGTGAGGAACGATCTTCCATATCCCCCCAACTTGCTTGTTCCCACGCTCCTGCGTGGGCATGCATCCGGTGACGCTCTGCGTCACCTTTCAGAAGCGGGACGCGGAGCGTCCCTGGCGGCATTCCCACGCGGAGCGTGGGGAACGATCTTCCACGACCCCCGCGATCCGATCGTTCCCACGCTCTGCGTGGTAATGCATCCCGTGACGCTCTGCGTCACCTCCAGAAGCGGAACGCGGAGCGTCCCCGGCGGCATTCCCACGCGGAGCGTGGGGAACGATCTTCCACGACCCCCGCGATCCGATCGTTCCCACGCTCTGCGTGGTAATGCATCCCGTGACGCTCTGCGTCACCTCCAGAAGCGGAACGCGGAGCGTCCCCGGCGGCATTCCCACGCGGAGCGTGGGGAACGATCTTCCACAGCCTCCGCGACCCGATCGTTCCCACGCTCTGCGTGGTAATACATCCCGTGACGTTCTGCGTCACACTCCAGAAGCGGAACGCGGAGCGTCCCTGGCGGCGTTCCCACGCGGAGCGTGAGGAACGATCTTCCACCGCCGCCGCGACCCGATCGTTTGCTCGTTCCCACGCTCCTGCGTGGGAATGCATCCGGTGACGCTCTGCGTCACCTTTCAGAAGCGGAACGCGGAGCGTCCCTGGCGGCGTTCCCACGCGGAGCGTGAGGAACGATCTTCCACCGCCGCCGCGACCCGATCGTTTGCTCGTTCCCACGCTCCTGCGTGGGGATGCATCCCGTGACGCTCTGCGTCACCTCCAGAAGCGGAACGCGGAGCGTCCCCGGCGGCATTCCCACGCGGAGCGTGGGGAACGATCTTCCACAGCCTCCGCGACCCGATCGTTCCCACGCTCTGCGTGGTAATACATCCCGTGACGTTCTGCGTCACACTCCAGAAGCGGAACGCGGAGCGTCCCTGGCGGCGTTCCCACGCGGAGCGTGGGGAACGATCTTCCGCAGCCCGATCTTTCGCTTAAGTGAATAGCATCGAGCCGATCGTCCAGGGTCTACAGGCAGCCTATCGCGACATTGGCCAAGCCGCGCGCGCGTGGGTCCATCAAGACGTAGGAACCAATGGTGTTGCAGGCGAAGCCGAACGCCACGCCGCGTTCAGGGTCGGCAAACCCGATGGTGCCACCGGCGCCCATATGGCCGAACGCCTCGTTGCCCATGCCATAACTGCCGTTCGCCACGTCCGGCTGGTTGAGCATGATGCCCAGGCCGAAACGCGTTGGGGTCTGGATGGTCGGGTCGTATTCGGCGCTGTGCTCGCGCAACATTTCGTTGAGCAGCGGTGACTCCAGCAGGTGCCCGTCGAGCAGGCCTGCGTAGAACGCCGCCAGGCTGCGGGCATTGCCGTGTCCGTTGGCCGCTGGTTGGGTCATGCGTTTCCAGCCCGCCTCGTTACTGCGTCCCAGCACCATGGGCGGGTTGGCGAAGGCCAGCGCGCTCATGGCGGTCGGCTCGTTGAGCACGTCCTTCAACACCCGGCCAAACGCTTCGTCGTCGATCTCGTCTTTGGTGCGCGCCATGTAGGCACAGCGGGCGATGGTCGCGTCGTCCAGGCCGAGGTGAAAGTCCAGCCCGAGCGGCACCGCCACGCGTTGGTGAATGCTTTGCGCCGGCGTCAGGCCATCCACCCGGCGTAGCAGTTCGCCGAGGATCCAGCCGAACAGCAAGGGTGAATAGGTCTGCTGTTCCCCAGCCGCGGCCCAGGGAGTTTCCTCGGCGATCAGGTCGGTCATGGTGTCCCAGTCGTAGAGGGTTTCCGGTGTCAGGGGCGTGCGCAGCGCAGGCAGCCCGGCACGGTGGCAAAGCACCTGGCGCAGGGTGATCGACGCTTTGCCGGCGTTGGCGAAGGCCGGCCAGTAGTGGCAGACCGGCGCGTCCAGGTCCAGGCTTCCTTCGCCGACCAGCTGCATGATCGCCACCGCCGTGAAGGGCTTGGTGCAGGAAAACAGATTGAGCAGCGTGTCGCGCTGCCAATGGCTGTCCGGCTCTGGCCCGGCAGTGCCGGCCCACAGGTCGATAACGGTTTCGCCGTCAATCTGGATGCAAAGGGCGGCGCCGCGTTCGAAGGGGCTTTGCATCAGCCGGATAAATGCCTCTTTGACCGGTTCGAAACGAGTGTCGCATTGGCCATGGATAGCAAGTGCACGCGTCATGTCAGCTTCTCGCAGGGGTTGGTGTTCCCCCTTGAGTGACCGTGGCCGTGCAAACGGTTCACCAGCAGGTAACCCTCCACAGGGATCTTTTTTGGCGCGCCCAGCCACTCAGGAGCAACGATTCATGCCCCTGGAGAGTGTTCATGGCTTACGAGCGTACCCTTGATTTGAATAGCGACGCCTTTCGTGGCGAGGCTTATCGGCATTATGCGGCGCTGCGCCAGGCGTCCCCGGTGTTCCTCAGCCAGGCCGAAGGGCAGTTGCCGATGTGGTACGTCATCGGTGCGCGGGAAGTCGAGGAGGTGCTGCTGGACAACGAGCGCTTCGCCCGTGACCCGTCGCGGATCGATGCGCAGTTCGCCGCGATGCTCGGCGGCGAACAATCCATCGCGTTTCTTAACGACCACATGCTCAACCGCGATGGCGACAGTCATCGCCGCTTACGTCGCCTGGTCAACAAGGCCTTCACCTTGAAGGCGGTGAATGCCCTGCGGCCGCGTATC
This sequence comes from Pseudomonas sp. NFACC16-2, assembly GCF_900119205.1. Lineage (NCBI taxonomy): Bacteria > Pseudomonadati > Pseudomonadota > Gammaproteobacteria > Pseudomonadales > Pseudomonadaceae > Pseudomonas > Pseudomonas sp. NFACC16-2. The sequence continues at coordinate 14,332 of NZ_FPIX01000063.1, read as the reverse complement.
GAACAGATCGCCGAGACGTTGCTGGAACCCGTGTGGTCGAGCGGCCAAATGGACGTGGTGAGCCAATATGCATTCCCGTTATCGATCACTGTCATCGCCGAATTGCTTGGTGTCCCCGCACAAGATCGTGACGATTTCCGCCGCTGGTCCCACATGATCGTCCAGCAGGTGGGGCATGACCTGAGCGAGTTGCAGCGTTGCTACAACGAATTCGCGGGCTACATGCTCGCGTTGATCGACCAGCGTCGAGCACAGCCGGGCGATGACCTGGTTTCGGCGCTGGCGCAGGTCGAGGAAGAGGGCAGCATGCTCAGCCAGAGTGAGCTGTGCAGCATGATCGCGCTGCTGATCATCGCCGGGCACGAAACGTCGGCATCGATGATCGGCAATGCGGTTCACATGCTCGTGCAGCACCTGAAGGTGCTGGCGCAATTGCGTGACGAGCCGGCGTTAATGCCTGGCGCGGTCGAGGAGTTTCTTCGCTATGACTCGTCGGTGGAACGGGCCATGGTCCGCTTCGTTACCCGGGACACCGAGCTGGCCGGACAACGCTTGCTACGCGGGCAACTGCTGATTGCGGTGGTGGGCTCGGCCAATCGTGACGAAACGCTGTGTGCAAATCCTGACACGCTCGACATCGCCCGACCGGCCTGCCCGCACATGTCGTTCGGCAAAGGCACGCACTATTGCCTGGGCGCCTCGTTGGCCCGGCAGGAACTGGAAATCGCCTTGAACACACTTCTTCGGTTTTGCCCTGGGCTGCAATTGGCGGTCGATCCCGGTGCCGTACGCTGGCGCTACGTGCCCAACTTCAGGGGGCCGGAGGCGTTGCCGGTGTGTTGGTCGGTGGATGGATCACCGAGGTCTTGATGAAAAGGGGGCTGCTGCGCAGCCCAGCGGGAGCAAGCCCCCTCGCCACGGGTTTATCGACTGAACAGCAGGGGCTGCGGGGGCTGTGCAAAAAATGGCATCGGCTCGAATGAGCGCAGGCCCATGCCTTGGAAAGAGGCGGCTCGCCCGACGTCCAGCCGGACGAGCCGTGGACTCACGCCAGGCTGGCCTCCTCATTTTGCGCTGGCGCTGAAAGGGAGATGGATGCCGTGTCGCCTGGCGTCAGGTGCAGTCCATAGAGCACGACGTCCGCACGGTTATCAGCGAACCGGGCAATCCCTGGGAAGCGTCCCCATTGGGTCGCGCCGAGCCCTTGTACGCCGCGTTTGCTGGCCTCGTTGTGCTCGATGATCCAGGCCACCAGCGTCTCGAAACCATACTGCCTGGCCAACACCACCGCAGCTTGGCCAAGGCGGATGCCGACGCCGCTGCCGATGTGGTCGCTGCGTACGTAGATCGACACTTCACCGGTCAATCGGCAGGCCTGGGCTCCCCAACAGAAGCGGTTGACGATCAACCAGGCGACGACTTCGCCAGCGCGTTCGAGCACGTAGATCGGATCACCCTCCTTGACGAAACAGTCGACGAAAAACGTCATTTCCTTCAGGGAAAACGCTCTGAGCACGGGGGAGCTGGTACCTCCCAGAGCGCTTTCGTTGAAGATATCTGTCATCACCGGCAAGTCGTCGGGGGTGTAGCGGCGCACGCCGCGTGGCAGGTCGGGCCGGCTGTTCAAGCGATTGTGGGTCATGGCCGGGCTTCTCCATAGACGCTTCGTTTGAGTTGTTCACGCGCGCGAAACAACCTTGAGCGCACCGTACCAATGGGGACGCCCAGCCGCTCGGCGGCATCGCGGTAGCTGCTCTCGGTGTCCACGGCGGTCCACAGGGTATCGCGCATGTCCTTGGGCAACTCGTCCATGGCTAACAGCGTGCGGTCCAACAGCCGACGGTTGTCGCACAGTTCACTCAGGTCAATGTCGTCACTGCACTCGTTGAACTCGCTCTCATCGAACGTGCTCAGCGGCGGCTGCGCATAGAAGCGGCGGAAGTGGTTGCGGATCAGGTTGAGGGCGATGCCACACAACCAAGTGTCCTGCTTTGCCAGCCCTTTGAACTTCTGCTGGTTGCGCCAGGCCTCCAGGTACGTGAGCTGGATGATGTCGTCGGCGTCGTCTTGATTGAGTACACGTTTTTGCACAAACAGACGCAGCTTGCGTTCCTCGCCGAAGCAGATGCCTGGCGCACCCGTGGGCGCCGGGGAGGTTTGCGGGGGGGCCATGAGATTCAGGCTGTTCATCAATAAATCCCTCTGAGTAGGTTCCATAGCGCCGATCAAAATGTCGACGTTTCCCCCGTCAGCAGGACCTGTGCCAAGCCGAATTAATGATTTATCTGTCTGATAATTAAGTGTTTTTTACTAGTGCTTTTGCTCTATTTGTGCAAGGGCATGCACAGCCGTCCCAAGCGCCATTGCATGAAATTGCACCGAGCGAACGCTCGGGCAGGAAACCCTTGCGAAGCAGTCAGAAGGGACCATGGCCGCTGATGGAACTGAATGCTGGATAGCCGCCACCCACTGAGCGTCCGAAACCACGCTCACGGCCATCATGAAAGTAGAAGCCCCGACAAATGCGCATATTGCCGCCAACCTTGCCCAGGCCGCTTCGGCCGTCGTGGGCATCGGCAAGGCTGTCGAATCGTTTCAGGCCGTTCAGTCCAATTCGATGGAGGAGGTCGGCATGACCTTCAGCCATCATGTGGAGCGCAATACCAAGGCGCTGAGCCAGCGGCGCATCCGCAATGCCCGCAGCGAGGTGGGCCAGGTGCGCGTCGAGACGCGCGAGCAGTTGGAGGAGTGGTACGACCAACTCGGCCACCCAGGCAAGCAAAGCCTGGGGGCGATGGCCGCCCAGGCGGGTTTGTTGTTATGTGGCGAGCCGGTGCTTGAAGAGGTGGTGCAGTCCACCGGTGGTGACCCGGCCCGTACCGACCTGATCCTGCAGCAAGCCTTGCGCGAGGCTGAAGTTCAAGGTCGTCTCGTCGAAGCCCAGCGCGCTCGCGACTACCTGCAACTATTGCGCGAGCGTTATGGCGCGCAGATCCAGGCGGGCATGAACATCGCCGAGGCCTTGCGCGCTGCGGGCGGCGATCCCGAACTGCGCCAGGCGGTACGGCGGCTCTATTACGACACCGTGGTGCTCAAGCAATCGTTGCCCACCATGATGCAGGCGTTGCTTGGCCTGTTCGGCGAGGCGGCCTTCGTGCCGGGGCTGGATATGATGCGCCGGGCACTGGCTGACGACATCGCGGCGCACACACCGTCACGTCCTACCGCCCTGTTGCGCACGTTGTTGATCGGCCTGGCCGCCTCGACGCAACTGGGCAGTGTCCTGCACAGCTGCCGCCGTTTGCTCGAGCAACTGGCCTGCAGTTGCCCGGCCAGCCAGCTCACGGCGGTGCTGTTGCTCCAACGCATGCTGGGGTTTGTCAGCAGTGGCCTGTCGGCGGCGGAAGTACGGCGTATCGGGCGTGAACTGGGTGGAGAAGAGGAGCGGGACCAACTGGTCTCCCTGAACGGCCTGTACCCCTTGCTCAAGCGTTTGCCGCTACCCCTCTGGCGGGATAGCAAAAGCCGACAGACCGCGCTGAAGAACCTGTTGGTGCTGCTCGATGAGCGTTCCCGTGGCGAGCCCCGAAGCCAGACCGCTGCCCCGGTGATTGGAGCACGCTCATGATCGCCCTGTTGAACAAAGTCGCCAACGAAGCGGTGCGGCGCATCGAGGTGGTCGGGGCGTTCGTGGTGCTCGGCATCGTGTTCATGCTGATCCTGCCCTTGCCGACCTCGGTGGTCGATGCGCTGATCGCGATCAACATCTGCATCTCCTGCCTGCTGATCGTGCTCTCGCTGTACCTGCCGCGACCGTTGGCGTTTTCCTCGTTTCCGGCGGTGCTGCTGCTGACCACGCTGTTCCGGCTGGCGTTGTCGGTGGCGACCACCCGGTTGATCCTGCTCCAGGGCGACGCCGGCCATATCGTCCAGGCGTTCGGCGATTTCGTAGTGGGGGGCAACCTGGCGGTCGGGTTGGTCATCTTCCTCATCCTGACGGTGGTCAACTTCCTGGTGATCACCAAGGGCTCGGAGCGGGTCGCCGAAGTGGCGGCGCGGTTCACCCTGGACGCGCTGCCGGGCAAGCAGATGTCCATCGACAGCGACCTGCGCGCCAACCTGATCGATGTCAGCGAAGCCCGGCGGCGTCGCGAGGAATTGAACAAGGAAAGCCAGCTGTTCGGTGCGATGGACGGGGCGATGAAGTTCGTCAAGGGCGATGCCATCGCGGGTTTGGTGATCGTGGTGATCAACCTCATCGGCGGCTTTTCGGTCGGCATGATGCAGCATGACATGGGCGCATCCGAATCGATGCACTTGTACGCCGTGTTGACCATCGGTGACGGTCTGATCGCGCAGATTCCGGCCCTGCTGATTTCTCTTACTGCGGGCATGATCATCACCCGCGTGTCGCCGCAAGGGGAGCCGGCGGGCAGTAGCGTCGGCAAGGAAATCGCCCAGCAGTTGACCGCCGAACCCAAGGCCTGGGTGATCGCTTCGGTGGGAATGCTCGGCTTCGCGGCCTTGCCCGGCATGCCCACGCTGGTGTTCATCGTCATCGCCTTGATCACCGGCACCGCCGGCATCGTCCAGCTCTACTCGCGCGCCCGGCTGGCCCGCCAGGGCGACCAGCCAGCGGAGGTCGTGGCCCCGGCACAGAACGGCGCCGAAGACCTGCGCAGCTTCGACCCGACCCGTGCCTATCTTCTGCAGTTTTCCAAAGCCATGGAAGGCAACGCGGCCGCCGAGGAGGCCATCCAGGCGATCCGCAAAAAGCGTAACGCGCTGGTGGCCGGCTTTGGCCTGACCCTGCCGCCCTTCGAGATCGAATACAGCGCGCTGCTGGAAGACGACGAGTTCCGCTTCTGCGTGCACGAGGTGCCGATGTTGCGGGCAACTTTCGGAGAGCGCGTGGCCGTGGCGCGCGGGCCGCTGCCGTTGGAACCGCGCGACGGGCAGGTCGGCAGCGAGGTGCGCGACGAGCAGCAGTGGCTCTGGCTGACGCCTGACGATCCGCTGCTGGCGGATGAACGCGTGGAAGCGGTGTCGGCCGCCGAGTTGCTGGTGGATCGGATGAGCCGCGCGATGTTTGCCACGGGCCCACAATTCTTGGGGCTTCAGGAGAGCAAGTCGATTCTCAGTTGGCTCGAAGCGGGCCAGCCAGAGTTGGTGCAGGAACTGCAGCGGACCATGCCATTGGCCCGTTTCGCCGCCGTGCTCCAGCGTTTGGCCGGCGAAGGTGTCCCGCTGCGCGCGGTGCGGCTGATCGCCGAGTCCTTGATCGAGCACGGGCAGCACGAGCGCGACGTCGGTGCGCTGACCGACTACGCGCGCATCGCGCTGAAGTCGCAGATCTATCACCAGTACCGCGACGAAGACGGTCTGCACGTGTGGCTGTTGACGCCGGAAACCGAAGGCCTGTTGCGCGATGCGCTGCGCCAGACCCAGACGGAAACCTTTTTTGCCCTGGAAAGCCTGCATACCCGCGCCTTGGTCATGCAGTTGCGCGAAGGCTTCCCGTTGCGCGCCAAGCGCGTGGCCGTGCTGTTGGTGGCGCAAGACCTGCGGGCTCCGCTACGCGATTTGTTGCGCGACGAATTCAATCACGTGCCCGTGCTCGCCTTCAGCGAGTTGCACAGCAACGCCCAGGTCACCGTGTTGGGGCGCTTTGACCTCGAGCAGGAAAAACTACGGATGGAGGATGCCGCGTGACGGGCTTGTCTTGGCACGCCAGCAGCGGTGCCTCCACGTAACGATGCAAATCCAGGTGCGTTCGATGGCCTGGCTGTGACAGAGGACGGGGGCCGCCGGTGCCCCGTCGTACAACCGGATCGTGGGCGAGCGTCTGTCGCCCCTTGAGGAATTGACCATGTTCGAACTGCGAGTCTTGAGTGGTCTGCACCGAGGTGCGGCGTTGCCGCTGGTTGGCGAGCAATGGGTGGTCGGGGCGGCGGAGGAGGCCGATCTGGCGCTATACGATCCGGGCATCTGTGGGCGTCACGTGGGCCTGCGGCAGGTGCAGGGCCAGTGGCTACTGGAACGGCTGGAGGGCACGGTTTGCGATGGACAGGGCCAGCCCTGGGCCGCGACCGAGCCCTTGCAGAGCAATGCTCCGTTTGCCGTGGCAGGCGTCTGGCTGTGCCTGGCCCCGGCTGATCAGCCCTGGCCCGAAGAGGCGGCGCTGGATGACGCTGCGCATCTGGCGATGGACCGGGAAACCCCGAAGCCCGCCGTGCGGCCGTCGTGGCCCAAGCGCCTGGCCATTGCCGCGGCGGTGATCACCGTCGCCTCCAGCGCTTGGGCCTTTACCAGCCAGCCGGCGCAGACTGTGGCACGCAGCCCGGCCCAGCAGCTCAAGCAGACCAAGGTGGCCTTGGACAATGTCGAGGCGGTCCGCCTGGAGCTGGATCGCATGTTGCAGGAGCGCGATTTGGGCGCCGGTGTGCGGGTCGAGAGCCAGGACGACCGGCTGGTCCTGGTGGGTGAGTTGCCGCGCCCGCGCCTGGCGATGGTCGAACGACTGATCGAGCGCTTCCACGAGCGCTACGAAACGCCGATCGGGATCACGGCCAACGTCAAGGAACGGCTGACGAAGCTGCCGTTTCAGATCGCCCAGATCGTGGGCGGCAAGCACGGTCACGTGGTCACCGCCGATGGCCGTCGGTTGTTCCTGGGCGACCAGATCGATGGCCTGCGCCTGACTGCCATCGACAGCGGTAAAGTCACCTTCGAGGGCGACCAACGCTACGAGGTCACCTGGTGATGACGCAGGCGGCCATCGCGCGACTGGAGGCCTGGGAGGCCGGGCAATTGGCGCACTTGCGTCGTTTCGCGCCGGTCATGGTGCGCGGACGGGTGCAGCGGGTCAGCGGCATCTTGCTGCAGTGCCGGCTGCCGGGGGCGCAGATCGGCGACCTCTGCCGGGTCGAGCGCGACGCCCGCGAGCCGCTGCTCGCCGAAATTGTCGGCTTCGACCAGCACGATGCCTTGCTCAGCGCCTTGGGCGGGCTGGAGGGCGTCCGGGTCGGTGCGGCGGTGGAGCCGCTGGGCATGCCGCATCGGGTGTGCGTGGGGCCGCAGTTGTTGGGCCAGGTGCTGGATGGATTCGGCCGGCCGCTGGTGGATGGCGGCGCGGGAGCCTTCGCCGGTGCGCATGTGCCGAATGCGTCGCAGGTGATTGGCGAGGCCCCGGCGCCCACCGCACGACCGCGCATCCAACGGCCCTTGATGACCGGCGTACGGGCCATCGACGGCCCGCTGACGCTCGGCGAAGGCCAGCGTGTGGGGCTGTTCGCCGGCGCCGGTTGTGGCAAGACCACACTGTTGGCGGAGATTGCCCGGAACGTTGACTGCGATGTCATCGTGTTCGGCCTGATCGGCGAGCGTGGGCGTGAACTGCGTGAATTCCTCGACCATGAGCTGGATGATGAACTGCGTGCCCGTGCGGTGCTGGTGTGCGCCACCTCCGATCGCTCCAGCATGGAACGCGCCCGCGCAGCGTTCACCGCGACGGCATTGGCCGAGGGTTTTCGTGCCCGGGGCCAACGCGTGCTGCTGCTCATCGACTCGCTGACCCGCTTCGCCCGGGCCCAGCGTGAGATCGGCCTGGCCGCCGGCGAGCCGTTGGGGCGTGGCGGCCTGCCGCCGTCGGTCTACAGCCTGCTGCCGCGCCTGGTCGAACGGGCCGGGCTGACCAATGAGGGCGCTATCACCGCGTTTTATACGGTGCTCATCGAGCAGGATTCCATGAACGATCCCGTGGCGGATGAAGTACGTTCGCTGCTCGACGGTCACATCGTGCTGTCACGCAAGCTCGCGGAGCGCGGCCACTACCCGGCAATCGATGTGCTGGCCAGCCTGTCGCGAATCTTGGCCAATGTGGCCGAGGCGGAGCACCTGCGGGCGGGCATCAATCTGCGTCGGTTGTTGTCGGCCTATGAGCAAATCGAACTGATGTTGCGCCTGGGCGAATACCAGGCTGGCGCCGACCCCTTGACCGACCTGGCGGTGGAGTCGCGTGGCGCCCTGGACGCCTTCCTGCGCCAGGACCTGCGTGAGCCGGAGCAGTTTGCTTCCACGCTCGCCCATCTGCAGCAGTTGACCGCCTATGTCCCGGGTTGATCTGGACGCCCTGGCGCCGATACGCCGCCACCGCGAAGCGCAAGCCGAGCGGGCGTGGCGCCAGCAGCGCGAGCTTTTGCGTGAGCGCGAAGCCGCGGTTGCCGCCGCGCGCGCGCAGATGCAGGCGACCCGTGAGCAACAGGCGGTGCAGCGCGAGGCGTTGTACGGCGAGCACCGTGGCCGAGCGTTGAGCGTGTGCGAACTGAATGCCTGGAGTACCCAGGAACGTCGCTTGATTGGCGAACTGGCCGAGCAAGCGCGGGCAGTGCAGGCGCTGGACGATGAACAGGCGCAGCAGGCCCGGCACACGGCCGCTGCCCAGCAGCGGCTACAAGGGCGCCGGCGAGATCTGGAAAAGCTCAGCGCAATGATGGAGTACCTGGTGGAGCCCCCCAGCGATGAATGAGCACAGCGTGCGCGGTGGGCCGACACCGCACGGCAATCCCCCGGCGGCCCCCGTTCGGCATCCGCCTCGAGCGTACGAGCAACCGCCTGCCCAGGTGAGTCGGGCAAGCCGTCCGGTGGAGCGTGAGTCCGCCCCTGCCAGCGGACGCGACCCGGACCTGACGGCAGGCAGCAGTGACGGTTACTGGTTTCGTCAGTGGGTCGATGCGCCACGGGGCGGCGCGCAGGATGACAGCGCCGGCACCGGTTCGCTGTCGGGCCTGGTGAACCTTTCGAGCGGCGAAGAGGAGGCGTTTGTCGACCAGCTCACGCCACGCTTGCGCGCCACCCTCGACCAGCAATTGGACCTGCTACTGCATCTGCCCAATCTGGGCCGCATCAAGGTCTCCGCCCGGCGGCCAGGCGGGGCGTGCGGGTGGGACATCGGCCTGAGCAGCGAAAGTGCAGACGTACAGACGCGGCTGTCGAGTCGATCCGGTCGTCTCGAAGAGGCGCTGACCCAAAGCCTGGGCCAGCCGGTCAGCGTGCGCGTAGCGCGGGAAGAAGAGGTTGGCGCGACATGACAGTCCATGCATTGGTGCTGCCGACGGTGGGCAGCGAAGACGCCACCGCCCGGCGACTATTGGGAATTGGCGTCCGGTTGCCCTTCGAGGTGGCGGGCGAGACGGGCCTGCTGGAACTGACTCCGGGCGGCGTTGCGGCTGGGAGCACGCCGTGTGTGCTGGCGTGTGCCCATGGTGTCTTTACCTTGGACGAGCCCGGCGCGGTGCTTAGCCTGTTCGGTGAATGCCCGGTGGTCCTGCCTGCCGAACCCGGACCGGATGACACGTGGTTCTGGTCGCTGTTCCAGCAAACCCTGAGCGAGCCCCTGCGCCAGGCCTTCGGTTTTATCAAACCAGCGGCCGAACCCGCGGTGCAGGGCATTGCCTGCCGACTCGACGTGAGGGTGGGCACGGCCCGCGTCACGAGCCATCTGGAAATGACCGGTGCGACCTTGCTGGGGCTGCTTCGCACCGATCCCTGGCAACGGCGAGCCGCGCCAAGGATCGAGGGCTTTGCGCTGCGTGTCCCGTTGGAACTGGGACACCTGGCGCTGGCCGCCGGGCAGGTGGCGACGTTGCGCCCCGGTGATGTGTTGGTGCCGCAAACCGCTTTGTTCGATTCATCCGGCCAAGGGCTGATTCGCCTGGGCCGGCATTGTTTGCAGGTGCGGGTACACAGCCGTGCCGCGCCGTTGCGCCTGACCTTGCTCGCTCTGGAGGAGACCGTTATGAGCACCACCGCCGACACCGACATCCTGACGCCGGACTGGGACGATAGCACCGGCTATGAACCGGACGCCCAAACTGGCGAGGCGACTGAGCACCCGCTGTCGGCCTATGCCGCTGAAACCGAGGAGGCACCGATGACGGAGCCGGTCGCTGCCGATCTCCCCGAGCGTTTCGACGACCTGCCGCTGGCGCTGACGATACGCTGCGGTCATTTGCACCTGACCTTGGGCGAGCTGCGCAATCTGGCGCCCGGCGCGGTGCTGCAAGTGCCAGGTGTGGCACCGGGGACAGCGGCGCTGTTCTATGGCGAACGGGCTCTGGCCCAGGGCGAGCTGGTCGAGGTCGATGGCCGATTGGGTCTGCAAATCGCTCGCGTGGATGTGGCTGGATGAGCTTCCAGGGGGTCGACCCCTTTCTGCTGGCGCTGTTCATTGGTGGGATTTCGTTGGTCCCCCTGCTGCTGATTATCTGCAGCGCCTTTCTCAAGATAGCCATCGTGTTGACGATCACCCGTAACGCCATCGGCGTGCAGCAGGTGCCACCCAATATGGCCCTGTATGCCATTGCCCTGGCCGCGACGCTGTTCATCATGGCGCCGGTGGGCCACAACATCGCCGAACAACTGAAGGAACAGCCGCTGGATTTCAGCAGCACCGAGGCGTTGCAAGGTTCTGCGCTGAACGCGGTAAAACCGTTGCAGGCTTTCATGTCGCGCAACACCAACCCGGACATCCTCGCCCACCTGCTGGAAAACACCCAGCGAATGTGGCCCAAGGAGCGCGCCGAGCAGGCCAGCCGCGACGACCTGATGCTGCTCATTCCGGCCTTCATGCTGTCGGAGCTCGAGGCCGGTTTCCAGATGGGATTCCTGATCTATATCCCGTTCATTGTCATCGACCTGATCGTGTCCAACCTGCTGCTGGCACTCGGCATGCAGATGGTCGCGCCCATGACCATTTCGTTGCCGCTCAAGCTGCTGATTTTTGTCCTCGTGCAGGGCTGGACGCAATTGCTCGACAGCCTCTTCTATTCCTATCTTTGAGGACGTGCGATGGACGCGCTGACGTTGTTTAAGGAAGGCATGCTGCTGGTGGTCCTGCTCTGCGCACCGCCCTTGATCGTTGCGGTGATCGTCGGTGTGCTGACGTCCCTGGTGCAGGCCTTGATGCAGATCCAGGACCAGACCTTGCCCTTCGGCATCAAGCTGGTGGCGGTCGGGCTGACCTTGCTGGTGACGGGCCGCTGGATCGGTGTGGAGTTGCTTGGACTGTTGCGTCGGGCATTCGAAATGATGGCCAACACCTGATGACGGCCCAGGCTTTCGTCCCGTATTTCGACTTGCTGCTGTCGATCGCGCTCGGCATGGCGCGGATTTACCCGGTCGCTTACCTGGTCCCGGTGTTTTGCTTCCAGCACCTGCGAGGCTTGCCGCGCCATGCCGTTGTGTTTGCCCTGGGCATGTTGCCGGCGCCCGGTATTCGCCAGGCGCTGATCGATGCCCAGGTCAATTGGTTGTCGCTGGCCGGGTTGATGTTCAAGGAGCTGGTGCTGGGCTTCTTGCTCGGGGTGCTGCTGGCGATGCCGTTCTGGTTGTACGAATCGGTGGGCGCCTTGCTGGACAACCAGCGCGGTGCGCTCATCGGTGGCCAGTTGAATCCGGCGCTCGGCACCGACACCACGCCCCTGGGCCTCTTGTTCAAGGAGATGACGATCTTGCTGCTGGTCACCACCCTGGGCATTGGCACGTTGACCCAGGTGATCTGGGACAGCTACCTGGTGTGGTCGCCCACCGTTTGGTTTCCATTGCCTGGCGCGGATGGCTTCGGCGTGTTTCTCGGGCTGCTCGCCGAAATGTTCATGCACATGATGCTCTACGCGGCGCCCTTTATCGGCTTGCTGTTGCTGGTGGAGTTCAGCCTGGCGCTGCTCAGCCTGTATAGCCCGCAATTGCAGGTGTTCGTCCTCGCCATGCCGGCCAAGAGTCTGATTGGCCTGGGCTTCCTGCTGTTCTACCTGCCCACGCTGTGGGACGCGATGACTGGCCGTCTTGGTCGCTATGGCGAAATCCGGCATCTGCTTCACCTGTTGTTGCAGGCGCCCTGAAGGAGGGCTTCGCCCATGAGCGAAGACAGTGGCGAAAAGACCAAGCGGGCGACGCCGAAGAAGATTCGCGACGCGCGCAACAAAGGCCAGGTCGGCCAAAGCCAGGACTTGAGCAGCCTGCTGGTGCTTGCGGCGATCACCGAAGTGGCATTGACCCAGGCCGACGACAGCATGCAGGCCTTGGGGGACATGGTGGCATTCCCGCTGCATCGGCTGGATGTCGACTTCGTGCGTGCCTTCGAGGAAACCTTGGCCCACGCCGGTGGCGTGCTGCTCAACTTCACCTTGATGACCGTAGGGTTGGCGATCGTCACGCGCCTGGTGGCCGGTTGGATACAGTTCGGTTTCCTGTTCGCCCCCGAGGCCCTTCAGCCGGACCCGAACCGCTTGAACCCGATGAACCAGGCCAAACAGATGTTCTCCGGCCAGGCGCTGATCAACCTGTTCATGGGGCTGGTCAAGGCCGTGTTTATCGGCACCGTGATTTATCTGGTGACCCTGCCGGCACTCGGGTCGCTGATCAGCCTGGTCAACGGCGACCTGCACAGCTATTGGCGCGGGCTGGCCAGCCTGTTTCGGCACATCATGCACATTTGCCTGGGTGTATTGCTGGTGCTGGCGATCCTCGACTTCGGCCTGCAGAAATATTTCTTCGCCAAGCGCCTGCGCATGAGCGAGGAGGAAGTGCGCAAGGAGTTCAAGGAAATGGAAGGCGACCCCCACGTAAAAATGCATCGCCGCAGCCTGGCCCGGCAATTGGTCGACCAGCCCGTCAACAAAGAGACCAAGCCGGTGGAAGACGCCGACATGCTGGTGGTCAACCCCACCCACTTTGCCGTCGCGCTGTTGTATCGTCCCGAGGAAACGCCGCTGCCGCAGTTGATCGTCAAAGGTGTCGATGCCGAGGCCCGGGCGTTGATCGAGCGGGCCAAGGCGGCCCGGGTTCCGGTCATCCAGTGCATCTGGCTGGCGCGCACGATCTATCGTGAAGACGTCGGCGGCTACATCCCCCGGGAAACGCTCCAGGCGGTCGCCCATATTTATCGGGTGTTGCGCGAACTGGATGACGAGGCCAAGGGCGAGGTCATCGAGATACCGGAATTGAACCAGCGTTGAGGTCGATGGAACCGATGCATACGCGGTTGCCACTCAGGGAGTGAGCCAGGCTCGTCCGCAGGATGCGGCCTGCCGACAGTGCCCACCACACAGACCATCGACTCGTGGAGGATTCCCATGCCCGAACCCAGTTCCCTGACGAGCCCCTTAAGGGGCACAGGTGCCCTGCACGGCACCGACAGCTTATCGCCATCGCGCTCCCCCTCGCTGAGCCAGCGACCCCGTGAGGCGCAGCAGCGCGAAGGTACCCAAAGCCTGCATGGCCGGGGCCGTTCCTCCTCGACGCCACCGGCAATGCATCAGCGTGGCCGCCCTCGAGCGCGGGACGCCAACCACGCGGCGCCGTCGAATGACACGCAACCGCTGAATGACACGCAAACGTCCAGTCCCGCTTCGGAATCTCGCACGCCGGACTCTTTCATGCGCGAGATGGAAACCCGTCAAAAGCAGTTGATGGAAAAGCAGTTCGAGATGCAGATGGGGATGGAAGAGCGCCAGAGCACCATGATGCTCATTAAAAGCTCCGCCGACATGGCCAAGTTGATGAGCGATACGGTGACGGAGGTCACCAAGGGCTTCATGGACAGTGCAAGGAAAGTCATGCAGGAGGGTGGCGAGGCGATGAAGCTTCGATAAAGCGATGAGCCCACATAAAGCGGCGCAGGAGCTGTCGAGTGCAACGAGGCTGCGATCTTTTCAATGACACTTGAATTTCAAGCGAAAGATCGCAGGCTTCGCCAACTTCTACAGGGTTAGCCCAGTCGGGTGCGGTTGGTGTTGAGCGAGGCCGGACGAGGGCTGCCCGGCGGTGCAGGCACCGCCAAGCGCGCCCGAATGTCGCCGACCTGGGCGACGAAACCGACGATCCAATGGCAGAACCGCGCCTCGTCGAGCATCGCCAGTGGACAATGGGCACACAAGCGAACGCTGCCCTTATCGTCCAGGGCCAGCCAGCTGCCGCCGAGCAGATCCAATCGAAAATTGAGTTCCAGCAGCCGCTTGTGCAAGCCGGGCGCGTGGGCAGGTACATCGATGGCGCTATGGAGGATGGCGACATCGCCGTGATCGGGCAACTCGATGACCACGGCTTCGCGGTTGCTCGCGTCATACAACGCGCACACGCCACCTTCCAACTGCAAGTGCGCATGCAAATGTTCCGCGAGGGCCGAGATCAAGCGCTGGGCAAGCGGTGCGACGGTCATGGAAAACCTCTCTCGATACAAAAGATTTCATGAGTCATTGTGGCGAGGGGATTTATCCCCGTTGGGCTGCGTAGCAGCCCTGAAACCCGCCACCGTGGTGTATCAGATTGATGT
>NZ_FPIX01000064.1:0-26203 GCF_900119205.1 Pseudomonas sp. NFACC16-2 | reverse complement strand
GCCCTGAAGCAGGCTGCTTCCAGTGCCCGTAACGACAAGAGCTTTATTGGCGCCAGTCACCGCGCCAGACTGGCCCGCATGGATACCTCATGCGCGATCAAAGCTACCGCCCATCAACTGGCCCGGTTGATCTACGCCATGCTGACCAAAGGACAGCCTTATGTGGAAAAAGGCATAGAGGAGTTTGAGGCCCAAAGTCGTAATCGCCAAATTAGAGCCTTGCAACGCAAGGCTACTAAGTTGGGTATGAGGGTGGTCGATGCAGCTTAAAAGCTTTTTAAAAACAGAGGGTTGTATTTTGTTTGATGAGAGCTTGCTCCCGCTGGGCGGCGCAGCAGCCCCAACAGCAGCAACCCAAGCAGACTTTCCGAGGTGTCAGTCTCTAGGGCCGCTTCGCGGCCCAGCGGGGATAAATCCCCTCACCACAGGGATCGGTGGTGTTTTTCAGAACGGTGCCGGGCACTCGAAGCGCAGGCGCTCGCCGCTTTGCGGATGGGTGAAGCTCAGCATGCTGGCGTGCAGGCACAGGCGTGGCCAGGCAGCGAGGGCCTGCGGATGGGCGTAGAGCCCGTCGCCCAGCAGCGGATGACCGATGGACAGCATGTGCACGCGCAATTGGTGCGAGCGCCCGGTGATCGGCGTCAGCTCGACCCGGCACCAATCGCCGCAACGTTCCAGTACGCGCCAGAAGGTCAGGGCGTGTTTGCCGTGCTCATGGTCCACCACATGCCGGGGTTTGGTCGGCGGGTCGTAGCGCAAGGGCAGGTCGATGCTGCCGCTGTCCAGTTCCGGTTGGCCCCAGCACAACGCCGTGTAGGCCTTTTCGGTTTCGCGATCATGAAATTGCCGGGACAGTTCACGATGAGTGTCCGGGTCGCGGGCCAACAGGATGATGCCGGAGGTTTCCCAGTCCAGTCGGTGCACGATTCGGGCTTCCGGATAGCCGTTTTCCTGCAGGCGGGTGATCAGGCAGTCCTTGTTGTCGTCGGCCCGGCCGGGCACGGAAAGCAACAGGGTCGGCTTGTCGACCACCAGGACCGCGGCGTCCTGATGAATGATGCGGATGTTGGACAGGGGCATTGAAAACAGTCTCGTTACAAACGCCAACGGCGGCTCGGGTCCTTCTCAAACCCAAGGGGGGAGGAGAAGGACCCGAGCCGCCGTGGCTCCCGCCGGGGCGATCAGCGATCCGGCAGGGTGATATTGAGTTCCAGGATCGAGCAACTGCCCTGGCTTTCCAGTGCCACGTGCACGTCATCGCTACCGATGTTGACGTATTTGCGGATCACTTCCACCAGTTCCTTCTGCAAGGCCGGCAGGTAGTCAGGGGTGCTGCGTTGGCCGCGTTCGTGCGCCACGATGATCTGTAGACGCTCTTTCGCGACCGAGGCGGTACTGGGCTTTTTGTTGGCACGAAAGAAGTCAAAAAGGTTCATTACCTACCTCCAAACAGGCGCTCGAAGAAACCTTTCTTCGTTACATCGAGGAATCGATGCGCTACGGTTTTGCCCAGCAGGCGATCGACGGCATCGCTATATGCCTGGCCGGCGTCGCTCTGGTCGTCGAGAATCACCGGCACGCCGGAGTTGGAGGCTTTGAGTACCGCTTGGGATTCCGGAATCACGCCCAGCAGGGTGACGGCGAGGATTTCCTTGACGTCTTCGACGCCGAGCATTTCGCCGTCGCTGACCCGTTGTGGGTTATAGCGAGTCAGCAGCAGGTGTTCCTTGATCGGCTCTTCGCCCTTTTCGGCGCGGCGGGATTTGCTTGCCAGCAGGCCCAGCATGCGGTCGGAGTCGCGGACCGACGACACTTCCGGGTTGGTCACGACAATCGCCTCATCGGCGAAGTACATGGCCAGGTGGGCACCTTTCTCGATACCGGCCGGGGAGTCGCAGACCACGAACTCGAAGTCTTCCTTGAGTTGCATCAGGACTTTTTCCACGCCTTCCTGGGTCAGCGCGTCTTTGTCGCGGGTCTGGCTGGCGGCCAGCACGTAGAGGTTCTCAAGGCGCTTGTCCTTGATCAGGGCTTGTTGCAGGTTCGCTTCACCGTTGACGACGTTGACGAAGTCATAGACCACGCGACGCTCGCAACCCATGATCAGGTCCAGGTTACGCAGGCCGACGTCGAAGTCGACGATGACTGTCTTGTGGCCGCGCAGAGCGAGACCGGTACCGATAGCGGCGCTGGTGGTGGTCTTACCCACACCACCCTTGCCGGATGTAACCACGAGAATCTTGGCCAAGGTGTTTCACCCCTAAGGAAAAAGGACTTTTTCAGCCCCTGAAAAACATCTCTGGAAAACGGCTGCAATTGGACAGGCTTGGCTGGAATCGGATGTCGGACGGGGTCTACCTCCGGTAAACACTGCCTGATCCTTTTTCCTACGTCGTTTAAGCCGTTTTCGCTCGTTTTAGAGATGCTTGGAAAATGCGGCAGTATCCGTTAAAGCCGAATGATGTTCAACACGTCGCCCGACAGGCTGATCTGAACGCCCGCCCCCCACAACGGATCGCGGCGCAAATCCTCGGAAACCTTGTACTGCCCGGCGATGGAGACCAGTTCAGCGCTCAATTGCTGACAGAAGATCCTGGCTTTCGTATCCCCCTTGACGCCGGCCAGCGCGCGGCCGCGCATCGGGCCGTATACATGGATGTTGCCATCGGCCAGAAGTTCCGCGCCCGGGCTGACCGAGGACACCACGACCAGATCGCCACCCTGGGCATAGATCTGTTGCCCGCCGCGTACTGGCGAGGTGATGACGCGCGTCGGCTTGATGGTGGGTTCTGGTGGTTTTTCCGGGACTTTCCTGGCTTCGACCGGGCTCAGTTCCAGCACGCGCTCCCGGGCGCCGGACGGCGGCAGCACCGGAATGTCCACGGCGATGGCCGCGGCGATGTCTTCGATGCGGCTGGCGCGGATCGCCAGGGTGCGCAGGCCGTGCTGGCGGCAAACGCGCATCAGGCCTGGCAGGTCCACCGCGCCTTCGCCGGCCGGCAGCTTGTCCAGGGCCAGCACCAGCGGTGCATTGCTGAAGAAGTTCGGCGCCTGGGCGACTTTGGCCGCCAACTGCCGGTCAAGGCCTTCCAGGTCGTTGCGGGCCAGCTCCAGCACCGTAATGGCGAGCATGCTGCCCTTCAACTGGAACACGGGATCTTGGTCTAGCGGTTCGGTTTGGCTCATGGTCGGCGTACAACGGCTTGTCACTAAAAGTGCCGAGACTTATAACGAGATCGTCCGCCAGCCGCAACCCGGGTCGAACAATGTAGAATGCGCGGCCCATGTCTTAATGGAAGCTGTAATGGATCGCCCGCGTTTTCGAGCTGCATTTTTTCATCCGCGTTTCTGGCTGCTGTGGTGCGGCCTGGGCCTGTTGTGGCTGATCGTTCAATTGCCTTATCCGTTGTTGCTGCGGGTCGGTCGCGCACTGGGCGCGCTGATGTATCGAGTAGCCGGCGACCGACGGCGCATCGCGCGGCGCAATCTGGAACTGTGTTTCCCGCAAAAGTCCGCCGTCGAGCGCAAGCGTCTGCTCAAGGAAAACTTTGCCTCCACCGGCATCGCTTTTTTCGAAATGGCCATGAGCTGGTGGTGGTCGCGTTCGCGCCTGGCGAAGCTGGCCCATGTCGAAGGGCTGGAGCATCTCAAGCAGGCCCAGCGCGAGGGCAAGGGCGTGATCCTGATGGCGCTGCATTTCACCACCCTGGAAATCGGCGCGGCGTTGCTCGGCCAGCAGCACACCATCGATGGCATGTACCGCGAGCACAAGAACCCGCTGTTCGACTACATCCAGCGCCGGGGTCGCGAGCGGCACAACCTCGACTCCCTGGCCGTGGAGCGTGACGACGTGCGCGGTATGCTCAAGCTGCTGCGCGCCGGGCGGGCGATCTGGTATGCGCCGGACCAGGATTACGGCGCCAAGCAGAGCGTGTTCGTGCCGCTGTTCGGCATCCAGGCCGCGACGGTCACCGCCACCAGCAAGTTCGCCCGCTTGGGCAAGGCGCTGGTGGTCCCTTTCATCCAGGAACGCCTGGCCGACGGCAGCGGTTATCGCCTGGTGATCCAGGCCCCGCTGACGGATTTTCCGGGCGAGACCGAGGAAGCCGATTGCATCCGCATCAACCAGTGGGTGGAGCAGTCGGTGAGTGATTGTCCTGAGCAATACCTCTGGGCCCATCGGCGCTTCAAGAGCCGTCCACCGGGCGAGCCGAAGCTGTACGACAAACGCGGTTGAGCCGATATCCGCCATTTTCAGCACCTTGAGCACGGAGCATTGCGATGACCCCAGCTGAACCGGTTACAGGTTTGATTCTTTCCGGCGGTGGGGCTCGAGCGGCGTATCAGGTAGGCGTGCTGGCGGCCATCGCCGAATTGTTGCCAGACGGTGCGGACAACCCGTTCCCGGTGATCGTCGGTACGTCGGCCGGGGCAATCAACGCCGTCAGCCTGGCGAGCGGGGCGATGGACTTCAAGACCGCCATCGAGCGGCTGACGGCGTTCTGGCAAGCGGTGCGCAGCCATCAGGTCATGCGCAGCGACTGGCGAGGCGTGATCGCCCAGGCGACGCGTTTCATTACCCACAGCCTGTTGGGCCTGGGGGCCAAGTTGCCCGTGGCGCTGATCGACAGTTCGCCGTTGCGCGAACTGCTCCAGGCCCAATTCCACGCCTCGGGTATCGAGCAGGCCATCGTCGAGCAGCAACTGCGCGCGGTGGCAGTGACGGCGTTCGGTTATGAATCCGGCCAGGCCGTCACCTTCTACCAAGGGCGCGGGACCATCGATGCCTGGCTGCGACATCGACGTATCGGGGTGCCAACGCAGTTATCGGTGGAGCACCTGCTGGCCAGCTCGGCGATTCCCTTGTTGTTCGCGCCGGTCAGGATCGGCCCGCAATACTTCGGTGACGGCGCGGTACGGCAATCGGCGCCCATCAGCCCGGCCTTGCACCTGGGGGCCAATCGGGTGCTGGTGATCGGCGTCAGCGGCAATCCCCGTGGCGCGGGTGGTCAGGATCACGCCGAGCGCAGCTACACCGGCCTGCAACCGACCCTGGCGCAGATCGGCGGCCATATGCTCAACAGCACGTTCATTGACAGCCTGGAAAGCGACATCGAGTTGCTTGAGCGCCTGAACGGGTTCAGTCACCTGCTGCCCGCCGACGTGCCGGCCCACGCCCTCGGCGCGGCGCCGGTGGACGTGCTGGTGATTTCGCCCAGCCAGCCCATTGATGAAATCGCCGCCCGCCATCGGCAGGAACTGCCCCGTGCGCTGCGGTTATTCTTGCGCGGGCCGGGCGCGACCAAGACCAGCGGCGCGGGGGTGCTGAGTTATCTGTTGTTCGAGTCGGGCTATTGCAGCGAACTGATCGAGCTGGGACGCCAGGATGCACTGGCGCAGCGTGAGGCGTTGAGTCGGTTTTTGGGGTTGGCTCAGGGATGAACCCATTTCGAGCCCCTGTGGCAGCGGGCTTGCTCGCGAAAGCGGTGGATCAGCTTGCACTGATATTGAATGTTCAGTCGTCTTCGCGAGCAAGCCCGCTCCCACAAGGATCTATGGCGGGCCTGAGACTGGGTCGGATCAGAAATGGTACTTGAGCAAGAAGCTGGTATTGCTCTGGTTGGTCTTGAACCCGTCGCTGTCTTCGATCCCGTACTTGTTCTTCCAGTAGTCGTACTCCACGCCCACATACAACTGCTTGGCACCGAGCTTCAACGCCTTGCCCAGGTCATATTTGATCTGCGGGTTGATGTGCAGGTTGGCGTGGTAGGTGCCCTTGGAGTTGGTGTCATTGTCCACCACCCAGTCGATGAAACCGTCGATCAGGAGGTCGGATGAGCCCATGGGGATGGTGTAGGCCCAGGTCGGGGTGATCTGCCAGACGTTGTCGCCGGCGCGTGGACCTTCGGTCTGGCGGTTGTAGAAGTTCAGCTGGAAGTAGTCGAAGCCGGGAATCGCCAGGTCGAAACCCGGGCCGATCAGGTAGGACTCGTTGTCGCCTTCGCCGAATTCATAGGTCATGGCCAGCAGCACGTCCTTGATCGGACCCAGTTCCAGCTTCTGGTCGAAGATCTTGCCAAACGACAGGCGTGGGCTGAACTCACCGTAGTAGGTGTTCGGGCCGGACTGGCGGTCGTCCTGGCCGTTGTAGAAGATCCGGTCGAGGAAGAAGAAGTTATCCCCGTATTTCCAGGCATCGGCGTGTTCGAAGGTCACGGTCTGCTGGATGCGCGGGTTGACCTGGAAATCCTTGCCGTACAGGTAGGTCAGACTATTGTTCTGCCATTGGAACAGGTCATTGGCCATCGCTTGGCCTGCGACCAACAAGGCGCCTGCGAGTATCAGGCTGGTGCATGTACGTTTCATTCGGTTTGCTCCCAAAGGTAAGTGGTACCGCCATTTTTTTTTCAGATCAGCGCTCTTGATGTGGCGCTTTTTTCTACGGATAAAAACATCCGTTCGGTCAGCTTTTTGCTCGTGGCAGATGCTGATAGCAAGAGCTGAGCCAAACCCGAAAAAAGCTCGTCCAGCTATTTGGAACAGTCGAAAAAGATGTTTTCCAGGGACGTCCGATATCCCCCGTGATGCCGGGATAAGCTGGCGTTTCGGTCAGGATTCGATGATTTTTTACGCTGCCCGGGTGTGAACGGCCGCGCAGGGTACGGGCTTGTCCTGGTGGGATCAAGTGCCCTGCAACGGCGCATTCGCGGCGAATTTGGGGCGCGGCTCAGTTGGTCCGCGCGCCCTGGTTGATCCACGCGCCGATCAGGTCGCGTTCCTGCTGGGTCATCTGGGTGATGTTGCCCAAGGGCATGATCTGGTTGGTTACGGCCTGGGCCTGGATGCGCGCGGCCTGTTGCTGGATCTGCTCTGGCGTATCGAACATCACCCCAGCCGGCGCGGCGCTGAACAGCGGGCTGGTGGGCTTGGCCGAGTGACAGACCGAACAGCGTTCCTGGATCACGCTGTGGACCTTTTCGAACGACGGGCCCTGGGCGTTGGTCGCCTGGGTGGGCGCCGATGCCGGTGCGGCCGGGGCCGTCGCTGGTTTTGCGCCACCGCCCACCGCCGTTTCCGGCAGCGGCTGGTATTCGATGGCGGCTGGCGTCTTGGCCACGTCCGGTGCGTTGGAGACTGGCTTGGGGCCGGTGACATACGCCAGGCAGATCATCGCCAGGGCGCCGACCGGCAGCGTCCAGGCAAACCGGTTGCTGTCATGGCGGGTGTTGAAGTAATGCCGCACCAACACCGCCGCCACGGCGATCCCGGCCAGGATCAGCCAGTTGTACTGGCTGCCGTAGGTGCTCGGGAAATGGTTGCTGATCATGATGAACAGCACTGGCAGGGTGAAGTAGTTGTTGTGGCGCGAACGCAACAAACCCTTGGCCGGCAGTGCAGGATCGGGCGTGCGGTTCTCGGCGATGGCCGCCACCAGTGCACGCTGGGCCGGCATGATGATGCGGAACACGTTGCCGACCATGATCGTGCCGATGACCGCCCCGACGTGCAGGTAGGCACCGCGACCGCTGAACACCTTGCTGAACCCGTAGGCGGCGGCGACCAACAGCACGAACAGGATCACGCCGAGCAGGGCGGGGCGCTTGCCCAGGGCCGAGTCGCACAGGAAGGAATAGACGAACCAGCCGACCAGCAACGAGCCGAGGCCCAGGGCGACGCCTTCGGGGCCGCTCAGGCCGCTGCCGGGGGCCAGCAGGTAGACGGTCGGGTTCCAATAGAACACCACGCACAACAGCGCGATGCCCGACATCCAGGTGAAGTAGGCTTCCCACTTGAACCAGTGCAGGTTGTCCGGCATGGACGGTGGCGCGAGTTTGTATTTTTCCAGGTGGTAGATACCGCCACCGTGGATGGCCCACAAGTCACCAGCCAGACCACTTTTTGGATTGACGCGATTGAGGTTGTTTTCCAGCCAGACGAAGTAGAACGACGCGCCGATCCAGGCCACGCCAGTGATCATATGAACCCAGCGCACGCTCAGGTTCAGCCATTCCAGCATATGTGCTTCCACAGTCTTTACCTCTCGCCCGTCACGCTTGTCTGCGCGTGATCGGACCTTCTCTTGGGGACGGTGTGAAAACGTAGCGAGCGAAGGCAAGACAAGGCGAAAACTGGCGAGAAAGCGGAGTTGACTTTAGTCAATGAGCATTTCGAGTCAGTTTTCAACGCAGTATTGCCGAGCGCAGTAGTTTTCACTCCGTCCACTGGTGGGGGGCGAGGATCAGTGATTCATCCTCTTGGAAAAAATGCTCATCGCAGTTATTGCCTGTGCCACTGCGATCAACCACCAGGAAGTCATCCCGCTTTTCGATCGTCAGCACCGGGTGGTGCCAGACGCCGCGATGGTAATTAATGCCCTGCCTGCCGTTGGTGACGAAGGCGCGGACCAAGCCTGATACAGGTGCATCGCCAAGTGGCGCGACCACGATCAGAAAGGGGTTGCCGAGCAGCGGAATGAACGCCTGGCTGCCCAGCGGATGGCGCTCCAGCATGCGCACGGTCAACGGCATCTCCAACGCATCGGCGCGGAAGATGCTGATGATCGCCTGGTCGTCCGGCGTGGCGGTTTCCACCGTCGCCAGGCGATGGAAGCGCATGGTCGAACCGTTGTTGATCATGAAGTGATCGCTGCCATCGGTTTCGATCACGTCACCGAACGGGGCGAAGGCTTCTTTGGTCAACGGTTCGATCTTGAGTGTGCGCATGCTGGTCTTCTTATCCAAAATTCTGTGTCGTTTGTTCAGCTTGTGTGGCGAGGGAGCTTGCTCCCGCTGGGTCGCGAAGCGGCCCTCGAAATGGGACTGCTACGCAGTCCAGCGGGAGCAAGCTCCCTCGCCACAGGTGCGGTGTTTACTTCGTTACCTTGCCCAACACCCGCAGGCGACTCACACCCCCATCCGGGAACACATTCAAGCGGATGTGGGTGATCGGCCCCAGGGCCTTGATCTGCTCGGCGAAGGTGTGTTCGGCGTGCATTTCCAGTTTCTGGCTCGGCAGCAGCTCGCGCCAGAACAGCGATTGGGTTTCGATCTGGCTGTCGGTGCCGCCCTTGACGAATGCGCCCTGGATCGAGCAACTGTCGGGGTAGTTGCCCTTGAAGTGCAGGGTGTCGACGATGACTTTCTCGACCTTGCCGGCATGGCCCAGGGCGACGATCACCCAGTCATTGCCCGGGGTGCGGCGACGGGCGGTTTCCCAGCCATCGCCCATGTTCACGCCACGACCCGGGTTGAGGATGTTGCTCATGCGACCGAAGTGTTCGTCGGAGCAGGCCAGGGCACGGCCACCGTTGAGGGCTGCGGCCAGGTCGATCTGTTCGTTGTCGCCCACGGCCGACCAGTCGCGGTACGGAATTCCATAGATCCGCAACCGGGCCACGCCGCCATCGGGGTAGATATTGAAACGCAGATGGCTGAAGGCCTGGTCGTTGCTGATTTCGTGGTAGTGGTGGCTGTTGCCTTGCAACTCGACGGCCGACAGCACTTCCGTCCACTGGGTGTTTTCGTCCGGCTCGCCTTCGGTCAGGAAGCAGGCTTCGAGGGAGGCCGACGGTGGATAGTTACCGGTGAAGAATGAGGTGTCGATGTCCACGCCTTTGATCGAGCCGGCCACGCCCAGGCGGATCACTGCGCTGTCGTAGCCTTCGAAGCGCTTGCGCCGCGATTCCCAGCCGTCCATCCACTTGCCGTTGTCATCGAACACGCCCTCCTTCCATACGGCCGGGGTCGGCTGGAACAAACGGTTGGCGTCGGCGAACCAGTCATCGGTGACCGAGATGATCTTGGTGCCGAGGCGGGCGTCGGCCAGGTTGACGAACTTCTCGAAAGGTACGGCGTAAGCTTTCATTCTTCTTGTCTGCCTTTAATAAGTTGGCTGGGGATGCTTGCAGGAGGCTGCTCGCTAAAGGGTCAGTAGTCGGAACAACGCGATCTTGTTGATCTCTGCCAGCGCGCATTTGAATTCGGTGTCTACCGAGTGATGGATGCGCGTTTCGAACGCTGCGAGGATCTGGTGCCGGTTGCTGCCTTTTACCGCCATGATGAAGGGAAACTTGAACTTGGCCTTGTAGGCGTCGTTCAGCTCGGTGAAGCGTTGAAACTCTTCGGCCGTGCATTGGTGAATACCGGCGCCGGCCTGTTCGTTCGTGCTGGCTTCGGTCAGTTGGCCCTGGACGGCGGCTTTGCCTGCCAGGTCCGGGTGAGCGTTGATCAGGGCCAGCTGGCTGGCGTGATCGGCGCTCAACAGGATATCGCTCATGCGCTGATGCAGGTTTTCGATCTGGTCGATCGACGGATCCTGGCCCAGGTCGAAGGCCTTTTCGGCCACCCATGGCGAATGTTCGTAGATGTCGGCAAAAGCCCGGATGAAGGCTTCACGGCTCAAGGTCGAGGGCTTGAGGGTCTGGAAGGCGGTCATTTCGACGCTCCTGGTTTCGAAGCCCCTTGGTACGGATGGGTCTGCTGCCAGTGACGCGCAATGTCGACACGACGACTGAACCAGACGTGTTCATGGCCTTTGACGTATTCGAGGAAGCGCTTGAGGGATGCCAGGCGGGCAGGGCGGCCGATCAGGCGGCAGTGCAAGCCGATGGAGAGCATCTTCGGCGCCTCGGCACCTTCGGCATACAGCACGTCGAAAGCGTCCTTGAGGTATTGGAAAAAGTCGTCGCCCTTGTTGAAACCCTGCACCTGGGTGAAGCGCATGTCGTTGGTGTCGAGGGTGTAGGGGATCACCAGGTGCGGCTTGCCGTTGGGCGTGTTCGGTTCCCAGTAGGGCAGGTCGTCGTCGTAGGTGTCGCTGTCATAGAGAAAACCGCCTTCCTCCATGACCAGCCGGCGGGTATTGGGGCCGGTGCGGCCGGTGTACCAACCCAGTGGGCGCTCGCCGGTGATTTCGGTGAGGATACGGATCGCTTCGAGCATGTGCTCGCGCTCCTGGGCCTCATCCATGTATTGGTAGTCGATCCAGCGATAGCCGTGGCTGCAGATTTCGTGACCGGCGGCGACCATGGCGCGGATCACCTCCGGATGGCGCTGGGCGGCCATGGCCACGGCGAAAATGGTCAGCGGGATATCGAATGCCTTGAACAACTTGAGGACCCGCCAGACCCCGGCACGGCTGCCATACTCGTACAGCGATTCCATGCTCATGTTGCGTTCGCCCAGCAGCGGTTGTGCCGCGACCATCTCCGAGAGGAACGCCTCGGATTCCTTGTCGCCATGCAGGATGTTGCGCTCGCCGCCTTCTTCGTAATTGAGCACGAAGGACAGGGCGATGCGGGCATTGCCCGGCCACTGGGGATGGGGAGGGTTACTGCCGTAACCGATCAGGTCGCGTGGGTAGTCAGCGCTCACTGCAGTTTTCCTTCTTGTTCGAACCATGTGGGTGGCGCCCTGGCGATGGATCATAGGCTGGCGTCACGACGATGGGGTGATTGTATACAACTTTATGTGCGATTTGTAAGCCTGGTTTTTTGCATTTTTCACCGCTGTCCCTGGTTTGTCTACACTGCAAGAAACCTGCCCATCTGGTCAATTAATGGCTTGAAGAATGGCGTATCCTTTGGTTTGGCTTAAGATTGGGCAGGAACCTTTGTCGGAACGCATGCAGACTGAATATCTGTTTTTTATTGTGTACAATTTTCTTCTGAAATGTCTTAATTCGTTCATCGCCGTGGCGTTTCGTGCTCCGAAACGGTGCGGTTTGTCTTTCAACTGATTCAGGAGGCGTCGCGCCGGACTGCCCAGCAGCGAGGCACGCACAATCAATGGGACGTTTGACTACTCACGTTTTGGATGCCGCATACGGCTGCCCGGGCAGCTCGATCAAGGTCGAACTGTACCGCGTAGAGGGTTCGCAACTGCAACTGGTCGCCAGCGCGCAGACCAACAGCGATGGCCGTTGCGATGCGCCGCTGCTGCAAGGCGATGACTACCGTTCGGGTGTCTATCAGATTCAATTCCAGGCCGGCGATTACTACCGCGCCCGTGGTGTCCAGTTGTCCGAGCCGGCGTTCCTGGATGTGGTGGTGCTGCGCTTCGGCATTTCGGCCGAGCAGGAGCATTACCATGTGCCCCTGCTGATTTCGCCTTACGCCTATTCAACCTATCGAGGCAGTTGAGCCCCCAAGCAACTGCCTGGTCCTGGAAGCCACTGCGCATAAAGCTTCTTTGGTTTTTCGCCCGCTCACACTGCGGGCTTTTTTTTTGCGCGGCGTATTTACAGCCTGGAATTGTCATCCCGGATGATGAAGACCGTGTCGGCAATGCCTGGGCGGATTTCAGTACCGCCTTTGAGCCAGATGATTTTGTTGGCTGCGTGGGCGTCCCTGACGACTTTCGCCGCGGCTTCGCCGAGCTGGTTTTCCAGGAGGACGCCGGCTGTATTGGGGTCCAAGTACGTTGGCAGGGAAATCTTTGGGATCCTGGTGCGATGCAGGCTCATGAAAAATACCTGATCATGCTCGGCGCGTTGGAATACCAATGCCGGGAAACTGTTGTAGGAGCTTGGCTCCATGACCGTGTAGCCGTTGCGGGTCAGAAGGGCGGCCATAAAGCGTTTGAACTCCACGGGTGTGTACGTCGACTGGAAAGAAAGCCACTGTCGCTGGAACAGCATGGGATCAAAATCCAGCCGCTCCAGCGTCCCCGTCGAAAATGGGGCGGGCAGGGTTATCGAGCGGGCAGCGCCTCTGGAAGAGGGGGTGGTCGGAAGCGTCGGCAGCATCAAGAGCGGATCGGACCATTGTGGATGCGGCGCGAGGCCGGCGTTTTTCCAGCCGTTGAAAATCTGGCGCAGGGCGGTCAAGCCCGCGGCATCGGCGAAAGGTCCGTTATTGGCGAGTTCGAATTGCTTTCTTGCGATGTTTTCCAAGGTGACTGTCGTGACTTCTGGAAAACAATCCCTGACGTAAGCCGTCAGTGGTTTTTCAAAGGGAAGCCGGGCGTCAATTTCCCAGTGGTTATCCGGTGGAATTTGCATTGCGCCTCGGGGCTGCTCGTCAGGCGTATGCCGGAGGGTGGCTTCCAACAGGTCAAAATCATAGGTGGGATGAGTGGGCGGCTGAACGTAGACGATTGGGTGTTCTCGCGCGTCGCTGCGCGTCACCACCTTGTAGTGGACGTTGTCGCGGGTGATGAACTCGGACACCATGAATCTTGGGTCGATCCCCCAGTTCTTACTGAATACCGGGGCGCTTTGCCCAGGTGCTTCGCTTTGTGAGGTCGTCGCGCGCTGACGCTTAGGCGCTGCCACTTGCGACGCCTCATCATCCGATAGCCTATGGGGCGTGGAAGCAAGATCGGAATCACTGTCGTGCATCGCCTCTCGGTGCGGAATCTGACGCCATAGGTGGCTGCCTTCCACTTGCTCCAGGCGTGGTCCGGAGGCGACGAGTTCGATGCCTGACCGGGCCCTGTAGTTCTGTTCGGAATCGCGTCCAAGCAGCACCGTCCCACCCTCTGAAAGCTCGACGTAAGTGCGTGTCCTGAACGTCCGGATCCCAGACGTTGCGTCCGGCTCCGATAACATGGGCACCAGCTCGGGTGAAAGGTAGTAACCGTCCAGCGATACCGAGGCTGGGGCTGCACGGATGGCGGCCGGTGAAGCCATTTCGGATATCTGAATGGTCGAGAGCAAAGATTCAGGCGTTTCGATCGCGTGCTCGGTTGGCGAGACGGATGGTGGATCGATTCCCTCTCCCCTCACGGGGTTTGCGAGCATTGTTTCCGCTGTCGTATCGCGGCTGGAGTGCGGTGTATCGGGGAGCGACTTTGGCGGCTTGGGCCGGGTGTTTTGTCTTGGGCTCATTGAAAGTGCCTGTTCTTGAGTTTGAAAAATAGTGTTGATTCATGTGGTCATGAAGCGAGTGGCCTGTCGCATGGCGGACAGGCCCAGGGCTTGAGAATGTTCGTGGAAAACCAACAGGCAGGTGCACTACATATATATGGCGTGAGTGAGAAATCTTCGAAGAAAGTGCGTGAAGGCTAGTTAAGTTCGGGAGGGGCCTCCGTCCACGAGAGGAGCCAATTCAGTTGAGAAAGCCTTATGCCGAAGACCGCGCTCAGTGCTAGCGCCCGGGCAAACATCACCGAGTGTTCCAATGTGAAGCTCTCCATCAGTTCCATGCACTTTCCGCGCAACAAACGAAGGGCGTCATCACTCATGGGCGGACTCTGATTGAGGCCTTCGCGGGCTAGATCCTGATAGATCTGGAGGGCGTGTTCACACAGGTCTGTTTTTCTCAGGTCCGCCGTCTCGATGACTCGGGACTTATCGGTGTCGAGGATCCATTGGCGGGTCTTGAGGTTATAGCTCAAGTTGCCGGGAGACCCATCCTTGACAGCAATGTGAAGGACCTTCAGTTCTTCGGATGCCAGGCTGGACAGTTCGCTGGGCAATACTGCGCTGGGATCGGCGAGTGGGACAAAGTACCGGCCATCGAGCGCTTCTACATAAACTCGTTCGAACAGGCTGTCGACAGCATGGACAACGCCTCGTGCGGTGATGACGCGGACCTGGTCGACAAGGTCTTCCGCTTCATGGACGGGAAGATGAATGATCGCTGTGCCGATCCGCAGCAGGTTGGAGGAAAATGTGATCTCAACCGGCCCGAGGTGCCGGGCGTCGAGTTCCCATAGCGAGGCCCGGGGGAGCCGGGGATTGGCGCCGGCCAGCGCGCCCGGCGTGGACAGGCGTAGCGTCATGTCCGGGCTCAAGTGAACAAGGTAGGTGGCGCCTTCGCCAATCAGCACTTCGATGCCCGTCTGTTCGGTAGGGGATGTGAGCAGGGCGCAGGTTGCCCAGCTGCGCATGTAGTGGGGATGCTTGTCCAAGGGCTGTAAGTAGGCGTAGTGCTTTCTCGTCGGTGTGAGTGCCCGTGACGCTTCCGTTTTCCACTCGACCGGGTCTTTACCGATGAAGGTTTTGTCCAGCAACAGATCATAGTCAGGCGAGGGTTGGACCAGGCGGTAGGATGAGCCGTCGTTCATGACCACAATGAACGTGTGATGCGAACCCAAGGCGGAAAATGCACGCCGCCCTGTCTGCGGGTTTTGCGCGCTATAACGTTCATCGGAACTTGCCAGGTTCTTCAAGACGACTCGGCGAACGCCAAAGTGTAATGTCAGGCCACATTCGCCGTATTTTACGGTATCCCCTTCGGCTTCCTGAGTGGCGTGGGCGCTGTAGTGGGCTTCGATACGGGTCAGTTCAGCGTCGCTATAGTCCAGATGGAGGGTGGTGGAGAATTTGCTTTTCTGCTTGACCTTGAGCGTGGTGAGTTCATTGATGCGTGAAACGTAAAAGTTCGAGTCTTTGTCATGGGCGATCTGCTGCTCGCTTCGACCATTGGGAATGGCCGGGTTCCGTGGTGTTCCTGCCTGCACCACGATGGCTTCAATGTCCAGCGGACCGCGGTGCTCGATCGTGTCAGGCAGGTCGGGTACCAAATGGTAGCCATCCTGGGTGATGAACGTCAGCTTATTGTTTTGTAGGGGGCTTGGATAATCGATGTCTTCATAGACGTTCCTGATGATGACTTTTCGAAGCGCCCAGTCGTTGGCATCGAAGCAGGACGTCAGAACCAAATGACCTTCTTCTATCTGCCAGCTTTCAATCAGGTCCGCTCTCCAGTCCAGAGCGATGACGCTGTTGCCTACGCCATCTTCGCTGATGGAGACACAACCGGGTTTATGTGCGATGGCATAGACATCATCGCCAGGTCCACCGTCTGCATTACGGTTGTTTCCATTCAGGAGAAAAATCCGGTCATTTCCCGCACCGGCCTCGATTGAGTCATTGCCGCGGGATTTAATGACGTTCGAGCCGGCGCTACCCTTGATGACGTTGGCACCGCCCTCGGGGATTTCGACATTTTCAATGCCTTCAAGGCGCGCATGGGGAGTGTGTTCGCTCTCTGTTTGATGACTGGCTTGAGTGATGACGGATACGTGCCCGGCCTCCAGGTCGACCTGATAGCCCAGGCGCGGCTCCTGACTATTGCGGGTGCGACCCGATAAGATGAGCGTATCGTTGCCCAGGCCTCCCACCAGGGTATTTGTTGTTTGTCCTCCACTGAGAGGCTCTGCCGAGCCCTCGAAGATGAAAACGTCATCTTTCACGCCGCCGGTCAGTTTTTTAACCCCCGCGCCGTAATGGAAGACATTGGGTTTGTCCTCAACGCCCAGAACGGTGTCGTTGCCAGCGCCGAGGTACCAGTGGATAGCTTTGTCTTGTGCCGACGGTTCAACGACCGCGCCGGGTGTCTGGGCGGTCACGCCACTGCGCGCGTCGATCCAGTCATCGCTGTCCTTGATCCTGGGACGCACTGTGGTCGCCTGGTATTGTTCTCCCGTCCACCAATTCCAAGTGGTGTAGGTCACCGGTTCGAGTTCTACGGTGAATGCTCCGTTTACGATCGCCTCAGTGCTGTCTTTCAATGGGCCCTTGAGTAAGTACAAGGCATTGGCCCGCAGCCGCTTGGTGTGTTCGGCGGTCGCCTTGGCGAGGGTGTAGCGATCCTGGATGTCTTTATCAGGGCTGATTGCCCAGAAAGCGAGCCAACCGGTGCGCAGGCGCTCGTGCGCGGTGAGTTCGATATAGTCGTCGATTTCGTCGACTTGACGAATCGCGCCCCAGATTTGTGATCCCACCACCAGGATAAGCCCCGCGGCAAGGCCCACAGGACCGGCTGAACTGAAACCTGCCAGTGCTGCGATGCCGAGGGTCAAGCTCATGGCCGCACTGGTGACGCTCAAGGCGGCGCTGACGTAGTGGTCGGTGGCTTCCTTGCCGGTGGCGCGGGCGGCGGCTTTGAAAGAGTCGACAGCGGCGATGATATCGAAAGGCAGTGTCAGTACGCTGGCGATCAGGCTGCTTCCACGGGCGAGCCTTATGGCGAAGCCTGTTTTGGCGAAATCCCTGAGGGCGCTCTGGCCGGCCTTGATCATCTGAGTGGCTTGCCGGGTCACCGCTGCCTCGACACCGATCGAGGCCATCTCGGCCGCCACGCCGGCCCCGTTGAAGACCGTCTGGTAAGCGTCCTTGTTCTGGATGGCGTCCTGCAGGCCTCGCAGACCGCTATAGATACCGAAGGCCTGGAGGCCAAGGCCCGTTGGGATGAGGAGGTTGCTCTTCGCATGGTTCACCCAACTCATGGTTTGCGAGAGCGCATGGAGGTTGAGTCTCTGGGCGGCGTTCAAAAGCTTTTCAAGCGTGCTTCGATACCCGGTTGGTTCAGCCTGTGTATCAGGACTTTCTTTCAACAAGGGGCGCGCCGTGGGCGAACGTTGACTCGCCATTTCGAAAAGCAAAGTGGGTAACCGATAGTCGTCCACATCGCTGGTGAGCGTCATACGCGTTTCGATGTCAACGGCGCTGAACTGCAGCGAGTTCAAGAAAAAGCGATTGGGGGTGCGGAAAAAAGTATTGTCCCCTGTCAGCGGTTGTCCATCGGTCGTGGCGCCCAACGCATCCAGGGCTGAACGGGTCACCTTCACGGTGCCGATAGAGAGCGGGCCATAAAGTTTATCCACGACGTCGAGTTGGGCCTGCCGATGTTTGTGTTCGGCGCTGACCGGCGTCTCATCGGCCACCCTGAAGTCGAGTGTCTCGACGGTGTGCTCATTGGCATGAAAGCCCAGGTCCGTAATGACTACGGCGTGCTCGTCAGGAACAGGGGAGGGATAGAAAACCTTGGTCATTGTGAACGTCCTTGTTCAACGATGATGTGAATGGCCCTCTATCTAAGGTGTTTTCCTGAAGGGTGTACATCGATTGGTTGTTGCGGTGTTTTGCGAAAGCCCGCCATGAAAAACGACGGGGTCAGTGGCTGGACAGCAGAGAAGCTGCACCCGCGCCGCTAAATAATCCGGCACTGATGCGATTGAACCAGCTCTGGCCTTTTCCCGTACGCAAGTACCGCGCCGCGCCGTGGGCGCCGAGACCGTAGGCCAGCTTGCACAGCAGGTCGAGCACGGTCCAGGTGGCGATCATGATCAACAGT
Source organism: Pseudomonas sp. NFACC16-2 (assembly GCF_900119205.1). NCBI lineage: Bacteria > Pseudomonadati > Pseudomonadota > Gammaproteobacteria > Pseudomonadales > Pseudomonadaceae > Pseudomonas > Pseudomonas sp. NFACC16-2. The sequence continues at coordinate 8,181 of NZ_FPIX01000064.1, read as the reverse complement.
TGCGGCAGGAACGCTTGCTCGGCGCTCAAGAACTGCGGCAGGAACGCGGCGAAGAACAGGATGTCCTTCGGGTTGCTGGCGCCCAGCACGAACGCCCGGCCGAAGAGGGCGCCAAAGCGTGGGACGGCAGCGGCCTGGGGCACTTCGGCGCCTTGGGACGGTTGGCGTGATTGCTGCCAGCTCTGCCAGGCCAGATAAAAAAGGTACAGGGCACCGACAATCTTCAGGGCGCTGAACAGTTGCTCCGAGGCCATCAACAACGCACCGAGCCCCAACGCCGAAGCGCTCAACAGGCAGATCGAGGCGATCACGCCGCCGAGGAACGCCGGGTACGAGCGACGCAGGCCGTAGTTCAGGCTATTGCCGATCATCAACAGCGACAGAGGGCCGGGGATGAGGATCACCACCAAGGCGGCGCCGCTGAACAACAGCCAGGTTTCCAGATTCATTGCGTGGGTCCTTAGGTGCAAAAGCCTCATCCAAGGGATGAGGCGGGTGGCTAGGTGTATCGCTTACAAGAAGATGAACTTGGCGATGAAGATCGCGCAGAGCACCCACAGGCTGACGGAGATTTCCTTGTGTTTACCGGTGCCGGCCTTGAGCACCACATAGGTGATGAAACCCAGGGCGATACCGTCGGCGACCGAGAACGTCAGGGGCATCATGATGGCCGTGACGATGGCCGGGATACTGTCGGTCGCCTCGTCCCATTCGATATGGGCCATGCCGCCCATCATCAGCATGGCGACGTAGATCAATGCACCGGCCGTGGCATAGGCAGGGATCATCCCGGCCAGCGGTGCGAAGAACATGGCGGCAATAAATAGCACACCGACGGTCACGGCGGTAAGCCCCGTCCGGCCACCCGCCGCCACGCCGGCGGCGCTTTCCACGTAGCTGGTCACCGGTGGCACACCGACCATGGCGCCGAACACGCTGGAGGCGCTGTCGGCTTTCAAGGCGCGGGACAGGTTCTCGATCTTGCCGTCGGCTTTCACCAGCCCGGCACGCTGGGCAACACCCATCAGGGTGCCGGCGGTGTCGAACATGTGCACGAACAGGAAGGCCAGCACCACGCTGATCATGCTGACGTTGAACACCCCGGCCACGTCCATCGCCATCCAGGTCGGGGCCAGGCTCGGTGGTGTCGACATGACGCCGTTGTACTGCACCAATCCCAGGCCCCAACCGGCCAGGGTCACGGCGATGATGCTGATCAGGATCGCGCCGAACACACGGTGATAACTGAGCACGGCGATCATCAGGAAGCACACCGCGGCCAGCAGCGGGCCGGGCTCACGCAACGAGCCGAGCTTGATCAGGGTCGCGGGGCTGTCGACGATGATCCCGGCGGTTTTCAGGCCGATCAGCCCGAGGAACAAGCCGACCCCCGCGCCCATGGCGAACCGCAGGCTCACCGGAATGCTGTTGAGCAGCCACTCGCGCACCCGTGACAGGGTCAGGATCATGAACAGCACACCGGAAACGAACACCGCGCCCAACGCGGTTTCCCAGTTGTAGCCCATGGTGCCGACCACGGTGTAGGTGAAGAACGCGTTCAAGCCCATGCCTGGCGCCAGGCCCACAGGCCAGTTGGCGTACAGCCCCATCAGCAGGCAACCCAGGGCCGCGGCGATGCAGGTGGCGACGAAGGCGGCGCCGTGATCGATGCCGGCGTCGGCCATGATGTTGGGGTTGACGAAGATGATGTAGGCCATGGTGATGAAGGTCGTCAGGCCGGCAATCAGCTCGGTCTTCACCGTGGTGCCATGCAAGCTGAGTTTGAAGATGCGCTCCAGCCAGCCACTGCGTAGCGGCGGCGAGAGGTCCAACGTCCGGGCTTCGGGTTTGCGGCTTTCCACAGCGAGTACTCCTCAAGAGTCTTATTGTTATTTCCAGCACCGCATACGCCCTGGGGGTGGTTGCGATGCGCTGAGGCAGGTAAGGCTGGCGAAGTATGTTGACCTGTTGGTCAGGAACTCGCACGAAGCGAATTATGCTTTTGTATACAAATAATGCAAATAATGTTTTCTGTGTTGTCGACGAAATGTCGGGCAATAGGGATATATCGCCGTTGCGGGCGATAGCGTCGGATCAGACGCCTTCAGTCACTGGACTTCCCCAGTGCCAGGTTCACCGCCAGCCACCCGTCCACCGCCGCCTCCCCAGCCTCGGCAAACACCCGCTCCAGCAATTTCACCTGCTCACGCCGCAACGCCTGTTCGAACCGCTCGCCCTCGGCCGTCAGTTCCAGCAGCCGTTTACGCTTGTCGGTCTCGGACGCGACGCTGTTCACCAGGTGCATTTCCATCAGTTGCCGCAACGGCATGTTCAGCGCTTGCTTGCTCACGCCAAGAACCGCCAGCAACTCCTTCACGCTCAGGGAAGGGTAGCGGGCGATGAAAAAAACGATGCGCTGATGCACCCGGCTCAACCCACGGCGCTCGAGCATTTCATCGGCCTTGGCGGTGAACGCCTGGTAACCGAAGAAGAACGCTTCCATGGCCATTTGTTGGGAAGTTGGGTTTTTAAGGTCAAGCATATTGACGTATCCACACGGGTCGGCGTAATTTCGGTCAACCAGTTTGACTCATTCCTCCCGTGCCCCGCTACAGGTGACCCCATGGCTTTTTCCGAACGTGTCTCGCGCCTCAAAAGTTCTTTGATTCGAGAAATCCTCGCGGCGGCGCAGCGCCCTGAAGTGATGTCGTTCGCCGGCGGCCTGCCGGCCGAAGCCATGCTGCCGAAAGTGGAATGGGCGGCTATGCCCTTGTCCATGGGCCAGTACGGCATGAGCGAAGGCGAACCCGCCCTGCGCGAAGCCCTGGCGGCCCAGGCGCGGGCGCTGGGTGTGGCCTGTGAGGCGAGTCAGGTGCTGGTGGTCAGCGGCTCCCAGCAAACCCTTGACCTGGCGGCCAAGCTGCACATCGACGTCGGGACTGAAGTGATGTTGGAAGCGCCCACTTACCTGGCGGCGTTGCAGATTTTCCAGCTGTTTGGCGCCGATTGCATCACGGTGCCCCTGGAAGCCGACGGTCCGGACCTGAAAGCGTTACGGGCGCGGCTGGAGCGGCATCGGCCGGCGTTCATCTACCTGATTCCGACCTTCCAGAACCCCTCGGCGGTGCGCTACAGCGAGGGCAAGCGCGATGCGGTTGCGGCGCTGCTGGACGAGTTTGGTGTGACCCTGATCGAAGACGAACCCTACCGCGAGCTGACCTTCGACGGCGGCAGCGCCACGCCGATCGTCAGTCGCTTGAAGAAGGCCAGTTGGATCTATACCGGCACCGTGTCGAAAACCCTGTTGCCGGGGCTACGGGTGGGCTATTTGATTGCCAGCCCGGATCTGTTCCCGCATCTGCTGCGACTCAAGCAGTCAGCGGACCTGCACACCAATCGCATCGGCCAATGGCAAGCGCTGCAATGGATCGGCACCGAGCAGTACCGTCGCCATTTGAGTGAGCTGAGGGATTTTTACCGGGACCGCCGTGATCGCTTCCAGGCCGCGCTGGAGAAGCATTTCACCGACCTCGCGGACTGGAACGTGCCCGAGGGCGGGCTGTTCTTCTGGCTGACACTCAAGCAACCGCTGGACACCCGCACCTTGCTTGCCGCTGCACTGGCTGCCGATGTGGCGTTCATGCCGGGGGAGCCCTTTTTCCCCGAGCCGGACCAGCATCCAGGGCACCTGCGTTTGAATTTCAGCCACATCGACCCGGCGCGGCTGGATGAAGGACTCAAACGGTTGGCGAGAGTGGTGCGGGAGGCGTTGGCGGCAAAAGCGGCTTGATGTCAGGAGGTTTCGCGGTGGTCTTGCTGGCCCTATCGCGAGCAAGCTCGCTCGCGATAGGGCCAGTAGTCACAGTAGAAAATTGTCAGGCTGCAGAGAACCGCTTATCCAGATACTCAATGATCACCTTGGACTCATACATCCAGGTGGTCTCACCGTTCTCTTCGATACGCAGGCACGGCACTTTGATCTTCCCGCCTTGTTCCAGCAGCGTCTGGCGATCTTGCGCGTTGTTCTTCGCATCGCGCAGGGCCACCGGTACGTTGAGGCGGCGCAGGGTGCGGCGGGTTTTCACGCAGAACGGGCAGGCGTGGAACTGATACAGCGTCAGGCTGCGAGCGGCCTGCTCGACCTGCGCCTGGGCCTCGGCCGAGCGCTTTTTCTTGCCCGGGCGGGTGATGAAGTCGATGAAGATGATGAGCTGGCCCAAGCCAACCCGAAGCGCTTTGACGATCACGGTATTAAGCCTCGCGGCAGGGAAGAAGAGGGCGCGCAGCTTACCTGATTTTTCACAGGCGAAAAAAAACCGGCGGTCGATGGGAATACTGTTCACTTAGGGCAATCGATATACCTGTGGCGAGGGAGCTTGCTCCCGCTGGGCCGCGAAGCGGCCCCAAAACCGACCAAATGCGGAGCCTCAGATACACCGCGTCCACCGGTTTACGACTGCTTCGCAGCCGAGCGGGAGCAAGCTCCCTCGCCACAGGTCCATCATTTTTCTTGAATGAACACCATCAGGCGATCAATGCTGGTTTTCTTCATGCGGCGGATTACTTGATGAGGCTGAGGAATTCGCTGCGGGTGGCGGCGTTTTCCCGGAACTCGCCGAGCATCACCGAGGTGATCATCGAGGAGTTCTGCTTTTCCACACCGCGCATCATCATGCACATGTGCTTGGCCTCGATCACCACCGCCACGCCCAAGGCACCGGTCACTTGCTGGACCGCGTCGGCGATTTGGCGGCTGAGGTTTTCCTGGATCTGCAGGCGACGGGCATACATGTCGACGATGCGCGCGACTTTCGACAGACCCAGCACCTTGCCACTCGGGATGTAGGCCACGTGAGCCTTGCCGATGAAAGGCAGCAGGTGATGTTCGCACAACGAGTACAACTCGATGTCCTTGACCAGCACCATCTCGCTGTTGTCGGAGCTGAACAAGGCACCATTGGTGACTTCTTCCAGGGTCTGTTCATAACCGCGGCAGAGGTACTGCATGGCCTTGGCAGCACGCTTGGGCGTGTCGAGCAGGCCCTCGCGGGAAACGTCCTCGCCCAATTGGCCGAGGATCGCGGAATAATTCTGTTCCAGAGACATGAAACTACCTGTGGGATTTTACGCAAAGGGCAAGGGTACGGTGGCGGACACGGCGCTGCAAGCTCGGCAATCGAGGGCTATTCGTCGCGACCTTCCATCATGGTGCGCTTGAGCATCACGTAGACCGCCCCGGCCCCACCGTGTTTCGCCTGGCAGGAGGTGAAGCCCAGCACTTGCGGGTGCTGGCGCAGCCAGGTGTTGACGTGGCTCTTGATCATCGGCCGCTTACCGTCCAGGCGCACGGCTTTGCCATGGGTGACGCGCACGCAGCGGATTTCGAATTTCGTGGCTTCGGCCAGGAACGCCCAAAGAGTTTCCCGGGCCTTTTCCACGGTCATGCCGTGCAGGTCGAGGCTGCCCTCGAAGGGGATCTGGCCGACCTTCAGCTTGCGCATCTGGCTTTCCTGGACCCCGTCGCGTGCCCACATCAACTCGTCTTCCGGCCCGACGTCGATCACGAACTGATCGGACAAGCCATCCACGGTCGTGGCGTCGGTGCGCACGGTAGCGGCCTGGCGCAGCTTGGCGATTTGCGCGCGATCGGCCTTGGGCTTGCCGGTCTCGGCACGGTCGTGCTTGATCGGTTTTACGCCCTGGATCGCACTTTTGAACAGGGAAAAGTCATCGTCTTGCATGTCAGCCTCCGCGAAGCCGACCAGTTTACCCAACTCTGGCGGGATCAGGCGCGACAAAACGTCGGATGGCGGGTCAGTCGTGCTTTTTCATCAGGTGCGGAGCCATGGCCAGCTCCAGGGATTGGCGGGCACGACGGCGGCAGCGGCGCCAGAGCCAGACGCCCAGCAACAATACGAAAAGACCGATCGCCAGGATGATCGCCGAACCCAGTGGGGTGGCATTCAATTCGCCCAGAGCGGGCGGGCGGCCCAGCAGGCTGGCCGCACCGGCCATGGCGAGCAGTACGCCGAGTGTTGCCAGGAGCGCAGCGATCGCCGCGCCGAAACGAAACCGCCAGTTGCTCGGGCCCTTGGGCCGCAAGCGACGTGCGTCAAAACCATCGGATAACTTCATTCCGACCTTCCTCAATGGGTATCGGCCCTTCGACCGGAAGATGTTCGGGTTGTTCCTGAAGGTAGGGCAATTGCGGCAAATGCGAGGCTTTTGCGGATGAGCGGCGAAAGTGGCCGCTCATCAAGGCGAATCAGATGAAATCACGGGTCAACGCCAGGGTGGCGAAGTTGTCCGCCATGATCGCCATTTCGGTCTGCTGAACGTGTTCGGCGCTGAGGACGCCGCCCTTGTACGGCAGGTCGCGAGTGGCGCAGGCGTCTTCCACCAGGGTACAGCGAAAGCCCAGGTTCTTGGCGGCGCGCACGGTGGTGCTGACGCTGGAGTGGCTCATGAACCCGCACACGATCAGGTCCAGGGGGCCGAAGTCTTCCAGGCGCTTTTTCAACTCGGTGCCGTGGAAGGCGCTGGGCAGTAGCTTTTCGATCACGGTTTCGTCGGCCTGGGGTTCGAGGCCGGGAATGAACTCCCCGCGCTCGCCTTGTGGATCGAACAGCCCGCCATGGGTACCCAGGTGGCGCACATGCACGATCGGCCGACCGGCTGCACGGGCCGCACCGAGCAATTGCTTGATGTTCGCGACGGCTGCATCCATGCCGCTCAGGGCCAGGGGGCCGGCGAGGTATTCTTTCTGGGCATCGATGATGATCAGGGTCGCTTGACTCAGATTGGCCGCTGCATAACCACGGCCGCTGAGTTGAAACATCGTTTTTGGAACGGACATTCTGGGGCTCCTTCGAGTGGGGCTTTTGCGACATTGTCCTCTGGCTGAGCGGTTCTGTGAATCGCTTCCATCGCAAGGGCCGCCGTTGCTGGCCTACAGCCTTGTCAAGATGCTCATCTTGTTCAATAGGCAGATCAAAAAACGGATAATTCCTACGCTTGGTCCGGGGTTTTTCGTTCGTCATCCAGGCGTGTTTGGGTGGGGCCGCGTTTGACTGGTAGACTCGCCCGTCGATTTTTCTGGAGTTTGCCGCCGTGATCACTTCCCGTCTCCGTACCCTGCGCGACCATATCCGTTGGGCCGTCAGCCGTTTCCATGGGGAGGATCTGTTTTTCGGTCATGGCACCGACAATGCTTGGGACGAAGCCCGGCAACTGGTGTTGGGCGCATTGCACCTGCCATGGGAAATTGCCGACAGCTACCTGGACTGCCGTCTTGAAGACGAAGAATTGGTCCATGTGCAGCGCCTGCTGCGTCGGCGTATTACAGAGCGTGTGCCAACCGCCTATTTGTTGGGTGAGGCCTGGTTCTGTGGGATGTCGTTCATCGTCGACGAGCGCGTGCTCATTCCGCGCTCGCCCATCGGCGAACTGATCGAAAAGCATTTCGAGCCGTGGCTGGGCCAGGAACCGGCACGAATTCTTGATCTGTGCACCGGTTCCGGCTGCATCGGCATTGCCTGTGCCTATGAGTTCCCGGAGGCCGAGGTAGTGCTGGCCGACCTGTCGTTCGAAGCGCTGGAAGTGGCCAACCAGAACATCGAGCGCCATGGCGTCGACGAGCGCGTGTTCACGGTCCAGGGCGATGGCTTCGACGGTCTGCCGGGGCAACGTTTCGACTTGATCGTGTCGAACCCGCCCTACGTCGATGCGGAAGATTTCGCCGACATGCCGCAGGAGTACCAGCACGAACCGGAGCTGGGCCTGGCTTGTGGCGATGACGGCTTGAACCTGGTTCGCCGGATGCTGGCCGAGGCGGCCGATCATCTGACCGAGAAGGGATTATTGATTGTCGAGGTGGGCAACAGCCAGGTGCATGTCGAGGCGCTGTATCCGGAAGTCGATTTCGCCTGGCTCGACTTCGAACGCGGTGGTCATGGCGTGTTCATGTTCAGCGCCGAGCAGTGCCGCCAGCACCAGGGGTTGTTTGCTTCGCGGGTTTGCCCCGAGTGAGCTGATGGAACTGTCCTTGTGGCGAGGGGATTTATCCCCGTTGGGCTGCGCAGCAGCCCCCGCCACTTTCCTGATACACCGCGTGGGCAGGTTTGGGGGCGCTTCGCACCCCAGCGGGGATAAATCCCCTCGCCACAGGGTTATGGGTCAAGC
>NZ_FPIX01000066.1:0-22117 GCF_900119205.1 Pseudomonas sp. NFACC16-2 | reverse complement strand
ATTCCCCGATTTATCGACTCGTTTGAGCAAGCCAACATCCGACAATTCTACGTCGGCTCGCGCCGCCGTTTCGCGCATCGAACAATCGCTGCTCAGATACAGCAATAGGGTGCGTAATAAAGTCTCTGGGGTGAAACGGCGCCCGAACTTCAACGCCCCCAATTCCCTGGCCTTGGCTTCCCATCCCGCAGGCAATAGCGCTAACAGCTTTGGCCAATCTTCATCTAGTCCTGGTGTCACACTTGCTTTCCTTGCAACTCATCTCAATTGCGGATCAGTTTACTATTTTTGGAGTTTGGTTAGCGCCTATGGGATAAATCCCCTCGCCACAAGAGTCCGCCTCGACAACGTGGTAGCCTCACAACGCCAAAAACCCACTGTACAACCCATACGCCGCCACGCCCGCCCCTGACATCACGCAAGCAAAAATTCCCTTTTCCACATGGGTGAACAACGGCTGTCGCTGCTCGCGCTTGGCCTGGGCAAACAGGATCACCCCCGGCGCATACAACAGCGCCGACAGCAGCAGGTATTTCACGCCTCCGGCATACAGCAGCCACACCGCATAGCACAGCGCGACGCCACCGATGCCCAGGTCTTTCATGCGCCGTGCCGAGCCCTGTTCGTAGGTTTCCCCCCGGGCGCAAAGCAGCACCGCATAAGCCGCCGACCACAGGTACGGCACCAGGATCATCGACGAGGCGAGGTAGATCAGGCTGGTGTAGGTGCCTGCGGAAAACAGAGTGATCAGCAAAAACAGCTGGATCATGCCATTGGTCAGCCACAGCGCGTTGACCGGCGCACGGTTGGCATTCTCCTTGGTCAGGAACGCCGGCATGGTCTTGTCCCGGGCGGTGGCGTAGAGGATTTCTGCGCACAACAGCGCCCAGGACAGCAGGGCTCCCAGCAGTGAAACCGCCAGCCCCAGGCTGATCAGCAACGCGCCCCAGGGCCCGACAATGTGCTCCAGGACGCCGGCCAAGGATGGGTTCTGCAACTGTGCCAGTTCCGGCTGGCTCATGATCCCCAGGGATAACACGTTCACCAGCACCAGCAGCGCCAATACCCCGAGAAACCCGATCACCGTCGCACGCCCTACGTCCGGACGTCTTTCTGCCCGTGCCGAATAGACGCTGGCGCCTTCGATGCCGATAAACACGAACACCGTCACCAGCATCATGTTGCGCACCTGGTCCATCACACTGCCCAGGTCCGGATTCATCGCGCCCCAGATATCGCGGGTGAACACCTCGGCCTTGAACGCCACCGCGGCGATGACAATGAACATCACCAAGGGCACCACTTTGGCGATGGTGGTCACCAGGTTGATGAACGCTGCTTCCTTGATCCCGCGCAGCACCAGGAAATGCACCGCCCACAGCAACAACGAGGCACAGCCGATGGCCACCGGTGTGTTGCCTTGGCCGAACACCGGGAAGAAATAGCCCAAGGTACTGAACAACAGCACGAAGTAACCGACATTGCCCATCCAGGCGCTGATCCAGTAGCCCCAGGCAGACGAGAAGCCCATATAGTCACCGAAGCCGGCCTTGGCATAGGCGTACACGCCCGAATTCAATTGCGGCTTGCGATTGGCCAGGGTCTGGAACACGAAGGCCAGGGTCAGCATGCCGATGGCGGTAATCGACCAGCCGATCAGCACCGCACCGACATCGGCCCGAGCCGCCATGTTTTGCGGCAGGGAAAAAATCCCGCCGCCGATCATTGACCCCACCACCAGTGCGATCAGTGCGCCCAGTGGCAACTTTTCAATCGGCTGCGGCATTTTCTCTCACTATTAAATTAAGTAAATAAAGCGACATAACGTTTTTGAATAACGTCATCCACACAAAGTCCAAAAGCTTATGACCCGGCCATTCTCCAAGGCCCTAATTAAAAAGACCATGACACCCCAACATTATTGTCACGAACGCAGCCTACAAAATAGTTTCGACTCAGTGAAAACAAACTAGCGTGAATAATCCTGCGGCAATAAAACCTTCCCAAAGCCTTTGCCAAAGGCCCTGAAACGGGCCTTTCGAGCAACTTCAAGACACCAACGGACGGTGTCAACTCCTTCATTAACAATGGAATGTTGTCATGCACTGATCCAGATCAGCTATTCAACTTTCAAATCGACTTAGTCTGTTGACTCTCTTCTCCTGCACTGGAGTCTCGCAAATGTCTGATACGCCCGGAAAACTTCGATTAGGTGCGTTGGTTGCACTGGTTGTCGGCTCCATGATCGGCGGCGGGATCTTTTCCCTGCCACAAAACATGGCCGCCAGCGCCGACGTCGGTGCGGTGCTGATCGGCTGGGCCATCACCGCCGTCGGCATGCTGACACTGGCCTTCGTGTTCCAGACCCTGGCCAACCGCAAACCCGATCTGGACGGCGGGGTGTATGCCTACGCCAAGGCCGGCTTCGGCGACTACATGGGTTTCTCCTCCGCCTGGGGTTACTGGATCAGCGCCTGGCTGGGCAACGTCGGCTACTTCGTGCTGCTGTTCAGCACCCTGGGCTACTTCTTCCCAATCTTTGGTGAAGGCAACACCGTAGCGGCGGTAATCGGCGCCTCGGTGTTGTTGTGGGCAGTGCACTGGCTGGTGCTGCGCGGCATCAAGGAAGCCGCGTTCATCAACCTCGTCACCACCGTGGCCAAGGTCGTGCCGCTGGTGTTGTTCGTGCTGATCGCGGTGTTCGCCTTCAAGCTCGATATCTTCACCGCCGACATCTGGGGCTTGAAGAATCCAGACCTGGGCAGCGTGCTGAATCAGGTGCGCAACATGATGCTGGTCACCGTGTGGGTGTTCATCGGCATCGAGGGCGCGAGTATTTTTTCCGCCCGCGCAGAGAAACGTACCGACGTGGGCAAGGCCACCGTCATCGGCTTCATCACCGTACTGCTGTTCCTGGTACTGGTGAACGTGTTGTCCCTGGGCATCATGACCCAACCTGAACTGGCGAAGTTGCAGAACCCGTCCATGGCCGCCGTGCTGGAGCATGTCGTAGGGCACTGGGGCGCGGTGCTGATCAGCGTCGGCCTGATCATCTCGCTGCTCGGCGCCCTGCTGTCCTGGGTATTGCTGTGCGCCGAGATCATGTTCGCCGCCGCCAAAGACCACACCATGCCCGAGTTCCTGCGCCGGGAAAACGCCAACCACGTACCGGCCAACGCCCTGTGGCTGACCAACGCAATGGTCCAGCTGTTTTTGGTCATCACCCTGTTCTCGGCCAGCACCTACCTGTCACTGATCTACCTCGCCACCTCGATGATCCTGGTGCCGTACCTGTGGTCGGCGGCCTACGCCGTGCTGCTGGCGGTACGCGGCGAAACCTACGAAGGCTTCGCGGCCGAGCGGCGCAAGGATCTGGTCATCGGCGCCATCGCCCTGATCTACGCGGTGTGGCTGCTCTATGCCGGCGGGATCAAGTACCTACTGCTCTCCGCCCTGCTCTATGCCCCCGGCGCGATCCTGTTCGCCAAGGCCAAGCGCGAGGTGGGCAAACCGGTTTTCACCTCTGTCGAGAAGCTGATTTTCGCCGCAGTGATCGCAGGCGCCCTGGTGGCGGCCTACGGGCTCTACGACGGCTTCCTGACCTTGTAGTTGGCTGATTGTTCTAACTGGAGGATTTGTAATGACCACGGAAAAAGTGAAATACGGCGTGCATTCCGAAGCCGGCAAATTACGTAAAGTCATGGTGTGTTCCCCAGGCCTGGCCCACCAGCGGCTGACCCCGAACAACTGTGACGAGCTGCTGTTCGACGATGTGATCTGGGTCAACCAGGCCAAGCGCGATCATTTCGATTTCGTCACCAAGATGCGCGAGCGCGACATCGACGTGCTCGAGATGCACAACCTGCTGACCGACATCGTCGCCATCCCCGAAGCCCTCGACTGGATCCTGCAGCGTAAGATCACCGCCAACTCGGTGGGCCTGGGCCTGGTGAACGAAGTCGGCTCGTGGCTGCGCAGCCTGGAGCCGCGCCATATCGCCGAATTCCTGATTGGCGGCGTCTCGGCCGACGACCTGCCGGACAGCTTCGGTGGCAAGACCATCCAGATGTTCCGCGACTTCCTCGGGCACTCCAGCTTCATCCTGCCGCCGCTGCCCAACACCCAGTTCACCCGCGACACCACCTGCTGGATCTACGGCGGCGTGACCCTGAACCCGATGTATTGGCCGGCGCGCCGCCAGGAAACCCTGCTGGCCAGCGCCATCTACAAATTCCATCCCGAGTTCACGAACGCCGACTTCCAGGTCTGGTACGGCGACCCCGACCAGGAGCACGGCAACGCCACCCTCGAAGGCGGCGATGTGATGCCCATCGGCAACGGCGTGGTGCTGATCGGCATGGGCGAACGTTCGTCCCGCCAGGCCATCGGCCAACTGGCGCTGAACTTGTTCAAGCACAAGGCCGTGGAACGGGTGATCGTCGCCGGCTTGCCGAAATCCCGCGCGGCCATGCACCTGGACACCGTGTTCAGCTTCTGCGACCGCGACCTGGTCACGATTTTCCCCGAAGTGGTGAGCCAGATCGTCGCCTTCTCCCTGCGCCCTGACGAGAGCAAGCCCGGCGGCATCGACGTACGCCGCGAAGAAGGCAGCTTCCTCGATACCGTGGCCGCCGCCCTCAAGCTGCCGGCCTTGCGCGTGGTGGAAACCGGCGGCAATAGCTTCGCCGCCGAACGCGAACAATGGGACGACGGCAACAACGTGGTGGCCGTGGAGCCGGGCGTGGTGATCGGCTACGACCGAAACACCTACACCAACACCCTGCTGCGCAAGGCCGGTGTGGAAGTCATCACCATCAGCGCCAGCGAACTGGGCCGGGGCCGGGGCGGTGGTCACTGCATGACCTGCCCGATCATCCGCGACCCGATCGATTACTGACCTTTGAGCCTGGGCCGGTATCGATCCGATACCCACCCAGGGGATAACCTACACCTGAGGAGATCCACATCATGGCTTTCAACATGCGCAACCGCAGCCTGCTGAGTCTGATGCACCATACCAACCGCGAGCTGCACTTTCTGCTGGACCTGTCCCGCGACCTCAAGCGAGCCAAGTACACCGGCACCGAACAACCGCACCTCAAGGGCAAGAACATCGCGCTGATCTTCGAAAAGACCTCGACCCGCACCCGCTGCGCCTTCGAAGTCGCGGCCCATGACCAGGGCGCCCACGTCACCTACATCGACCCGGTGTCATCGCAGATCGGCCACAAGGAAAGCATGAAAGACACCGCCCGGGTCCTGGGGCGGATGTTCGACGCCATCGAGTACCGGGGCTTCGAACAGGAGATCGTCGAGGAACTGGCCAAGTTCGCCGGGGTGCCGGTATTCAACGGCCTGACCGCCGAATTCCACCCCACCCAGATGATCGCCGACACCCTGACCATGCGCGAACACAGCGACAAGCCGCTGCATGACATCAGCTATGCCTACCTGGGCGATGCCCGCTACAACATGGGCAATTCGCTGCTGATGATCGGCGCCAAGCTGGGCATGGACGTGCGCATCGGCGCGCCAAAAGCCTTGTGGCCGCACCAGGATTTCATCGACCAGTGCCAGGCCTTCGCCGTCGAAAGTGGCGCGCGCATCACCATCACTGAAGACCCGAAGGAAGCCGTCAAGGGCGTGGACTTCATCCACACCGACATCTGGGTGTCCATGGGCGAGCCGGTGGAAGCCTGGGATGAGCGCATCGAGCAATTGCTGCCCTACCAGGTCAACGCGCAGATGATGAAAGCCTCGGGCAATCCGCGAGTGAAGTTCATGCACTGCCTGCCGGCGTTCCACAACAGCGAAACCAAGGTCGGCAAGGACATCGCCGACCGTTATCCGAACCTGGCCAATGGCGTGGAAGTGACCGAGGAGGTGTTCGAGTCGCCGGCCAACATCGCCTTCGAGCAAGCGGAAAACCGCATGCACACCATCAAGGCGATCCTGGTCTCGGCGCTGGCGGATATCTAAAGGCCCAACGCGAATCCCTGTGGGAGCGAGCTTGCTCGCGATGGCGGAGTGTCATCTTGCATCAATGTTGGATGTGCCGCCGTCATCGCGAGCAAGCTCGCTCCCACAAGGGACCGCGTTGTTCGTCCATTTTTTGAAAGGACAACACCATGCGTATCGTCGTTGCCCTGGGCGGTAACGCCCTCCTGCGTCGGGGTGAACCCATGACCGCAGACAATCAACGCATCAACATCCGCACCGCGACCGAACAGATCGCGAAAATCCACCCCGGCAACCAACTGGTCATCGCCCACGGCAACGGCCCGCAGGTAGGCCTGCTGTCGTTGCAGGCGGCGGCCTACACCTCGGTGACGCCGTATCCGCTGGACGTGCTCGGCGCCGAAACCGAAGGCATGATCGGCTACATCATCGAACAGGAACTGGGCAATCTGCTGGACTTCGAAGTCCCCTTCGCCACGCTCCTGACCCAGGTTGAAGTGGACGGCAACGACCCGGCCTTCCAAAAACCCACCAAACCCATCGGCCCGGTCTACAGCCAGGAAGAGGCGCAGAAACTGGCCGCCGAAAAAGGCTGGGCCATCGCCCCGGACGGCGACAAGTTCCGTCGCGTGGTCGCAAGCCCCAGGCCCAAGCGCATCTTTGAAATCCGCCCGATCAAATGGCTGCTGGAAAAGGGCAGTATCGTGATCTGTGCCGGCGGTGGCGGCATCCCGACGATGTACGACGCCGACGGCAAGCTGCAAGGCGTGGAAGCGGTCATCGACAAGGACCTGTGCTCGGCGCTTTTGGCCGAACAGCTGGAAAGCGATCTGCTGGTGATCGCCACCGACGTCAACGCCGCGTTCATCGACTTCGGCAAGCCGACCCAGAAAGCCATCGCCCAGGCCCACCCCGACGAAATGGAAAAGCTCGGCTTCGCCGCCGGCTCCATGGGGCCGAAGGTACAGGCAGCCTGCGAATTCGCGCGCAACACTGGCAAGGTCGCGGTGATCGGTTCACTCTCGGACATCGACGCGATCGTCCTGGGCAAGGCCGGCACCCGTATCAGCACGGCGACACCTGGCATCGCTTATCGATAACAGGAAACTTGCGGGGCGGATCGAGGGTCTGCCCTACTCCCCATGCCTTCAAAGGAGAGTTGCTTATGGCCATGTTCGAACCCGGACACCTGCACATGGAGCGCCATGCGCTGAACAAGGATGATTTCAGCTACAACCTGTGCATCGACTACAAGGTCGACCAGGACGGCAAGGAAGGCACGGGCATGTCATTCCGGGTGCACGGAACCGTCGAAGACAAGTCACTGGACGAGACATTCTTCCTGGCCAAGGACCAGGCCTTCGACTTCGCCCGCCACGCCACGCGCATCGCCCAGAAGTATGGCTTGCCCAAGACCGCGAGCATCGGCTCGATGCACAAGTACTACGACGAAATGTTCGAAGACGTGCGCAAGCAACTGGACGTCAAGCCGGGCGACCCGATGAAGCCAGAGCACCTGGAATAACAGGCTCAGAACACTTCCATTGCTGAAGTGGACCTGTGGCGAGGGAGCTTGCTCCCGCTCGGTTGCGCAGCGACCGCAACATCTTGGGGCCGCTGCGCAGCCCAGCGGGAGCAAGCTCCCTCGCCACCAAAAAGCACTGCATTCATCCTCAAGGAACTGGGTTCCCACCGGGTTATCAGCGCTCTGAATATCGGGTTAAACATACTCGCTGCCTGACTGGCAACTCGCCACGGCTGACCTATTCTGAAAGTAGTACCCCCGGGTATTCGTTCAGAGGTCACCGCCATGAACATTAAAACAAGAAGACGCCTCGCCATTTTTGTCACCTGCGCCGCCACGCTCGCGCTGTACGGCACTGCGGCCTACCGGGTCGAGCAGGCCAGGCAACTGCCCCGTGAATACGCCAGTTGCAACTTCGAACGGTGCATCCCCCACAGCGCAACCCTGAACGCCCTGCGCTGAGGCGTGGTCAGTCGTCCTGTTGATCGGTCTTGAGCCGGTCCCGGAACGTCTTGGGCGAGATGCCGACGCGTCGGCGGAACAGCCGGGTGAAGTTGGTCGGATCGGAAAACCCGAGCATTTCGGAAATCTCGTAGATGGTCATGCCGGTGTAGGTCAGCAGGCGCTTGGCCTCCAGCAACTGACGCTCATGCATGATCTGCAGCGCCGGTTGCCCCGCCAGTTCCCGGCAGGTGCCGTTGAGGTGCGACACGGAAATGCCCAGGCGGTGGGCCAGGTCTTCGACCTTGACGTGCTCGCGATAGGTTTCTTCCACCAACTGGATGAAGCCGTTGAGGTATTCCCGGGCCCGTTGCGGGCGCTGGGCCTGGGTGTGTCGCTGCATCACCTGGCGGCTGACCCAGACCATGATCACGCTGACCAGCGCATGCATCAGCATTTCCCGCGCCGGTTGATGCCCCACGTACTCATTCTGCAAGGCGCTGAACAGGCTGTTGAGGTACTCGGCATTCTCGAGGGCGGGGTAGCTTTCGGCCTGGGCCAGGACGTTGACCGAATGCCCCAGTTGCGCTTGCAGGTGCGTGACCAGCGGCGCCGCCAGGGTCACCACGTAACCTTCCACATCCTCGGAAAAACGAAAGCCATGGACCGACAGCGGCGGCAGGATCTGCACGGCCGGCTCGGTGAGTAACGTGCGCCGGCCCTCGATTTCCAGTTCCGCCTGGCCCTTGAAGACAAACAACAACTGGCACAGATCGGCATGCCGATGGGGCTTGATTTCCCATTGATGCTCGCGGCTGCGCTTGGAGATGGTCTCGCAGTGCAACAAGTCCGGCGTCGGCCATTCCTGGCTCTCGCCATAGAGCTTGAATACCGGGATCGAAGGCAGGTCAGGTTTTTTCATAACGTGGATCCGGGCCTGGGGTTGCGGGCGATAATCGCACCAATTGGCAAAAAGAACAGGTATCGGCTCAGTTTTCCCCTTCAACTGACAGGTCCGCAAGCGAAAAATGTAGGCACTCGATTTCTAATAATCAACACCGACCCTGGTCGCGTGCTTCGTGCGAGTCATAACAACAATGAAAACCCTCAAGACCCAAGTCGCTATTATCGGTGCCGGCCCCTCTGGCCTGCTACTCGGCCAGTTGCTGCACAACGCCGGGATCGACACTGTCATCCTCGAACGCCAGACCCCGGAATACGTACTGAGCCGCATCCGCGCCGGCGTGCTGGAGCAAGGCATGGTCGAACTGCTGCGCCAGGCCGGCGTTGGCCAGCGCATGGACGCCGAAGGCCTGCCCCATGATGGTTTTGAACTGGTGCTCAACGATCGACGGGTGCACATCGATCTCAAGGGCCTGACCGGTGGTAAAAATGTCATGGTCTACGGTCAGACCGAAGTGACCCGTGACTTGATGGCCGCCCGCGAAGCCGCCGGCGCCCGGACCCTGTACCTGGCCAGCAACGCCCAACCCCACGACATGCAAACCCAAACCCCTTTCGTGACCTTCGAGCATGAAGGAGAAACCTGGCGCCTGGACTGCGATTACATTGCCGGTTGCGACGGTTTCCACGGTGTGGCGCGACAGTCCATTCCTGCGGAAAAACTCAAAGTCTTCGAACGCGTCTACCCGTTTGGCTGGCTCGGCGTGCTGGCCGATACCCCGCCGGTCCACGAAGAACTGGTCTACGCTCGCCACGCGCGCGGTTTTGCCTTGTGCAGCATGCGCTCCAAGACCCGCACCCGTTATTACCTGCAAGTGCCCGCCGAGGAACAAGTGACCGACTGGCCGGACGAGCGTTTCTGGGGCGAACTGAAAAACCGCCTGCCCGCCGACCTGGCCGCCGCCCTGGTGACCGGCCCGTCCATCGAGAAAAGCATCGCCCCGCTGCGCAGCTTCGTGGTCGAGCCGATGCAGTATGGGCGAATGTTCCTGGTGGGCGATGCGGCCCACATCGTCCCGCCCACTGGCGCCAAAGGGCTGAACCTGGCGGCCAGCGATGTCAGCACGCTGTTCAACATCCTGCTCAAGGTCTATCGCGACGGCCGTGTGGATCTGCTGCAGAAGTATTCAGCCATCTGCCTGCGGCGCGTCTGGAAAGCCGAACGGTTCTCCTGGTGGATGACCTCGATGCTGCACCGCTTCGACGAGGATGCCTTCAACCAGCGCATCAGCGAAGCCGAGCTGGAATATTTCGTCGACTCCGAGGCCGGTCGCAAGACCATCGCGGAAAATTACGTCGGACTTCCTTACGAGGCTATCGAATAGTCGCCTATCGACTTAAACTGCGGGTTTCGTCCATTTTGCCTCTCCGGCGCGATGCCCGCAGGTTCTGCCTTGACTCAGTTCAATACGCTCCAAGCCCCAAAACCGGCCATCCGCAGCGTGCTGGTAGCCCTGATGCTGGCGATTTTCCTGGGTGCGCTGGACCAGACCATCGTCGCCGTCTCGATGCCGGCCATCTCCGCACAGTTTGCCGACGTCAGCCTGCTGGCCTGGGTGATTTCCGGCTACATGGTCGCCATGACCGTGGCGGTGCCGATCTACGGCAAGCTCGGTGACCTCTACGGTCGCCGGCCGCTGATGCTGTTCGGCATGGGCTTGTTCACCCTGGCCTCGCTGTTCTGCGGCCTGGCACAAGACATGGAGCAATTGGTGCTGGCGCGGATTTTCCAGGGCATCGGCGCCGGCGGGATGATTTCGGTGAGCCAGGCGATTATCGGCGACATCATCCCGCCCCGCGAACGCGGTCGCTACCAGGGTTATTTCAGCAGCATGTACGCGGTGGCCAGCGTGGCCGGGCCGGTGCTCGGCGGCTACATGACCGAGTACCTGTCGTGGCGCTGGGTGTTCTGGATCAACCTGCCGCTGGGCCTGGTGGCCTGGTGGGTCGCCCGACGCAGCCTGGTCGGGCTGCCGGTGCCGCAACGCACGCCGATCATTGATTACCTGGGCACCGTGTTGCTGATCATCGGCCTGACGGCGCTGCTGCTGGGGATTACCCAGGTCGGCCAGGGTCATGCCTGGCACAGCCGTGACGTGCTGGGATTGCTGGGTTGCGCAGGCGCAGCGCTGGGGGTGTTCGCCTGGCACGAACGCCGGGCGCGGGAGCCGTTGTTGCCGATGCACCTGTTCGCCAACCGCAATGCGGTGCTGTGTTGGTGCACGGTGTTCTTCACCAGCTTCCAGGCGATTTCCCTGACGGTGCTGGTGCCGTTGCGCTTCCAGAGCGTGACCGGCGCCGGTGCCGACAGTGCGGCGTTGCACTTGTTGCCGCTGGCGATAGGGCTGCCGGCCGGCGCGTATTTCGCCGGACGCCGGACCTCGGTCACGGGGCGCTACAAGCCGATGATCCTGAGCGGCGCCCTGCTCTTCCCGTTCGCTATCCTCGGCATGGCCTTCACCCCGCCCGCCGCGCTCTGGCTGAGCAGCCTGTTCATGCTGCTCAGCGGCATCGCCTCCGGCATGCAGTTTCCCACGTCACTGGTGGGTGCGCAGAACGCCGTACACCAACAGGACATCGGCGTCGCCACCAGCACCACCAACCTGTTCCGCGCCCTTGGCGGCGCGGTGGGCGTGGCACTGATGTCAGCGTTGCTGCTGGCCTTGCTGCAGGATCCCAGCTTCGCCCAGCTCGCCAGCTCGTCGTTGATCGGTGAAGGGCATTCCGGCAGCGTCTTGCTGGACGGCCTGAACGCCGCCCCGGGCGAGGCGCAGAACGCCTTGCGCCAGGAATTGCAGGCGACGTTCCGCCATTTGCTGGTGATCAGCGCGGCGGTGTCGTTGCTGGGGCTGGCGGCGGCGGTGGTGATGCCCAATCAACTACTGCGTGGACGGGATGAAAAAATTCGGTAGGCAGGAGCAAGACCTGCGATGGAACACACCTATGGCAACCAAAATCCTGTGGCGAGGGGATTTATCCCCGTTGGGCTGCACAGCAGCCCCCAAAAAGCACTCAATCGATCTGACACACCCCGACATTGGCTTTGGGGCTGCTGCGCAGCCCAGCGGGGATAAATCCCCTCGCCACAGAGCCCGTGCCTGACCCTACTAGGCCGTCGCCGGCACCACACCCGGCTCCCCCACCACACTCATCCCCTCCTTCATCCGCTTGGCATCGCGCACAAAACAACGTGACGCCAGGAACAGGAACACCATGGTCAGCAACAACGCCACCGGGATCAGGTACATCGCGTCATGCAGGCCGATGGCCTTGAACGCTTCTGTCATCTGCTCGACTCCGGCTGCGGCCATGGCCGTGCGGGCGAAGTAGTCGGACAAGCCGCCCACCACCACCGGCCCCAGGCCGCCCCCCAGCAAGTACAGGCCGGCGAAGAACAACGCCATCGCCGTGGCCCGCAGGCGCGGCTCGACCACGTCCTGGATCGCCGTATACACGCAGGTATAAAAGGTATAGGCGAACAACCAGCCGACACTGAACACTGCGACGAACACGCCGATTTCAATGCGCCCGGCATGCAATGCCCAGGCAGTGGTGAGCGTCGAGATCACCAGGCTGAACGCGGCGAACAGCAAGCGACCACTGGGCACACGCTGATGAATCTTGTCGGCGATCCAGCCGCCGAAGGTCAAGCCGAACAACCCGGTCACGCCCACCATGATCCCGGTGGCCACCGCCGCCTCGTGCAACGGCATCAGGAAATAGCGTTGCAGCATCGGCACCAGGAAGGAGTTGCAGGCATAAGTGGCGAAGTTGAAGCACAACCCCGCCAGCACCAACCACAGGAACGTGGGAATCGCCAGCACCCGACGGATCGGCCGGTCGATCTTTTCCTGGGACACCTGCACGGTTTCCGCCGCGCCGCGCTTGGGTTCCTTGATGAAGAACATGAATAGCGCCAGCACCAAGCCTGGCACAGCCGCGATAAAGAACGGCGCGCGCCAACTGTCGAACGCCTTGACCATCGCCCCGATGGTGAAGAACGCCAGCAGCAAGCCAATCGGCAGGCCCAGCATGAAGATGCCCATGGCCCGCGCCCGGCGATGGGCCGGGAACAGATCGCCAATCAGTGAGTTGGCCGCCGGGGCATAACTCGCCTCGCCGATCCCGACGCCCATGCGCACCACCAGGAACGCCCAGAAACTGCCCACCAGGCCGTTGACCGCCGTCAGCGCGCTCCAGGTCGCCAGGCCCCAGCCCATCAACTTGCTGCGCGAACCGGTATCGGCCATGCGTCCCAATGGCAACCCGGCGATGGCGTAGACGATGGTGAAAGCGGTGCCGATGATGCCGATCTGGAAGTCGCTGAGACTCCACTCCATGCGGATCGGCTCGATGATGATCGCCGGGATGGTGCGGTCGAAGAAGTTGAACAGGTTGGCCAAAAACAACAGGAACAGAATGCGCCAGGCATTCGCCGCTTGGGTCGAGTTCTGCATGGGTCCGTCTCTTTTATTGTTATGGAGCATTAGCGGAATCTGCAATCTAGACAGCGGCGCGCGGGCTGTCTCCAATCATTCGCAAGGCTGATACCCCCCCATGGCGAGCGGCGCGTTTCTTGATGACGGTCAATTTCCTGTAACAATTGCCATCATTTCGCCCATTCTTGATTAAAGATCGTCTGCCGGTGGCCGATTCAACCTATCAGGAAAGAATCTCTCGAGCTGCCCCCCAGGCTATAGCCCTGGACGCTCGGGGCCGACCTTCGCGCCATCCAGGACGCGAGCTCCCATCCGCGATGGTTCGATGACAGCGCTCGTCGAGCCAACCAGTTCAGGCATATGGCGCACAATGACTTCCAAAAAAACAGCCACTGCGGTATCCGATCTGACCCTGAGCCCAGCCGCCAATGGCCCTGAAGCCTCGAAACCATCGAGCAGCTCGCGTCCCCTGTCGACTCAGCAGTATCTGTATTTCACCGAAACCAACACCGACCGCATCCTCGACAACCTCGACGGCCTGCGCGACGCGGTGTTCCCACGACCGCCCCATCTGGTAGAGGACGAGAGCGACCGCACTCAGCAGGAATTCCCCTCGGTCTGCCTGATCGGCCTGGGGCGCTGCGGCTCCAACATCGCCCTGGACGTGGCCGAGCTGGTGTACAACGCCCGCAAGTTCTACCTCAACGAATTCAACGCCGAAGACAAAGGCTACAGCGACAAGGGCTACAGCCCCGCGCAGTGGATCCGCAACAACCTGCGCCTGGGCACCAGCAAGGCCAGCAAACCGGTGTTCCTGGTGGAACCGCTGGTGATGCTCGGCGACCTGGACAAGGACATCGCCGGGCGCATCCGTTTTTCGCGCAAGGGTGAGAAAAGCGGCTTTTTGCGCGACTACAGCAAGATGAAGATCATGGACCTCTCGGAAGTCCACGCCGGTGGCGCCGGTAATGCGCCAATCCTGGGCCAGTACCTGGCCAAGATCATCCTGAACAAGGACACCCAGCGCTTCTCCAGCCCCGACTGGAAAATGATCCACTCGTACCTGATCGACAGCTGCGGCATCAAGGCCAACCAGTCGCGCCTGTACTTCTCGATCTTCAGCGCCGGCGGCGGTACCGGTTCGGGCATGGCCTCGGAATTCGGCCTGGCCCAACAGTACTCGTACATGAACAAGACGTTCGACACCAAGCCGATGGACGAACACGACAGCAAGAGCGGCCACTCCTTCGTCTTCGAGCCGATCTTCACCAGCGGCATCTGCGTGCTGCCGAACATTTCCGACCACCGCAGCGAAATGTCCGAAGCCTTGCACATCAACGCCGGACGCCTGCTGTGCAAGTACCTGTCGGAAGAGTGGGATTTCTCGTACAACTTCGCCAATGAAGACAGCAGCGAAGCCAGCGTGATGGGCCGTATCCGCCCGTGGAACGCGATGATGCTGATCTCCAACGACATCATGCGCTACGCCGAAGAAAGCGATGACGGCAACATCCAGAACATTGATGTCAATGCCATGGAGAAGCACGCCAACCAGTACATCTCCCAGCAGATCTTCAACATCCTGACGGCCCAGGCCGTCACCACCGACTACGACCAGAACTATTTCCGCCGTGCTGGCATCGACATCGGCGAAACCATTCGCCTGGACGCCAACGACCTGTTCATGAGCCTGGCGGGCCCGGTGGCAATCGCCTACGCCGAATCCGTAGTCCCGGAGACCCCGGCGCCCAGCGGTGACAAGTTCAAGGTATTCGAGAAAGAGCCGCCGCGCCTGAACATCGACGACCTGTTCTTCCGCTCCATCGACCTGCCGCACTTCAACAAAGTCACCCAGGCCATCGAAGGCATCAGCCTGCTTCCGATCGAATCCAAGCGCTACCGCGCCTCGCTGGAGCAGTACAAGAATTCCGGCTACGACGCCGCGGCCCTGCATGACCTGCACTTCTTCAAGAATTGCTCGTCGGTGGTGTCCATCGTCTCCCTGCCCAAGGACTACAAGCTGTCCTACATGGACCTGAACCGGCTCAAGACCCACCTCAACAGCCTGTTCCCCAACACCACCCTCAAGCGTTACGCGTTGGTGATCGGCGCGTCGGCCAACCTGTCGCTGACCACCCTGATCGCCAAGAGTCCGTGCCTGTCGGATGACTTCCTGACCCTGATCGTGGCCTTCATAAAACGCTGCTTCGCCCGCACCCCGTACCGCTTCGACGATACCCTGGACAACTCGATCCTGGACTTCATCATCAATGAAGACTTCGACGAAGAACGGATCGACGACCTGCTCAACGAATTCGAAAACCCGGCGAAGATCCTCGACACCAACTGGTACGCGATCAAGCCGATGTACGAGAAGAAGTATCGCGAGCTGATCAGTGACAAGGACAAGTTCGTCTCGATCAACGATATCCGCCTGTCCCGCGACTGCGTGAAGAAGGCCATCAAGTACCTGCGCGAGATCTACCGTCACCGCATTGGCAAGACCAAGGTCATTTCCTTGAATAACCATACTGGCAGGACTTACTGAGGCCGGTGCAGCACCGTGTAGCCTCCAATCGCGAGCAAGCTCGCGATAGTGGCCCTGAATCCTGCACCTGAACAACATCCAGAAACAATTGAGCAGCCCAAAGGCTGCTCCATAAACTGTTCCCGTTACGTATACGTCACCCTGCCCTGTGGCGTTTCGCCACGGCAGGAAGCCATCACGCTACTCACCTACACACTTTCTTGCTTACCCGAACACGAACCAACTTGGTGCGCCGATCAGTTCGACGCCCTTTCCTGGATCATAATCCAGGGCGAAACCACCACCGCCCAAAGCTGCGGATCACGTTCCAGAAAATCCAGCGCCCGCGTTTCAGACAGCTTGGCGAGCTGGTCGGCGGCCAGCCAGGCGGCGACTTTGTCGCCTTCGTCCTGGGCGACGGCCTCGGCGGCGGCGATCAAATCCAGTGCCGGATCGACCCACAATAGGGCACCCTTGGCAAAGAACGGCTCCAGCTCTTTCCAGGTGATGGATGCGGTTTCACCAAGCAGCTTGGCATAGAGGGTGCTAGGTTCTTGATTCATGGGACCTGTCCGGAAAAGAAATCGGCGCGAATGATAACGTCGGTGGTCTGGCAGAAAAACCCGGTAGCAATTGCAGTACCGATTGAAAAGCGCAGGAAAGCCAAGGATTGCCGATATGACCGGACAAACCCCGCCGCCATTCTGTCTTTTTCTTTCAATTAAGCGACACCCTCAGGTTTTGCCCCCAAGCGCCAGCTTCCCTTGCCAACAATCGGCGCTCTACACTGTACCGGTACAGTTGCCGGGGCATTTTCCGCGAGGGTATCCAAGATATCTGACCCGGTTCTGCTGCTACGGCGCCAGGACTATAAAAACTACAACAGCATGAGTGGAGCACTATGACTAAGGCTACTAAGCAGATTTCCAAACTGTTTGCCGCTATGGTTCTGGCCGGGGTTGCCAGCCATTCGTTCGCCGCCGACACCATCAAGATCGGCATCGCCGGCCCAAAAACCGGCCCTGTAGCCCAATACGGCGACATGCAATTCAGTGGCTCCAAAATGGCCATCGAGCAGATCAACGCCAAGGGCGGCGTCAACGGCAAGCAACTGGTCGCCGTTGAATACGATGACGCCTGCGATCCAAAACAAGCGGTCGCGGTCGCGAACAAAGTCGTCAACGACGGCGTCAAGTTCGTGGTCGGCCACCTGTGCTCCAGCTCCACCCAGCCGGCTTCGGACATCTATGAAGACGAAGGCGTGGTCATGATCACCCCGGCCGCTACCAGCCCGGACATCACCGCTCGCGGCTACAAGATGATCTTCCGCACCATCGGCCTGGACAGCGCCCAAGGCCCTGCGGCCGGCAACTACATCGCCGACCACGTCAAGCCGAAGATCGTTGCGGTCCTGCACGACAAGCAGCAGTACGGTGAAGGCATCGCCAGCGCCGTGAAGAAAACCCTCGAAGACAAAGGCGTGAAAGTAGCCGTCTTCGAAGGCGTGAACGCCGGCGACAAAGACTTCTCCTCGATGATCGCCAAGCTCAAGCAAGCCAACGTCGACTTCGTCTACTACGGCGGCTACCACCCGGAACTGGGCCTGATCCTGCGTCAATCCCAGGAAAAAGGCCTGAAGGCCAAGTTCATGGGGCCGGAAGGCGTGGGTAACGACTCCATCTCGCAAATCGCCAAGGACGCTTCCGAAGGCCTGCTGGTGACCCTGCCGAAATCCTTTGACCAGGATCCGGCCAACGTCGCCCTGGCTGACGCGTTCAAGGCCAAGAAAGAAGACCCAAGCGGTCCGTTCGTGTTCCCGTCCTACTCCGCTGTCCAGGTGATTGCCCAGGCCATTACCACAGCCAAGAGCGAAGACGCGGCCAAAGTGGCTGAAGCCATCCACGCCGGCACCTTCAAGACGCCGACCGGCGATCTGAGCTTCGACGAGAAGGGCGACCTGAAAGACTTCAAGTTCGTGGTCTACGAGTGGCATTTCGGCAAACCTAAAACCGAAGTTTCGCCTCAGTAAGGCCTGGCCCGACTGACTGCCAATAAAGCCCACGGCGTGCCGTGGGCTTTGTTTTAAATGTATTGGGCCGCGCTGGCGTGATCCGCCAGCCTCCCCACCTGAAAATCTCAAAACCGTCATCAGCGGTTCGCTGGCAAACCTCGTGTTCGAAGTGGATGCAGATCCACGGGACCCGGGCGGGAAAATGACTCCACCAGTGAAATGCGTATCAGGTTTTTAGGAGCGCTGTAATGCCTGACATCTATCACTTCTTCCAGCAGCTGGTTAACGGCCTGACCGTTGGCAGCACGTATGCCCTGATCGCCATCGGCTACACGATGGTCTACGGCATCATTGGAATGATCAACTTCGCCCACGGCGAGGTGTACATGATCGGCTCCTACGTGGCGTTCATCGCCATCGCCGGGCTGGCCATGATGGGACTCGACAGTGTCCCGCTGTTGATGACCGCGGCTTTCATCGCGAGCATCGTCGTCACCAGCTCCTATGGCTACAGCATCGAACGGATCGCCTACCGCCCCTTGCGCGGCAGCAACCGTCTGATCCCGCTGATCTCCGCCATTGGCATGTCGATCTTCCTGCAGAACACGGTACTGCTTTCGCAAGACTCCAAGGACAAATCCATTCCCAACCTGATCCCGGGCAACTTTGCCATCGGGCCAGGCGGGGCACATGAAGTGCTGATTTCCTACATGCAAATCGTGGTGTTCGTGGTGACCCTGGTCGCCATGCTCGGCCTGACGCTGTTCATCTCCCGTTCCCGCCTGGGCCGCGCCTGCCGCGCCTGTGCCGAGGACATCAAGATGGCCAACCTGCTGGGCATCAACACCAACAACATCATCGCCCTGACCTTCGTCATCGGCGCGGCCCTGGCGGCCATCGCCGCGGTGCTGTTGAGCATGCAATACGGCGTGATCAACCCCAACGCCGGCTTCCTCGTCGGCCTGAAAGCCTTCACCGCAGCGGTACTGGGCGGCATCGGCAGCATTCCCGGCGCGATGCTCGGCGGGCTGGTACTGGGCGTGGCGGAAGCCTTTGGCGCCGACATCTTCGGCGACCAGTACAAGGACGTCGTGGCATTCGGCTTGTTGGTTCTGGTTCTGTTATTCCGGCCGACTGGCATCCTGGGTCGCCCGGAGGTTGAGAAAGTATGACTAGGCATCTCAAATCGGCGCTCTTCAGCGCCCTGCTGGTCTGGGCCGTGGCCTACCCGGTACTGGGTCTTAAACTGACCATCGTCGGTATCAACCTGGAAGTGCATGGCACCAGCCCGGCCATCCTGGCGACCATCGCCGTGTGTTCGCTGCTGATGTTCCTGCGGGTACTGTTCAGCACGCAGATCAGCGCCATGTGGAAGTCGTCGCCCGGCCTGCCGGTGATCCCGGCCAAGGCCAGCAACTTCCTGACCCTGCCGACCACCCAGCGCTGGATCGTCCTGGGCCTGATCGTCGTGGCACTGGTCTGGCCGTTCTTCGGCTCTCGCGGCGCGGTGGACATCGCCACGCTGATCCTGATCTACGTGATGCTCGGCCTTGGCCTGAACATCGTGGTCGGCCTGGCCGGCCTGCTGGACCTGGGTTACGTCGGCTTCTACGCCGTCGGCGCCTACAGCTATGCGCTGCTGTCCCACTACTTCGGCCTGAGCTTCTGGATCTGCCTGCCGATCGCCGGGATGATGGCCGCCACCTTCGGTTTCCTGCTGGGGTTCCCGGTCCTGCGCTTGCGCGGTGACTACCTGGCCATCGTGACCCTGGGTTTTGGCGAGATCATCCGTCTGTTCCTGCGCAACCTGACCGACATCACCGGTGGCCCGAACGGCATCAGCAACATCGAGAAACCGACGTTCTTCGGTCTGACCTTCGAACGTAAAGCCGCCGAAGGCCTGCAGACCTTCCACGAGTACTTCGGCCTGGAATACAACTCGATCAACAAGGTGATTTTCCTCTACCTGGTTGCCCTGTTGCTGGCCCTGGCCGCGCTGTTCGTCATCAACCGCCTGCTGCGCATGCCGATCGGCCGCGCCTGGGAGGCACTGCGTGAAGACGAAATCGCCTGCCGTGCCCTGGGTCTCAACCCAACCGTGATCAAACTGTCGGCCTTTACCCTCGGCGCTGCGTTCGCCGGTTTTGCCGGCAGCTTCTTCGCCGCCCGCCAAGGCCTGGTGACGCCGGAATCCTTCACCTTCATCGAGTCGGCGATCATCCTCGCCATCGTGGTGCTGGGTGGGATGGGTTCGCAGTTGGGCGTGATCCTGGCGGCCATCGTGATGATCCTGCTGCCTGAAATGATGCGTGAATTCAGCGAATACCGCATGTTGATGTTCGGTGCCCTGATGGTGCTGATGATGATCTGGCGTCCTCAAGGTCTGCTGCCTATGCAACGCCCCCACATGGAGCTGCGCAAATGAGCCGCGAGATCCTGAAAGTCGAAAACTTGAGCATGCGCTTCGGCGGTTTGCTGGCGGTCAACGGCGTGGCCCTGACCGTGAAAGAGAAGCAAGTGGTTGCCCTGATCGGGCCGAACGGCGCGGGCAAGACCACCGTGTTCAACTGCCTGACCGGCTTCTACCAGCCCACCGGCGGCACCATCGTGCTGGACGGCGAGCCGATCCAGGGCCTGCCCGGCCACCACATCGCCCGCAAGGGTGTGGTACGCACCTTCCAGAACGTGCGGCTGTTCAAGGACATGACGGCGGTCGAGAACCTGCTGATCGCCCAGCATCGTCACCTGAACACCAACTTCTTTGCCGGCCTGTTCAAGACCCCGGCGTTCCGCAAAAGCGAACGCGAGGCCATGGAGTACGCCGAGTACTGGCTGGACAAGGTCAACCTCACCGAGTTTGCCAACCGTCCCGCCGGCACCCTGGCCTACGGTCAGCAACGGCGCCTGGAAATCGCCCGCTGCATGATGACCCGTCCGCGGATCCTCATGCTCGACGAGCCGGCCGCCGGCCTGAACCCCAAGGAAACCGAAGACCTGAAAGCGCTGATCGGCGTGCTGCGTGAAGAGCACAACGTCACCGTGCTGCTGATCGAGCACGACATGAAGCTGGTCATGAGCATTTCCGACCACATCGTCGTGATCAACCAGGGCACGCCCCTGGCCGACGGTACGCCGGAACAGATCCGCGACAATCCTGAAGTGATCAAAGCCTACCTGGGGGAAGCGTAAATGCTGCAATTCGAAAACGTTTCCACCTTCTACGGCAAGATCCAGGCCTTGCACAGCGTCAACGTCGAAGTCCGCCAGGGCGAAATCGTCACGCTGATCGGGGCCAACGGCGCCGGCAAATCCACCCTGCTGATGACGCTCTGCGGTTCGCCCCAGGCCCACAGCGGCAGCATCCGCTACATGGGTGAGGAACTGGTGGGCCAGGACTCGTCACGGATCATGCGCAAGAGCATCGCGGTGGTGCCGGAAGGTCGCCGGGTCTTTGCCCGGCTGACCGTGGAAGAAAACCTCGCCATGGGCGGATTCTTCACCGACAAGGGCGACTATCAGGAACAGATGGACAAGGTCCTGCACCTTTTCCCACGCCTGAAAGAACGCTTCACCCAGCGCGGCGGCACCATGTCCGGCGGTGAACAGCAAATGCTCGCCATCGGTCGTGCGCTGATGAGCAAGCCCAAGCTGCTGCTGCTCGACGAGCCTTCCCTGGGCCTGGCACCGATCATCATCCAGCAGATCTTCGACATCATCGAACAACTGCGCAAGGACGGCGTAACGGTGTTCCTGGTGGAGCAGAACGCCAACCAGGCGCTGAAAATCGCCGACCGGGCGTACGTGCTGGAAAACGGTCGCGTAGTGATGCAAGGCACCGGTGAAGCCCTGCTGACCGACCCGAAAGTGCGTGAGGCGTACCTGGGCGGTTAAGCCTGTCGCAGTAAAAGAAACGGCCTTCGGGCTAATGCCAGTCAGTTAAGCCTTCTCGCTTGACCTTTGGCCGCAAGAAATCAAAATCCGATGCCTGTACTGGCATCGGATTTTTTTATGCGTCTCGCTCGGGCACTGGAACTGACCCACAACATCGCCTCTACCCCCAACGCCATCGAGGGATTAGATGCCTTGCTCGACCCTTCTTTGGTCGAACAGGCGCTTGAACAAGCCGGTGTGGCGACGCTGCGCAAGCGTCGTTTGCCGCTGGAAATGATGCTCTGGTGCGTGATTTCCATGGCGTTCTTCCGGCGCATGTCTGCTTGGGATGTGGTCAGTCGCATGAACATCATGTTGCCGGG
>NZ_FPIX01000068.1:0-20532 GCF_900119205.1 Pseudomonas sp. NFACC16-2 | reverse complement strand
TACCGACAGCGATGCGTTTATCGCATTTTTAGGGATGGACTTGCGGGTCGATGATTCCGGAAAAAAGAATGGCGCCCGGTATCTATCCAAGAAAGGCGATCCCGAGATACGCAGACTCGCTCATATCGCCGCAATGACCGCGTGCCGCTCGTCTAGATGGAAACCATTTTACGAGTCGTACCTGGCGAGAGGCTTCTCAAAAACCCAGGCATTGGTGGTGCTAGCCCGCAAGCTTTGCCGAGTGGCATTTGCCTTGATGAAAAATCAGAGCGAATACCAACCAGCGCCTATGTTGCAGGGTTGCCCTGCAACATAGAATCTCCCACAGTGGATCTATGCTGTACGCTCATTGGATGTTCTCCTTCACCTCATTCGAGTGCAAGTAATGAACATCCGCCAATTTGAGAGCGGGCAAAAAGTCTTCTGCCATCGGCACGCCTTCACGCACGATGATCAGAAAACGTCTCTGAAGCGTATTGATGATCTCGTCGCCATTGCTCAAACGGCTGCCGACCAGGGCGATATTACTGTTGGCTGCCCCCGCGGCGGTTACGATCCGCGCGGTGCTGCCATCGGCATACACAACCTGGTCGCCTTTCTGCGCGGCTCGTACTTTCCAGCCATTATCCAAGGTGAACGTCAACGACGATGACACTTGCTGGATCGTTGCGCCGTTACGGGTCTGGCTGCCCTCGGTGGCCACTCGGTAAATAGCGATTGGGGGATGAGCTTTGACGAATGCTTTTTGACGATTGATAAATGTAATGACTTTTTCGTCAACACCATCGAGTTGCTGTTGCGCCAAGTACAGATCGTCCAAATGACGGAGATAGTCACGGGAGACTTCGTTGGTGTAGAGGGCGTACAAAGATGAGTGCATTTCCAAGGCCTTATTCACGGGCTTCAGGCGGGTCCCCTTTCCGCCGGGAAAGAGCACTGAGCCAGACAATTCGGAATGATGAATAAAACGTTGCAACGCAGGCGAATCGCAACCCCAACACCGTGGGCATCTGGAGCGAATAGGAAACATCGCAACTAGAAACGGGACTTTTCCTACAGCCAACAGGAGTCCTATGCAAGTTCCGCCCTGCTTTTTTTCACCTGCAACTGCTCTGCCGGGGCTCAATCGGAACAATTGCCGTTTGTCGGTACTGTCAACTTCGACAGTATCGATGGCATGCGCAAAGCCACAAGCTTTAAATGCCTTAAAAACACCTTAGAAGTTAACGCTCGATAAACAGTTCGCCGTTACTTATGAGCTGCACGGCGTAGCTCATGAAATTAACTCGGCTCCCAAAATGGACAAGAAAATGATGGACACAATAGCCTGGTCGGGCGCCATCGCCTTATCTTCTCGACACCAGGCCACATCGCCTTCTGTGGAACAAAATATTGTTGTAGGGGGTGCATCGTTCACACGGGCCTACGTGTACGTGAACGGCATCCGCATGCACTATCTTATAAGCGGTGATGGCGCAAACCCTGTGTTGCTGGTGCATGGGTTCCCGGGAAGCTGGCGCAATTGGGCGGTATTGATGGGGCCATTGGTGCGTGCCGGTTATACGCCTATCGTTCCTGATTATCGCGGTGCTGGAGAAACCGATATTTCAGAAAGCGGCTATGATAAAAAAAATATGGCGCATGACCTGCACGAGCTGGTCATCCACCTGAATATCAAACAGGTTGATATTGTCGGCCATGACATGGGTTTAATGATTGCCTATGCCTACGGAGCCCTTTATCCCGATGAAACCAAACGTATTATCCTGATGGACGGATTCATCCCTGGCATCCCAGGGTGGGAAACGGCTTATAACGGAGACCCGCAAGCCCGCATTGCCAGCAAGTGGCATTTCCGCTTCTTTGGCAAGACGGCTCTCAGCATGATCCAAGGTCAGGAAAAAACTTACCTGGACATGTTTTTTGACGACTTTGTATTCCCCGGCAACGACACAATGCCGGACGAGGTGCGTGTGGCGTTGGTGAAAGATTATTCCCAGCCCGGACGCATGGAGGCGGCCTTCAAGCTTTATTCAGCCTGGATAGAGCATGATGTGGGTGATAATCAAGCATACGCCAACAATAAACTGACGGTGCCTGTGCTCACTATCGGCGGGGACCATTCGAGAGGAAACACCTTGGCCGAGCAAGTCAAATGTATCACCACGCAACCGTACTCTTTTATATTGCACAACACCGGACATTGGGTACTGGAAGAAAGAACACAGGCGACCTGCGAGGCGATCCTGGTATTTCTGCGTGATAAAACATGATCGTGAGCATGCCCCGTCAAGGCGCATCGCGAACAGGCTCGCTGCCACATCGATTATGTATCCACCACACCGGTACACCGCCTGTCGCCGCTCCATGCGGTATCTATATACCGCCCCCTCTTCGCGCGCCTTCAATAGGTTGTTCCTTCCGAAAACTTTCAGGAAGAGAACATGCTGGAGAACACCCCCTTACAAACCGCTAGCGCCCTGCTGATACACCAACTCAATGCCTCGCAGCAGCAAATGATCCGTCTGAACGATGCCGTTCCGCGCGCCTCGGAAGTGGCTGCGCGGCACTTGGATGATGGGTTCAGGCAAGCCTTCCCGACCCTGGTGAACAAGCTGGCCGTCAAAGAAATACTCGTGTGCCGGCTACAAGATGAAGCCGTCCCCCCAACTGAACGCGCAACCAACGCGCCGGCGTTTAAAAAGGTGGCGCAAACAGTCCCCCTCGACACGCTCTTCTGGCGTGCGGTGGCAGGAAAGATCAATGCCCACGAGTTCTTCGACGATTTGGGCAATATAGACATCATCACCGAGCTGAACAGCGTCACGGAGATGCCGGCAGCCCTGAATAACCGTGACGCCAAGCAAGCAATCAAGCAACTGATAAGCTTCACCCCAACGTCGTATGAACAAATGCTGGCGCGGGCACTGGACAACTTCTGGGACACCCCGCCCGACGTTAGCCAGGACCGCAGCGTCAGCCAATGGCTGGCCGATGAATTCGGCAGGCAACTCAAGGCACAGGCCGATCTCCAGCAACTGGATGGAACCCTGAGCCTGCCGCTGCACAAGGCGCTGACGGAACATGCGCTGTCGGCACCGGACGCAACGTCTCGCGCCAGGCTGGCGGAGCGTGACCGGCCTGGGGTCTACAGCCTCAGTATCACCCCCGAAGGATGGGGGTTCAGCGTGCCGGTGTCAGGTGCTGTTGCACTGACCCGGCATGACAATACCGACTACCCGGCAAGCGCGGTGTTGTACAGCTTGGGCAAGCCGCTGGAGGTGTACGCGGACCTGACGGCGCTGAAGGCCAGCCTGGAGGCCGACGATAACGTTAAGCATGACGTGACAATCGCCCCCATCGCCGGGAACTTCCTTGCCTACCTGGTTATGGATCTGCGAGCGGCGCAAAAAACCGCCGTGAGCGACGCGTTGCTGAACGGGCCGGGAGATGATGAGAAAATCAGCGCCTGGATCGCCAGGCTGGATATCGCGGCGAACCTCAAGGACAGGCTGGACCTGGCCGGCGCCATGGACGAGCGCGCGCTACGGCTGTACCAGAAAAAACTGGACGACTGGCTGCACGCCAACCCGAATGTGATCGGCAGCGACCGCGTGGCCTGGTGGAACGCGCTACAGGACCTGCAGATAACCCTGGCGGATACCCCACCCCCGCCAGATCCCGTGATGCTGGCGTCCCCTGACGCCCTCCAGGACCGGACCCGCAAGTTGCTCGCCGGCTTCATCAAGGACAAATACGCCCCAGTCGATCCTGACCAGGTATCCCTATGTATCCGCAAGCAGACCATCGACTCGCACGCGCCCACGGGCGAGTCACCGTTCGGATCCGGGGTCTCGCTAGGCAGCGCGAAGGCGATATTCGACGATTGCCGTTCCATGACGCTGTGGGCCATGTCCAACCTGACACCGGACGAACGCAACGCTTCCCACCACACCGAAGAGGGGCCGCTGAGCTTTGCACAGATCGTGGAGATCATCGAAAGGGCAAATGTGGGTGCCCGTATCCCGCCCGCGTTGCTGCTTGCGGCCCGGGAGCGCCAGGCACAATGGATGGCTCTGAAAGCCAAACAAATGCGGGCGCAGGCGTGGGCCGCGCATATATCGGGGGACTTTACACACGATAAGGACAACACCGGCCTGAACCTGGTGCTGGCGGCGTTGGACAGCGCAATGCCTGAGGAACGCCGCAAGGTCAACGGGCACGAGGTGGTGGTGCGGCAGATCCAGTGGGGCGACAGTGTGCTGAAAGAGCTGCTGGCCTTTGGCGTCAGGAAACTGTCCAGCCGGCCTTCATTGACGCTGTACACGCCGGGTGCGCCGGACGGAAAAGTGTTCAGGGACATCCACGCAGGAAGCGAAAGGGAGTTGGAAGCGGTCCTGGTCAAGACACTCATCAGCACGCTGGAAATGACCCGCTGGCTGATTTCCCAACTGCCGCTGATGGAACAAGCCGATCAGCTTGCCAGCCTGGTGCCGGCTGCGGAAAACCTGACGCTCAACGAGAAGATAAAGAAAGTCACGCAGTCCACCTTCTCATGGATAAAGCATCGGGTTCAGGATGATTTCGCCTTGAAGGTCGCCTCCCCCGTGGTCAAAGGCGACCTGCTCAAAGCACTGCACGAAACGCAGATCAGCCACGCGCTCAAGACGGCTGACGCGCTGATGGTAACGAACGCCGAGCGCGACAGCGCAGCGGCCCAGGAAGGACGCAGGAACGGCGTTACCTTGCTGGCGGGCGCGATGGCCATGTTCTACGCGGGCCGCCTGGGCGGGGTACTGGGCCGCGCGATCCTGCCGACAATGGCCGGGGGCGCCGCGGTGTCGGCCATAAAAGACGAGGGTGGCAGCTTCAGCCAGTGGGCCAGTGATTTCATCAGCGGGCTGGGTGAGGTCGTGGCAGAGGCCGGGCAGGACCTGATCATGGCGCGCGCGGCACGACGCCGGGACAAGACCCGCCCGGAGCTGTCTTCCCTGCCCCGTATGCCCGACCCCGAGCTAGGCCCTTTTCTCCTGAAAGGTTTTGACAGCAAAGGGCTCGTCCCCGAGGGTCGCAACCTGTACAGGGACGCGTCCGGCCAAGCCTATTTGAAGATGGGGCATGACTACTGCAAAACCGCGATCCAGGAAAGCCTGCGGATTATCTACGCGCCCAACAATCGTACCCATCAACGGACGGTGACGTGGAAAAACGGTCGCTGGCACATCGAAGAACCGCAACGCCTGCTCGGTGGCGGAGGCCTGCATAGCCTGTTCAGTCGGGCCCCGGAAACTGCGCAACAGAAAACCTATAACGCCTTGGTGGAGGGCATCCTGGTCGACCATCACTGGCCTTCTCGACGGGTGGTGAATACGGTAAAGAAGATCATCCACTCGATGCCCGAGGAGCTGGCCGAACGCATCCTGCGCGAGAGCATGAATGACATCGACGTGCCCGATATAGACACCTACCTTTCACGAATCAACCAGATCAACAAGGGCCTCCACGGCCTCGGGCAACATAAGAAGCCCCACGAAAGCCTGCTGTACAAGTTCAACGTGTGGCAGGCCGTCGACTACTGCAGCCGAGACATCGACTCCCAGGTAAAGGGGATCCAACTGACGGACGCGCAAAAAATAAAAATTTTCGACATGACCCTGCCACTCAAGAAGGAGCTTTTCGACAACGAAGGCAACTTCAAGATGATGATGTCCTCCTTGCCAGACAACCTCACCGGCGCATTATTCATCACCATCGTCCCTGAACAGGGAAAGAAGAAAGCCGCCATGACCAAGATACAGGACGATATTCATGAGGTGGTCAAAGTCGCGGAAAAGCGCGTCTGGGAGGACCTGGGCGCGCTGTTTACAGGAGAAGGTCCCGAGGTAGAGGCTGCCAGGGAGGACTATAAAACGAACCCCGCAAACTTCGCGGAGTACAAAAAGAAAAAGCTCAGCGCGTTCCGGGACGAGATGAAAAAAAGACACAAACCCGGGCTCCTGACGGAAATCCGCAACAACAAGATTCCTTATGTCATCGCCAACAAAGGCAAGTCACAGCGCAAGACGTTACTGGTCACCGGAGAGGACATTACCAACTTCGCAAAAAATCTCTCGAACTACGACACGTTTGATATCGAGGTCGTGACCCAAGTCCCGACGAAGAAGGTCACTGGCACATCACCTACCACCAGCACTTCACCAGTACTGGGGGAAGCATCCACCGCAATAGACAAGTTTACGGTGAGTCTCAGCACGCTGGCTGAAACACAGATGTCCTATGACAACTTTCCCGAAGCGGCCCGAGCCAAGATCAACGAAATCATGGATGACATTCGAGCCGGCAGGGCCACGACAAAACGCATCAACAAATATTACTGGTACGACATGGCCCAGCTATCCCCTGGCAGCGGCAGAGGCGCATGGCGCGCCGCATTCGAACGCAAGGGCGATACGTGGATACTCCAGGGTTTTTATGATTACCACGCCAATAAACCTGCGACGGTGTGGGAAGGCTAAGTGAAAAAATAGAGGAGCGAGGTGAGTACCGCCTGCCACGGCAAGCGCCGCCGCGCACGGACAATTCCAATTGGCGAGGATTCTCCGGTGTGCGGCACCCGCCGTGGCAGCGATCTTCTAGCGGCTTCACTTGCGACTGAAAACACAAATAGAGAAAGCGGAGCACGTAAATTCGGAAACTTCCCACAACAAGGTGTTGAACTTCGGGCTAGGGTCACTCCTTCAGCACCTATTGGGACAGGTCCAAATGAATGAAATGACAAAAAAAGCAGTCATCGTTTTCAGCGGCGGCCAGGATTCGACTACCTGCCTGGTTCACGCCTTACCCCGGTACGACGAAGTTCATTGCATCACGTTCGACTACGGCCAGCGCCATCGTCAAGAAATCGAAGTGGCGCAACAACTCTGTAAGGCACTTGGCGTGACCGTTCATAAAATATTGGACACCACCCTGCTCAACGAACTGGCCATCAGCAGCCTCACCCGCGACAACATTCCAGTGCCCGCGGCCAACAGCGATGGAGATGGCCTGCCCAGCACCTTCGTGCCTGGGCGCAATATTCTGTTTTTGACCCTGGCGTCTATTTATGCGTATCAGGTGGGTGCGAAAACGCTTATCACCGGTGTGTGTGAAACCGACTTCTCTGGCTATCCGGATTGCCGCGATGCGTTTGTGAAGGCGCTGAACATCGCCATTGAACTGGGCATGGATTATCCCTTGCGCATCGAGACGCCCTTGATGTGGCTGAACAAAGCCCAAACCTGGGCGCTGGCCGACTATCACGGGTGGTTGGAGTTCATCGATCAACAGACACTGACATGCTACAACGGCATCAAGGGCAGAGGCTGCGGTGACTGCGCCGCCTGTCATCTGCGCGCAAAGGGCCTGAGCCACTACCTTGAAAACCGGGTGGAGATCATGAACAGCCTGAAGACAAAACTGGATTTATAGGCACAACGCTCGAAGGGTAATGGGCTATGAGGCAATAGCCCATTGAGCTCTTATGCAGGCTGGGCACCGGTTACATACTTTCGAAACAACGCCCTGGCGCCGTAGGCGGGTAGTACATTAAAAACAGCAAAACACATTTTTATCACTATCTGAACATAGACTATGTTTAAGATTTCCGAAACCGGCATCTTCCCATAAAATGCGATAAAACAAAAAATATAGCTATCTATTATCACCGCAAAGAATGTACTGAGAAAAACCCGCAAGAATAAATATCTAGAATTTGTGAGTTCTTTTATTCGACATAGCAAATAGGAATTCACATACTCAGAAAAAACGAAAGAAACCGACGACGCTACTAACACAGCTAGCACATGAGAGACAACCTCACTGTAGGGACCGTCAAGCTTCCAACCCGACAGTCCCGGAAGCCAACTGCTGCCACTTAACAAAACAAGAATAAACGCGTTACTTGCAAACCCAAACAGTATCGCCTTTCGTGCCAGCCTAAACCCATAAAACTCATTCAGCATATCCACCACAAGAAAAGTCAACGGATATAAAAAAACACCTGGAGTAACCACCACATCAAAATATTCTATATAGACAAGCTTTGCGGCGGAAATATTAGTAAATATATATATCGCAAACAACATCAAATTCAAAAACACGTAAATCAACCATGATCGTTCATGACGATCCCTGACCTCGTAAGCCGTCAGTGCTGTTCCGCCCGAATAGTATTTCTTATAAACCTCCCGAATCTCCGACTTATTTAAATCATCTACAACTTCACTACGCAATAAATTCTCCAACTTTATTCTGATGACTTGTCCGGTTGCTATCACCATGACGATCGCGAGGCTTTTATGGTTTTCAAAGCCCAACAGTTTATATCTACTGTTCTCCACTCCTGAGCTATCAGCCATTGAAACGTTCCTCTATTATATCTCCAATCACAACAACTACATCCGGATCAACGCAAATCTCAGCAACGACGAAAAATCTGTCGATTACTTTATCGTACACCAGCTTTTCACCTTCTCTGGTCCATGCACCTTTCTTCACTATCAGTAAATCACCAGCATCATTCATCCCATTGATTTTGTTTTCCAATAAAACGCCTATCAAATTACACGCCGTGCCGAAATAATAAGTCAAAGAATGACTGACAATCAGCTCACCAATTCGCTTATTCATATTCTGAATGACCTGGCTTTCCTTGATGATCGGCACCGCAGCAGGGTTCATATTTCCATACAAGGAAACGCTGCTCTCTATAATCTCCTTCTCTTCAAAATCCACCGTCTCTATTTCTTCATAAAAAACACCAAAAAAATCGGATATCTTGCGAATAGTGGACTGCTGTACGTTAACAACCCGGCCTTCTAGGATGTTGTAGATAGTTGTTCTGGTCAAACCGCTCGCATTACACAAGGACAGCTGTGTTTCCCCACGGCTCTTGATAAGGTATCTAATATTATTCCGTAGCTTTTCTGTCCGATCTCTTTTAAACATCTACGCCTCGCTACTTCCTTATAGTCACAACAAATCAAACACCTTGACGGAATACCTTCGAAAGTGATTTTCATAGGGTGGGGCATGTTACACACCCCGCCTCTCAGAAAAAACACTTATATTTGAAATGCAGGGCATTTCCTACACACAAAGATCTTCGATTACGAATCGAGCGATATTTCTTACACCAATAAAAGAAAACCCTGAAGGAATTTCATAGACTCAATACAAATGAATCATTTTTTTACATAGATGTTAAATAATTTGATGGGCGCCAAAGGGTTTTCTGCTAAATATTACTGACCGTCAGTCAATACATAGTCCGGCTGGACAAATAAGAGTGACGCCCCTTAAATCTTGCAAGGAGCTCAACATGAACAGGACACCCCCCAACCTCCCTGAGTCCCCAGACTTCGACGACTCCCGAATGTACGACCCTGGCCGTCCCGAGCCTGCCAGTCATGTGTTCACGATCATTCCGGATGTCGACACCGAGTCCCTGCTTTGCCACGCCTGCGAAACCCTTGCCTCGCTCAACGTCATGACCGCCGACCTCGCCTGCGAATTGCAAGGCCCGCGACGCAACGTGGCGCTGGCCATCCAGCAGCTGGCCGTGCTGGGCGAACTACTGGTCAACCGCGCCCTAGACAACCTGGCCCCGCCCCACGGGCGATCTGCTGTTTTATTTAACAGTCAGCGCTGAGCGGCGCTCCTTTAAACGGAGTTTTCAGTCATGGATCGATACATGCCTGCCACTGACATCGACAGCACCATCGCCTCGTTATGGATCGACACCGAGGCCCCCTTGGACGAGCTCTATGAAACCGCGGCCTACCGCATCCGCGCCGTGACCCAACTGCTGGAGGGGATGGTTTTCGAAGAAGGGGTTTACAGCGAACTGGCGCGGGTATCGGTGATGCCATGCGCGAAAGCTGCGAGGAGCTGGACGTCATAGACCGCCGGGTGCATCCGCAGATTTGCGCGTAACAACAAACAAGGCGCCTTGCGGCGCCCCTCCGGAGGGAGATTAGTCCATATCACAGATATTCACTTAACTGAGCCGAACTATCCCGCATGTTTGTACAGAATTCCAGAAATGGCCTGACAAGGGATGCTGCAAAGCCACGTTACCATTTAAAGGAAAGTTGACGTTCAAATAATGGATCACGCAATGTAGCATTTAGACCAATTAATCTAACGCCGCGATCGTTTCGCCTGGTTTCCCAGACGTATCTCGCGGTAGATAAGGAAGTTGCGACATCTAACTCCTGATTTTTATGTTCATGGGTGGTGATAGAAAAATCATCAAACTTAAATTTTACGCCCTGCCGGCTGATACCTAAGTCCGCACTGTATTGCTGCAACTTACAGTACAATTCTGGGTAGAGTGTACGGACTGTGCACTCACACTCTTGCCAGCTATGTATATCTTTAGGCAACGTTAACTCAACACCTACAGTTTTTCTAACTGGGTCAGTGCAGATGTGATTAGTGTCGATGCCATGACAACGCTGCCATATTTCGAACCCCAACTTTCCAAACACCTTAACAATCGTAATAAGATCACTTTGCTGAACATCTGCGCAAGTGTAAAAACCAAGTATAGCGAGCCGCCTTGCTGTTTTAGGCCCAACACCTGGAATTTTATACAAGGGAAGGGACCGGATAAAAAAATCGACTTGATCGGGGGAAATAACATACTGTCCGTTGGGTTTATTTATATCTGAAGCGATTTTCGCCAAAAACTTAATCGGTGCCACACCCGCAGAAGCTGTCAATTCCAACTCATTATAGATAGCTCTGCGAATCTCTTGCGCAATCAAG
This sequence comes from Pseudomonas sp. NFACC16-2, assembly GCF_900119205.1. Lineage (NCBI taxonomy): Bacteria > Pseudomonadati > Pseudomonadota > Gammaproteobacteria > Pseudomonadales > Pseudomonadaceae > Pseudomonas > Pseudomonas sp. NFACC16-2. The sequence continues at coordinate 9,723 of NZ_FPIX01000068.1, read as the reverse complement.
GTCGCAGACCCGTAACATACAACGCAATCAGTGACATCAAGGTAAGCCTCATCCAATGAGAGCGGTTCGATTCTATGGGTATAACGGGAAAAAATCTCATGTATCTGTTTAGATACACTCTCATAAACACCCATCCGAACTGGAAGAAGCTTAATATGCGGACATAGCCTGAGCGCCTTTACTGTCGACATAGCACTGTGAATACCGTAGCGCCTAGCTGGATAATTTGCCGCACATATAACCCCCCTACTTTCTACGGTGCCGCCAATGGCGATAGGTATGTTGACAAGCTCTGGATTTTCACGCATTTCTATGGCGGCGAAAAAGCAGTCCATATCGACATGGATGATTTTTTGCATAGAAAATTTCTCATGAAAGATCGCTTAATTTTTCACCACATACACATAAAAACGTCTCAACCCATTGTCTTCCATTCGTACATGAGCGCCCTGTATGTCTGACCCAAAATACGAAAAGGCATTCATAAATGTCTCGATGGCTATAATATATTCAAGTACAGCACCTCCCCATTGCTCACCTGGCGCAAGACATACAATACCGGGTGGATAAGGTATCAATCCCTCAGCTGCTATTCGTCCCCGGGCGGCTGATAAAGGCACAAGTTCGACATTGCCGCGTACCCACTCATGATTTGCGTCTTGGGGAGATAACAAAACTCGCGGAAAATGTTCTTCGCTAAACATATCTTTTTGCAATTTATTGAAACTCAAGCGAGAATACATTGCATGTATTTCTTGGCAGAGATGGCCTATCGTGTAGCCCTCATAACGAACACGATCCGAATCATACAGTGAGGGAATCACATCAGCCAAAAGCGAATCCGCCTTTATGTGCAACTCGAATTCACACAACCAGAAAACCAAAGTTTCAATCTTTGAATAACTTAATGCTGGCGTAAGCAAGAACATAATCGAATAACAATCGGCTTTCTCCGGTACAACACCGTTCTCCCTTAAATAGTGTGCGAGTATGACTGCTGGAATCCCCCCGTTTGTGTATTGCCCACTCATCGAATCCATTCCCGGCATTATTAACTGTAATTTACAAGGATCAATCGTATATTGAGAAGTGGCATACCCTTTAAAATCATGCCAACTGTCCTCTGGACGAAACTCAAAAAAACGATAATCGTCTAAAATCGTATTCGTTTGGTGATCTTGCCAGGGCTTGCCGTCAACGAAAGGAGGCACAAATGGAGTTATGTATTCGCAGGAATTAAATATATATTTGCGCGCCTCAACACCCATACGCACACACGCCTCCCACATGCGCTGTCCATTTCCTTCCGAATGCATTTTCGCATTAACATCGATCGATATAAACAACGGGTAAAAGGGACTCGTTGATGCGTGCAACATAAAAGCGTTATTGAAACGATCATGGTCGCAGTATCGATTCTGCAATTTGACATGATCGTCTTTCTTGTGAATCTGAGAAGTCTGGGAAAAACCCGCAAGTTGCTTGTGGACCGATTGAGTAACAATAATCCCCGGGCTATTTTCGTCAAGATCTAACAACAGAGGGGAATAACTTTTCATAAAACCTATAAATTGCTCATACCCTAACCATGCTGAATCGAACAAAATGTAATCACATAAATGGCCTATTTTTTCCACAACATATTTAGCATTGCAAACCGTTCCATCCCACGTACCCAGCTGAATAATAGCGAGTCGAAAGGGACGTTCTTTTTCCGCAAACTCAGGGTTGATTTCGTTAAGTCTACTGCGTAAATATCCCTCATCAAAGCAGCAATTATTAATTCCACCGATAAGCCCTAGGGCATTTCGTGAAGTTTCTAAATAAAGAGGCGTAGCGCCAGCCTGAATCAAGGCACCGTGATAACAGGATTTATGATTATTTCTATCAAATAGAACAATATCTTCAGGAGCGAGCAACGCATTAGCAACCACTTTATTTGAGGCAGAGGTGCCATTAAGAACAAAATAGGTTCGATCAGCATTAAAAACCGCCGCCGCATATTTTTCTGCCTCACCAGGAGGCCCCTCATGACTCAAAACTCCACCGAGCATAGGATCGGCATGAGGCACGTCAGCAAGAAATATATTTTCTCCAAAAAAATCCAGAAACTGTCTTCCAACAGGATGTTTGGAAAAGAACTCCGTCCCCTGATGGCCTGGACATGCAAAGGTAATATTTTCTCTGGAGAGATAATGAGCCAGTGCCTTGAAAAAAGGCGGCGGGTTATCATCCCCATATCCATGAGTCGTTGTTACCGATGACTCCGCTAAATCAACCATGCCTTGATTAACATTGACTACCTTTCTTTTTTTCATTTTTTCCCCGTCTTAATTGATAATTCACACTACTGGCTGCCACCGCAATCATTATTGAAAGACCAGAAAATGCTCCCGCCCCCAGTATTAGTGAGAGCATTCCTGAAACAAGCCCTGATGCTGCCTCGCAGGTATTGGCGATCGTCGAATAGATACCATAATTTTTTCCAAGCTCTCTTTCCTCCGAAAGTGATTGGATATTGGTAATGATAGATATATCCACGATCGCCCCCGAGAAGCCCAGAAAAAAAACAATACAAAACAGACCATATAAGCTGTAATTTATGATGATTGAAACAGCAAGAAATAACATGCCGTACATCGCCCAGGACTTCATCAACTGCAATGGGGTCGAGTCGTTCACAAGTCGTGTATAACAGACGCCACCCAAAACGGTACCCAACGACATCAGAGAGAAAATATAACCGACAAGCTTTTCATCCTCGTAGATATTTATTATTGATGCCGGCAACACAAATCTGAGTAGCGAGGCGGTAAAAAGAACACAGATTGAGGTCCCTACAATAACCATGAATAGATTTCTTTTTCTATAAAACATATCAACAACAACCACTCTTGCCTCAGCAAAAATATTTAACACCACCAACTTCTCAGAAACACCGGAAATGTTCTCCTTCAAAAAAAACAGCAGAAGCACCGACATAAAATAAGTCAGAGCATATATTAAAATTACGTCACCTTTATCGCCCCATGCAATTACCAACGAACAGACTAACGGTCCAAAAATTGACGCAACATCCTCTATTATTTGAAGAAAGCTGTTGCCCGCAGGTAAATCTTTTTTTTCAAGCACGCTGGGTAAATAGGCTCGGAAACTTGGCTGAAATAGGGCTCTGCCGATGGTCATTACCATAGCACTGGCGATCAAGACATATATATTTAAGTAGCCACTCACATAAGTAATGTACAGCCCCCCAGCAGTGATAAAGCGTAAAACATCTGCAAGCAACATATTCCGCTTATATGAAACTGTATCAGCAAGCCAACCGCCCACAGGCCCAAAACACAGATAAGGGATAAATCTAAAGAAATACACCAACCCCAAATAATACAAATCAAAATCAAGCAACTCAATTGCAAGTATAACGAAGACCACCTCATATGCGAAATCTCCGGCTTTCGATATAAGGCTAGCCCCATAAAGCGGAAGGGTATTCCGATCAAAAATCACACTCACACTTACTCCCCCGACAACAAACAAATCAACTCAGAACACGTACAGCTTAATGCAATCAAGCGCCTCGATGAATAATGGATTTACGTACTGTTTTTGGATTCAAATTATCTATAAGAGCATCTAGAATTAGATCAGTCTGACAGTTGCCGCAAGTGAAAATATCGAAAAATAAAAAGCCACACTCAGGGTAAGTATGAATCGATGCATGAGATTCCGACAGTAAAACCAGCGTGGTCACACCGTGCGGGATGAATTTTTTCGATATATAACCACAAACAGTTGCCCCACCAGTCGACACTGAGCTAAGCAATAAACTTTCGAGCAAGGGCAAATTGTCCAGCATCTGGAACTCCAAGCCCATAAGTTCTCCAAATATGTGGGTTCCTTGGGATATTTCACTCAATGCCTGCATTTTTTTTGCACTCCAAGAAATTATGATTTTTATATCTTTAGCACCTCAGACATAAAAACACTTTTAATTAAGACCCCTTGAAAAACACCTCACTTTCGGAAATATCCCGTATGGAGTCAGCTAGTTGCTCAGCTATAAAGCTATCCATAGACTCCTGCTCCTTGGTAGGGAGTAGGTAGTACATTATGTTTACGTAATTGTACCAACCTGTTTTAGTGAGAAGATATTGCGTTTCGCTTTCAGCTAAAAGTGCCGCCCGCTTAAGATGATTTATTTTTGTTAGGACCTCAGGGGACAGGGTTGCGGGCAGTCGTTTCTTTTCTACCGAACCAAAGTATGGCAGCCTTAAAGCTAACGGGCGTAATACGTCTAACTCGCTGCTGTGCTTCAGTACTTGAAATGTATCGGCGGAACCACTTTCCCCGATGAACGCAGATATGTATTTACTTTTCAAACTGGTATTTATAATTTTCGCACCATACACACTACTAATTGCGCTGACGCCAAACCCAATCAAATCGTGATCACAATAACCATACACATGCTCATGATATTCGAATTTATAGCCTTCGTAGACTACTCTCGGGCTAATAGAGTTAGCGCCTACTTTACGATAACCGTGTCCATTATGCGGCATATACCCTCTTGAACGCATATAGGCATCAACCAACATATTCATCGCGAATTTTCTTGTCGCCGATGTAGGAACATTCTTTAACATTGCTAGTTTTCGGTGTAGTGCCGGCTGAGTCATAATATTATCGATAGGATAGATATCTATGTTGCTAACTTCCGTATCACACGCCAATCTCAAATCAGATATTAATTCTTCTTCTGTATGTCCAGACATACCGTACAAAATATCAAATGATACGGTAGGAAAATTTTCGGAAAGCATATCGATGCTACGTTTAATCTGATCGAGCGTCGCAGTTAGAGTGAATAGATCCCGCCACTTTTTAGAAAATGTTTGCAGACCAAATCGCGGGTGAGTCACCCCGATACTGCGCATTGCACGGACTTTTTCAGAAGTAAGGCTTTTAACTTCTATTTCAAAAGAGAATTCTTTGACTTTTGTCAAATCGAAGTTGCGATGCAAAACCGTACCAATCCGCATGATTTGATCGGCGGACAGCATAGATGGCGTTCCGCCACCGAAAAAAACTGCATTTATAGGTACATCACTTAAGCGAAGATACTGACTTTTCGTTTCTATCTCATTAATCAATGCCTGCACATATAGCTCAATCACATTCGGATCACTCACTCGACCACGAGTGAATGGGCAAAAGGAGCAAATTGTATCGCAGAACGGAATATGCAAATATAAAGCTCGTTTCCTGGCGGTTATATTTGCGCCCGTCATTAATTCTGCTATTTTCTTCTCATCAACGACGGCCCCCGAACCGGGAAAAAAGAAGTTATACACTGGATATTGCATATCAAAAGGAAGCAAGTCTGAACTAATGAGATCCACATTCAGTCTCCTTATAATTTCTATATTGCGGTCATCCCTAACCGCAATATGTTTCAGTTAATATTACCAAGCTCGGCTACCAAACTCCTTCGTCTGCGCATTTGGCTTCTGGCTTCTTTTGAACAGGTTTTTTGCACTTTTCATGGTTTTCTCCAATATTAATTATTTTCTTGCCCAAGGCATCCTCAGGCAACTTAGATTCAAATGATTAATTCGAATCATGTCAATCGCGAATCAAAGCGACTTCGAGATATTCGCGTACATTCAAACAGCCTCCGCGTAGGACAATTCACACGCGAGCTGTAAGACCAATTAAAGGAAAATAGCTCTACCTCGTACTGCGTTCTGTAGGACGTGAAGATTTTCTATTTGCTCACTCACTGAAACCTATCGAAACAATTCGAGGAGGTTTTATATTGAACTATCGACGGGTTTTGCTGAAAAAACGCCGAACTCCTGGTTTTTTGACACAGGCGCTGGACGAGATCTGCTGAAAACCCTGCAACCAAGTGCAGTTATTCTCACCTGTGTCACTCAATGATTTCCGGCGTGCTTGTTTGCCTGCTGACGCGCCACTCAACGGCCCTTGTCGGTCCTGTATAACTACTTCGGTGATGGACTTTACTTTCTGCCAAGACTTCCCTAGACGTCTATATTCCCAATCAACAACTCCACAACCCCCTTCGCCATCGACGAACGCAAGTCCTTGCGCTACGCCAGCCACACCGCTGACACCGCCGCCGGATCAAGTAGCGACCGATAGTCCACGCCGTCGATGCGCATGCGTTGGTAAGACGCCGGCAGCACCGAAACGCCGAGCCCTGCGCCACCAGGCCGATGATCCGTCATGGCTTCGCCAGCTTCTGGGCGAAGTGCAGGCTGAAGCCGGCGTCGCGGGTCAGGAATTGCGCGTAGAGGCCGCTGCCGTAGCTGCGGGGGAACCGACATCGACAGCACCATCACCTCGTTATGGATCGACACCGAGGTCCTCATGGACGTGCTCTATGAAACCGCGGTCTACCGCATCCGCGCCGTGACCCAACTGCTGGAGGGGCCGGCCTTCGAAGAAAGGGTTTACAGCGAACTAGCGCGGATATTGGTGATTGCCCTACCCTGCGACGTCTTGGACGTCATCGGCCGCCGGGTGCGCCCGCAGATTTGCGCTTAACAACGAATAAGGGCGCCTTTCGGCGCCCTTCACATAGGCAATTTTTTATCACGTTGATCTGCTCAGGTACCGGCATGCAGCTTCAACCCCAACGCTTTTACAACTTTCAAAATGGTGCCGAATTCAGGATTCCCCTCCCCCGACAAGGCACGGTAAAGATTTTCCCGTGATAGCCCGGCATCACGGGCCACCTGGGTCATTCCGCGAGCTCGTGCAATGGCTCCCAGGGCTTTTGCGATGAAGGCGGGATCGTCCCCGGCCTCCTCCAAGCATGCATTCAAATAATTAGCCACGTCCTCTTCGGTCTTGAAGTACTCGGCAGAGTCCCAACGGGTGAACAGTTCTGTCATGGTTTTGCTCCTGTCAGGATTCCACTAGCCGTCTATATTTTCAGTCAACAACTCCACAAACCCCTTCGCCATCGGCGAACGCTGGTCCTTGCGCTGCACCAGCCACACCGCTGACACCGCCGCCGGATCGAGCAGCGGCCGGTAGACCACGCCGTCGATACGCATGCGTTGGTAAGACGCTGGCAATACCGAAACGCCCAGCCCCGCCGCCACCAGGCCGATGATGGTCATGGCTTCGCCGGCTTCCTGGGCGAAGTGCGGGCTGAAGCCGGCGTCGCGGGCCAGGTTCAGGAGTTGCGCGTACAGGCCGCTGCCGTAGCTGCGCGGGAAGAACACGAACGGTTCCTGGGCCAACGCCGAGAGAAACAGGCCTTCTTCGTTGCCCTGGGCCAGCGGATGTTTGGCGCTGAGCACGGCCACCAGCGGTTCGCGGCTGAGTTCGATTTCCCTCAAGGCGTCGGGCAGTGGCAACGGCCGCATGATGCCCACCTCGATTACCTCGTCCACCAGCGCATCGGCCACTTGGGTGCTGCTCATTTCCCGCAGGTTCAGGTGCACCGCGGGAAAGCGCTGGCGGAACGAGAAGATCGCCTGGGGAATGGTGGAGTTGAACGGTGCCGAAGAGGTGAAACCGATTTTCAGTTCTCCCAGCTCCCCCAACTGGGCGCGGCGGGCCACATCAGCCGCCTTGTCGACCTGGACCAACACCCGTCGGGCTTCCTCGAGGAACAGTCGCCCGGCCTCGCTCAGCTCGACCCGACGATTGGTACGCTCGAACAACCGCGCCCCGATCTCCTGTTCCAGGGCCTGGATCTGCTGGCTCAAGGGCGGTTGGGAGATACCCAGGGCCAAGGCGGCGCGGCCGAAATGCAGTTCCTCGGCAACGGCGATGAAGTAACGCAGGTGGCGCAATTCCATGGGCAATCCAATAGGTCGTAAAACGTCTTAAACAGGTCGAACAATATATTGGATAGAAACGTTAGCCGGCTATATGCTTTTTTCATTGCCTGCCTGGCCGTGCTCCTTCGAGGTTCAACGTGAAAACTGCTGTCGCTCCACTGGCCCATGAAATCCCACCTCGTGTGCAAGATGAGGTCGTCGCCGAACTGAAGGACATCTACATCGAAAAAGGCACGCCCATGTTCATGCGCACGGTGCTGGCACTGTTCAGCGGCGGCTTTGCGACGTTCGCCCTGTTGTATTGCGTGCAACCGATGATGCCGCTGTTGTCCACGGAGTTTTCCATCAACGCGGCGCAGAGCAGCCTGATCCTGTCGGTGGCGACTGGCCTGCTCGCCATCGGCCTGTTGATCACCGGCCCGATTTCCGACCGCATCGGTCGCAAGCCCGTCATGGTCGCCGCGCTGTTCGCCGCCTCGCTGTGCACGATCGCCAGTGCCATGATGCCGACCTGGCACGGCGTGCTGCTGCTACGCGCCCTGGTGGGGCTGTCTTTGAGCGGCTTGGCTGCAGTCGCGATGACCTACCTGAGCGAAGAAATCCATCCCAAGCACATCGGCCTGGCGATGGGGCTGTACATTGCCGGCAACGCCATCGGCGGCATGTGCGGACGCCTGATCACCGGGGTCTTGATCGACTTTGTCAGTTGGCACACCGCGATGCTGGTGATCGGTGGCCTGGCCTTGATCGCGGCGGCGGTGTTCTGGAGGATTCTCCCCGAGTCGCGCAACTTCCGTCCTCGCTCGCTGCACCCGCGTAGCCTGCTGGACGGTTTCATCATGCACTTTCGCGACGCCGGCTTGCCGCTGCTGTTTCTCGAAGCCTTCGTCTTGATGGGCGCGTTCGTCACCCTGTTCAACTACATCGGTTACCGCCTGCTGGCCGAGCCTTATCACTTGGATCAGGCCTTTGTCGGGTTGCTGTCGGTGGTGTACCTGTCGGGCATCTACAGCTCGGCGAAAGTCGGCGCACTGGCGGACAAGCTCGGCCGGCGAAAAATGCTCTGGGCGACCATCGCCCTGATGCTGGCCGGCCTCATGCTGACCATGGCCACACCGCTGTGGCTGGTGGTGCTGGGCATGCTGGTGTTCACCTTCGGCTTCTTCGGCGCCCACTCCGTCGCCAGCAGCTGGATTGGCCGTCGTGCCCTCCAGGCCAAGGGCCAGGCGTCGTCGCTTTATCTGTTCAGCTATTACGCCGGATCGAGTGTCGCCGGTACGGCGGGCGGCGTGGCCTGGCACTTGGGCGGGTGGAACGGTGTCGGTCTGTTCATCGGCACCTTGCTGGTGGTGGCGTTGCTGGTGGCGGTGAAACTGGCGAAGTTACCGTTGTTGCCGGGGAATGTTCAGGTTTAGGTCCAATGCAGTCCCTGTCCAAACCAGGGACAGAATAGACACTTTGTGGCGAGGGGATTTATCCCCGCTGGGCTGCGCAGCAGCCCTAAAGCAGTGAACTCAATCTTCCTGGCACACCGAGTTGCCTGGTGTAGGGGCCGCTTCGCAGCCCAGCGGGGATAAATCCCATAGGCGCTAACCAAACTCCAAAAATAGTAAACTGATCCGCAATTGAGATGAGTTGCAAGGAAAGCAAGTGTGACACCAGGACTAGATGAAGATTGGCCAAAGCTGTTAGCGCTATTGCCTGCGGGATGGGAAGCCAAGGCCAGGGAATTGGGGGCGTTGAAGTTCGGGCGCCGTTTCACCCCAGAGACTTTATTACGCACCCTATTGCTGTATCTGAGCAGCGATTGTTCGATGCGCGAAACGGCGGCGCGAGCCGACGTAGAATTGTCGGATGTTGGCTTGCTCAAACGAGTCGATAAATCGGGGAATTGGCTGGG
>NZ_FPIX01000087.1:0-1424 GCF_900119205.1 Pseudomonas sp. NFACC16-2 | reverse complement strand
AGCCAGCCCTTTCAAGGTCTTTTGGCTTTAGCTGCCTTGAGCACCCGATCCGTTGACACATGGGCATTCGCGGCTTTGCCTTCAAGCCACTCCTTTGACTTGGGCACTTTCGGGCCTCGTTTGCTCTTGGCGACCGCTTTGGGCTGTATATTTCGAGCGAGTGCGAGCAGGTACTGAGTCAGTCCTGCGGCGGGGATCGGGATGCATAGATATTCTGGCAAGGCTATTTGCATCCCCTCGTAACCGCTGCGTACCTGTACCGCTAGGTGAAAAATCGATGCTTCCCAATCATCGGGCAGGTTCTGGCGATGAGCCTGCTCGACGCTGCGCTTGAGCACGGACAGAACGTTGTAAGCCAACACGGCCGACGCAAATCCCAACAGGGCTGCTTTAGGGTTGCCCAAGGTTTCGATTTCACTGTCCAACACCGCTTCCAGGCGCTGGAACATCCCTTCGATGCTCCAGCGACGGCGGTACAAATCGGCGATTTGCTCAGCACTGATGGAGTCGGGCAAGTTGCTCCAAAACAGCAGCGTGGCATCGCCGGATTCGGTGGGGGTTTGCAGGTTCAGTTCGACTCGCCGCCACTGGCGTCCACCTTTTACTTCAATGATTTGCTCGCGCACGCTGCCTGCCGCGACCGCGACAGGCCCCTGCCAGTCGCTTTCCTTAAGCAGGCGTGGATGTTTGCTCTGTTCGCGAATGATGAACGAGGCCCCGGTGTCTTCGCAGGCCTCCATGACCGGGAGCGTGCAGTAGAGTCGATCAGCCATCCACAGTTGCCCCGCACTGGCCTTTTCCAGCAACGGCAGCACGCTGACGCGTTCGCTGGCATAGGCATCTTCACAAGGCTGAAGATCAACGACCTGGTCCAGATCGGGGTCGTAAACCACAACGGAAAAACCAGGTCGGGCGGCGCCCCGTTCACGGCGCAAAGCGCCCAGACGCTTTTCGCTGGAAGGCAGGTGGTTACCGTCAACGACCCGTATTTGCCAGCCAGGCAAAATGGCTGAGTGCCCCAGTTCTTTTATCGTTGGTACCAAGCGCTCTGCGCTGCCGGTGACCAGGGCGCGCAGTAGCGCAGGCTCTGTACGACTGACCTTGTCATACAGCGCCGCCAAGCTGACAGGAAGATCTTCCATCTGCCGCGCGGCGGCATGCAGCGAAGGTCGCAAGCCCAATGAAACAAGGGACATCAGTTCAACGATGGTTGAAAACAAAAGCTCACGTGGGTACTGCCGCTGACGGTGCTCTTCGAACACCTGATCGATCCATTCAGCAGGAACAGCCTGTTCCAATACCACTCTGGTCATGACACTGGCCGGTGCTTTTTTCTCAAACCGCGCTAGAACTTCTGCCCACACTGCTTTCGTCACCCTGACTGGTTTTGGGGGATTTTATCAAAGACCTTGAAAGGGCTGGCT
>NZ_FPIX01000071.1:0-16271 GCF_900119205.1 Pseudomonas sp. NFACC16-2 | reverse complement strand
CTGCAAGGGAAATTATTGGTGGCTTGCCTGATCGAGCGGTTGATCGCAGAAGGCGAGCATTTTTCCCCTGAGCCAAAGGAAGAGCTCACAAAAAAACGAACGGGAGCAGGTGGATCTGCGGCGCTCTCGCTGGCGTGAGATGGCGTTTGTCCTTTGGCTGCTTTGTGGCGCAATCGGTCCATGTTTGTCGCTATTCGATTGCCTTGAGCAATGGGATTACTTTAGCAATGCTTTACGTGAGTCCCCGCGAAACACGCGGGGATACCAGCGAGACGGGCTACGGGGCGAGGGGTTTGGTTAGCGCCTATGGGATAAATCCCCTCGCCACAAGAGTGTTCACCTCGGGATCGTGGGGGATGTGACCCACATCATCACATCCTGGGAAAACCCCAACTAGACTGACCTTATCCCCCCCGACAAGGCTGTCTCCATGGTTTCCATATCTTCGTTCAACGCCATGCTGGTGCCCATCATTGCCGGCATGATCCTGCTGGCCATCGGCTTCAACTTCCGTGACAAGAGCGTCGGGGTCTTTGCCATGTGGATCGGCATGTTGCTGATCCTCGCCACGGTGGTGATCAAGATCCTGAGCAAGCTCAACGAGTCGCTCTGAGCCTGCCTCAGGCTGCGGGCGATTGTTCCGGTACCGGTTGCTCCGGCACATCCACGCCGACATGGATAGCATCGTGTCGCCAGAATTCCAGGTCGCAATCGATCAGCCGCTGGTGCTGGTCATAGTTGACCCGTGCGATGCGAAGCCCGGGGCTGCCCACCGAAACCTTCAACGCCGCTGCCGCTTCTGGCTGTAACGAGGTGGGCACGATTTCAAACTTCACCCGGCCGTAGTGCAGGTCGTAATGGCGTGCGTACAGTTCGGTGATGGATTGGTTGAGGTCGAACCCCAGGATGTCCGGAAAATACTGCGGGTTCAGGTAGTGCTCGACGTACAGCACCAGCCGCTCGTCGATACGCCGCACGCGGCAGATCTGGATCACGCTGGACAACGCCGGCAGTTGCAACCAGGCACATACCGCCGCCGAGGCCGGTTGCAGGCGCGCCGAGAGCACTTGGGTAGAAGGCACACGCCCTTGGGCTGCGACCATGGCGTGGAAATGGCTGCGTTGCATCAGGTTGTAGGCCAGGCGCGGCGGCGAAACGAACCAGCCCCGGCGCTCCTCCCGATAAATCTGCCCCTGGGCTTCGAGCTGCAACAACGCCTCACGCACGGTAATCCGCGTGGTCCCGAACAACTCACTGAGCTTGCGCTCGGCCGGCAATTTGCTGCCGGGCGCCAGCAACCCGTGGTCGAGCTGCTCTTGCAGGACCTGTCCGATGGCTGTCACCGCTTTGGTTGCATCGATGCGCATCAACGTTACCTATCTGGACTAGACCAGCACTGTTTCGGGGCAAGATCGACTGTCCCTCGATCCGCTTCTTGGTCCAGCAAGCCTAGGCACTGCACATGACTGGCAGATGACAGAGCCGCCGAACGGTCGTCTTGCAAGCGTGCAAATTAACGGCCAAGTCCTTTCAGATCAGCTGTTTAACCATGGTCTACGCTTAATTCGCAGCCAACCTCCACGAGCCGGGCATTTCCTGAAGCCCGCACCACCGACATCAAAATGTCACAGGGCTCGCCTACATTGGCTCAGGTATTGCTGACCTAGACCAACACAACCGCAATCGCAGCGTTGAAAACGCCCATAGGAGCTTCGGATGAAACAGCTTTTCCTGGCATCACTGTTAGGCTCGACCATTGCCATGTGCACCGCCGCCATGGCCGCTGACACCGATCTGAAAACATTGGAAGCCGCTGCGAAAGCGGAAGGCGCCGTGAACAGCGTCGGCATGCCCGATGACTGGGCAAACTGGAAAGGCACCTGGGATGACCTGGCCAAGGTCTACGGCCTGAAACACATCGACACCGACATGAGCTCGGCCCAGGAAATCGCCAAATTCGCCGCAGAGAAAGACAACGCCAGCGCCGACATCGGTGACGTCGGTGCAGCTTTCGGCCCGATCGCGGTCAAGCAGGGCGTGGTCCAACCCTACAAGCCAAGCACCTGGGAACAAGTACCTGCCTGGGCCAAGGACAAGGACGGCAACTGGGCATTGGCCTACACCGGTACCATCGCGTTCATCGTCAACAAGAAGCTGCTGCACGGTTCCGAAGTGCCGACCAAGTGGGCGGACCTGAAGACCGGCAAATACAAAGTCTCCATCGGTGACGTGAGCACCGCCGCCCAAGCCGCCAACGGCGTGCTGGCAGCCGCCCTGGCCAACGGTGGCAACGAGAAGAACGTCCAGCCAGCCTTGTTGATGTTCGCCGAGATCGCCAAGCAAGGGCGCCTGTCCATGGCCAACCCGACCATCGCCACGATGGAGAAAGGTGAAGTCGAAGTCGGCGTAGTCTGGGATTTCAACGGCCTGAGCTACAAGGCCAAGATGGCCAACCCGGATGACTACGTCGTGCTGATTCCGTCCGACGGCTCGGTCATCTCCGGCTACACCACCATCATCAACAAATACGCCAAGCACCCGAACGCCGCCAAGCTGGCTCGTGAGTACATCTTCAGCGACGCCGGCCAGATCAACCTGGCCAAGGGCAACGCCCGTCCGATCCGCGCCGAGCACCTGACCCTGCCGGAAGAGGTCAAGGCCAAGCTGCTGCCAAACGAGCAATACAAAGGCGTGACCCCGATCAAGGACGCGGATGCATGGGAGAAGACCTCCAAGGCCTTGCCGCAGATGTGGAATGAACAAGTCATCGTCGAGATGAAGTGAGGCAGTAGCTCCCGCTCGGATATCCAACGCAGATCCTATTGTGGGAACAGGCCCTGTGGGAGCGAGCTTGCTCGCGATGAACGATGACACGGTATTGCTGTTGAACCGCGTCGCCTTCATCGCGAGCAAGCTCGCTCCCACAGAAGCTCGCCCCCACATTGGACCTGCGGTGAATCCGAGTTTTCTGGTGTCCATCCGGAGTCTTGGTATCCATGAAGCACAACGTCATCCTGGTGGTGCTCGACGGCCTCAACCATGAGGTCGCCCGGCATGCCATGGGGCATTTGCAGGCTTACGTCGGCGCAGGACGCGCGGCCCTCTACAAACTGGAATGTGAGTTGCCCGCCCTGTCCCGCCCGCTCTATGAATGCATCCTCACCGGCGTCGTGCCCATCGACAGCGGGATCGTGCACAACAACGTCTCGCGCCTGTCGAATCAGCGCAGCATTTTCCACTACGCCACCCAGGCCGGCTTGAGTACGGCGGCCGCGGCGTATCACTGGGTCAGCGAGCTCTACAACGTCTCACCCTTCGTGGCCGGTCGAGATCGTCACACCGACAACCCCGATCTGCCGATCCAGTACGGGCATTTCTATTGGAATGACCACTACCCCGATTCCCATCTGTTCGCCGACGCCGAACACCTGCGCCAGCGCTACTTGCCGAACTTCCTGCTGGTGCACCCGATGAACATCGACGACGCCGGCCACAAGCACGGCCTCGACACCCCGCAATACCGCAACAGCGCCCGCTCGGCCGACATCAACCTGGCGGTCTACCTGCAAGGCTGGCTCGACGCCGGTTACCAGGTGCTGGTGACCTCCGACCACGGCATGAACAACGATCGCTCCCATAACGGCCTGCTGGCCGAAGAACGGGAAGTGCCGCTGTTTGTCCTGGGTGACGGCTTCAGTCTCGATCCCGCGGCCGCGCCCCGGCAGACCGAACTGTGCGGCACCATTTGCCAATTGCTCGGCGTCGACCACGACAAACCCTATTGCCAGGAGTTACTCAAGTGAACGCCATGACGCGCGGCAAATGGCTGGCAGCGTTGTGCCTGGTGCCCTTCGCGATTTTCTTCATCGTGTTCCAGATCGCCCCGCTGCTTTGGGTGCTGGTCAACAGCCTGGAATCGGAAGAGTTCGGCTGGGGCCTGGCCAACTTCAGCAAGATCTTCAGTTCCAAGTTCTACCTGCAAGCGATCCAGCACAGCCTGGAGATCAGCTTCTGGTCCAGCGTGTTCGGCATCGTCATCGCCGTACTTGGCAGCTACTCCCTGCGCCGGGTGGATTCGCGGTTGCGCAACTTCGTCAACGCGTTCGCCAACATGACCAGCAACTTCGCTGGCGTGCCCCTGGCCTTCGCCTTCATCATTTTGCTCGGGTTCAACGGCAGCATCACGATCATGCTCAAACAGGCGGGAATCATCGAGGATTTCAACCTGTACTCGAAAACCGGACTGATCATCCTCTACACCTACTTCCAGATCCCCCTGGGTGTGCTGCTGCTCTATCCGGCCTTCGACGCCCTGCGCGAAGACTGGCGCGAATCCGCCGAACTGCTGGGGGCCAGCGGCTGGCAGTTCTGGCGGCACATCGGCTTGCCGGTGCTGACCCCGGCGCTGCTGGGCACCTTCGTGATTCTGCTGGCCAACGCCCTCGGCGCCTACGCCACGGTCTATGCGCTGACCACCGGCAACTTCAACGTACTGCCGATTCGCATCGCCGCCATGGTCTCCGGCGATATTTCCCTCGACCCGAACCTGGCCAGCGCCCTGGCCGTGGTGTTGGTGGCGTTGATGACCGTCGTGACCATCGTCCATCAGTTGCTGCTCAAGAGGAGCTACCATGTCTCGCGCTGAACCGGGCTCCGCCGGGCTCTATCATCGGGCGGTGGTGTACCTGCTGTTCGCCATCCTGCTGCTGCCCCTGGCCGGCACGCTCGTCTACTCCATCGCCAGCAGTTGGTCGGCCACCGTGCTGCCCAGCGGCTTCACCTTCAAATGGTATGTGCAGTTGTGGAGCGATCCGCGTTTTCTCCATGCCTTCGGCCAATCGCTGCTGGTCTGCGTTGGTGCGCTGGTGCTCTCGGTGGTGTTGATCCTGCCATTGCTGTTCGTGGTGCATTACCACTTCCCCAGACTCGACGCGCTGATGAACATCCTCATCCTGCTGCCCTTCGCGGTGCCGCCGGTGGTGTCGTCGGTGGGGCTGTTGCAACTCTACGGCTCCGGACCGCTGGCGATGGTCGGCACGCCATGGATCCTGATCGGCTGCTACTTCACCGTCGCCCTGCCGTTCATGTACCGGGCGATCACCAACAACCTGCAAGCCATCAACCTGCGCGACCTGATGGACGCCGCCCAGCTGCTCGGCGCCAGCACCTTCCAGGCCGCGTTCCTGGTCGTACTGCCGAACCTGCGCAAGGGCTTGATGGTGGCGTTGTTGCTGTCCTTCTCGTTCCTGTTCGGCGAATTCGTGTTTGCCAACATCCTCGTCGGCACGCGCTATGAAACCCTGCAGGTCTACCTGAACAACATGCGCAACAGCAGCGGCCACTTCACCAGTGCCCTGGTGATTTCCTACTTCTTCTTCGTACTGGTCCTGACCTGGGCGGCCAACATCTTGAACAAGGACAAAAGCCAATGAGCTACGTCAGCGTCCAACACCTGCAAAAAAGCTACGCCGGCACGCCGGTGTTCAGCGACATCAATTGCGAGATCCGCAAAGGCGAGTTCGTCACCCTCCTCGGCCCTTCCGGTTGCGGCAAATCCACGCTGTTGCGCTGCATTGCCGGCCTGACCGCGGTGGATGCTGGCCAGATCATCCTGGACGGGCAAGACATCGTCCCGTTGAGCCCGCAGAAACGCGGCATCGGCATGGTCTTCCAGAGCTACGCCTTGTTCCCCAACATGACCGTGGAACAGAACGTCGCCTTCGGCCTGCGCATGCAAAAAGTCGACGCCTCGGACAGCCACAAGCGTGTGCTGGAGATCCTGCGCCTGGTGGAGCTGCATGATTTTGCCGGTCGCTATCCCCATCAACTCTCTGGCGGCCAATGCCAGCGCGTCGCCCTCGCCCGCTCCCTGGTGACCCGGCCGCGCCTGTTGCTGCTGGACGAGCCGCTGTCGGCCCTGGATGCGCGGATTCGCAAACACCTGCGCGAACAGATCCGTCAGATCCAGCGCGAACTGGGCCTGACCACGATCTTCGTCACACACGACCAGGAAGAAGCCCTGACGATGTCTGATCGGATTTTCCTGATGAACCAGGGAAAGATCGTACAAAGCGGCGATGCCGAAACCCTTTACACTGCGCCGGTCGATGTCTTTGCCGCCGGGTTCATCGGCAACTACAACCTGCTGGACGCCGACAGTGCCAGCCGGCTGCTGCAACGTCCGGTGAACGGCCGCATCGCCATTCGCCCGGAAGCCATCGAACTGAGTCGCGGTGGCGAAGCCGATGCGCTGATTCGCAGCCACAGCCTGTTGGGCAACGTGATTCGCTACCGGGTCGAGGCCCGTGGCGTGGAACTGGTGGTGGATGTACTCAATCGCTCGGCCGCCGACCTGCACCCCGATGGCGCACGGTTGTCACTTTCCATCGATCCGTCGGCGCTGTGTGAGGTAGCCTGATGGCTTTATCGATTTTGAAGTTGATCTTGAAGAGGAAAACGCGCTGATGGCCCTGGCAATTTTTGATCTGGACGAAACCCTGATCCACGGCGACTGCGCCACCCTCTGGAGCGAACAGATGGGACGCCTGGGCTGGGTCGACCCCGAGTCGTTCATGCAGCGCAACAACGCGCTGATGGACGCCTACAGCCACGGCAAACTGAGCATGGAAGAGTACATGGACTTCAGCCTGGAACCGATGATCGGCCGCACACCGGAAGAAATCGAACACTTGGTAGGGCCTTGGGTGGAAGACTTCATCGAACCGATCATCTTCAGCGACGCCACCAAGACCATCGCCGAACACCGCAAGGCCGGCGACCGGATCCTGGTGATCTCGGCCTCCGGCACGCACCTGGTCAAGCCGATTGCCGAACGCCTGGGCATCGACGAGATCCTGGCGATCAACCTTGAAGTGGCCCATGGCGTCTACAGCGGCAAGACCGTAGGCACCCTGACCTACCGCGAAGGCAAGATCGCGCGGTTGCTGGACTGGCTGGATGCCGAGGAAGAAAACCTGGAGGGCGCCAGTTTCTATTCCGATTCGCGCAATGACCTGCCGTTGTTGCTGCGGGTGGATTTCCCCCACGTGGTCAACCCGGATCCCGTGCTGCAGGCCCATGCCGAATCGGCCGGGTGGCCAATCCATACCTGGAAATGAACACTGAACAGCCCCAGGAAGAACACCCAGGCTTGTGTGGCGAGGGAGCTTGCTCCCGCTCGGCTGCGAAGCAGTCGTAAAAACGGTTGACGCGATCTGCCTGGGCAATTGCGTCGTCTCGATTGGGGCGGCTACGCCACCCAGCGGGAGCAAGCTCCCTCGCCACGGGGCACGAGTGCGTCGGTAAGTTCCTGGCAATAAGGCACGCTCGCTCCCACAGGTTCAGCCCAGCAGCAGCCACAGGCTCCAGCCGAGCAACAACACACCGCAGAGACGGCTGAACCAGAGTCCCTGCGGCAGGTTTTTCTCCAGCAAAATGAAGGCACCGATCACTGCCACCCAGAGCAGGTTCATCACGCCGACCACGAACAGCAGGCCCATCAGGGCCCAGCAGCAACCCAGGCAGTAAGCGCCATGGGCCAGCCCCATGCGCCAGCCCCCGAGCACGTCGGGGCGCCAGTAGCTGAGCAGAAAATGCAGCGGCCCGCGACAATGCTCAAGGCAGACCGCCTTGCCTGGCAGCCACTGATAGACGCCTGCGACCAACAGCAGGCCGGCGCCCAGCGCGGTACTGGTGCTACGCATCCCCGGACTGAGCAGGGCGAGCTGCTCGAGCGCCCATTGCAGCGCCGTGGCGCCCAGGGCAAAACCGGCCCAGACCAAAACATAGGCGCTGCCGAACAGCAGCAGGGCCAGGTGTCGCCGCGGTGCCGGCATGCGCTTGCGCAGCATCTGCTGGTAGATCAACAGCATGGGCAAGGTGCTGGGCAGCATCATGCCGACCATCATCACCACCCACATGGCGAACATCAGCAGCGCATCGGCCAGGCTCCAAGGCATGACCATGCCACCCATTGCCGCATCAGCCATGCCGCCCGGCGCACTCATGTCGCGAGCCATCTCCAGCAACATCAGCCAGGCCAGGGCAGTCAGCGCGAGCAGGCAGAGCAGGAGCAGCAACTGCTCGCCTGTCAGCCGCTTGCTCGGCGTCGCCGCCTGAGGTTCTGCCATCACGGCTCTATGCCATGGCCGGTGAAGTGCACGTGGGCGAGGTGGCTATGACTGCCCTGGGATTGTAGTTTGAGGGCTGAATGCGTCTGGTAGCTGCCGCTGGCCACTTCGGCCTCACGGAACTCGAAGCCGTTGGGCAGGGACAGGCGGGCTCGATGAGGTGAGCCGTCGATCGGGCTGCGGATTGGCTCGCCGCTGGCCTGCAGCACGCCTGGAATGTCCAGGTGCGCCAAGCGCTGATCGACATCGATGGAGAGAGTGATGGGCACGAACAGCGGTTCGAACGCTTCACTCATGGTGCTGCTGAACACCTGAAACACGTTGGCCCCAGGGTCGCTCTCCAAGCCAGAAAGAATGGTCAACAGGGCCTGGCGTTGCGCCTCGTCGGCGCGTTCATCGATGAACACCTGGCAACTGCCATTGCCCTCATGGATGGCACCCGGCCAAGCGAAGGTGGCGGCCCAGCACAAACCGTCCAGCGCTACCTGATTGAAATATCCGTGTTCCACTCGCATCGACGCCACCGCCTGGCAGTGACCATGGGTCGGTGGCGCATTGAATTGACAGGGGCAGCCCCAATTGCAATTGCAGGCAATGAATTCGACGCCCTGCATGCGCCATTCGGCGATGGCCATGATCAACCTCTTCACCTGGCGGGTGAAATGAAAGCTGCGGTTACCCCATCCCCCATTAGTAACGCTAGCAGGGCGCGCGCACCGGATACGGGCTACCGACCGAAGGTCGGCTTGCCCGTGGTTGACCGGGTTCATGCCTGTCTGGACATTTAAAATGTGAGGCACGAGCACTCACTAGAGAACACTCAGACCTCTGTGGCGAGGGAGCTTGCTCCCGCTCGGCTGGTCGTAAACCGGCTGACGCGGTCTGCCAGTAAGACCATCCGGGGCGGCTGCGCCACCCAGCGGGAGCAAGCTCCCTCGCCACAGGAACCGCAGCTGTACTGCTTGCGCGACTAGCTCAGGCTCTCATCGATCACCAACACCAACTTCCCTGACACCTGGTTGGTCGCCAACTCCGCGAACGCCGCTTCGGCATCCTTGATCGCGAAGGTCTTGGCCAGTTGCGGGCTCAGGCGCTTGTCGGCAAACAGCGGCCACACCTGTTGGCCCAGCTCGCTGATCAGGTCGGCCTTGAACTGCTCGTCACGGCTGCGCAAGGTCGAACCGAGCAATTGGATACGCTTGCCCAGCACCTGTGCCAGATCCAGTTCGGTCGAGCGCCCCCCCATCAGGCCAATAAGCACCCACCGCCCGTCAACTGACAAAAGTTTCACGTTGAGTTTGGCGTAGCTGCCACCCACCGGATCGAGGATCACGTCGAACGGACCGAGATCGTTCAAACTCTCCAGGCCATCAGTGCGTACCACGCCGCCCTGGGCGCCCAGGGCCTCGCAATAGGCCAGCCGCTCGGTAGAACCGACACTGACCCAGCATGGGTTGCCGAACGCCTTGCACAGCTGGATCGCGGCCGAGCCGACGCCGCTGGCCCCGGCGTGCAACAGTACTTTTTCACCCGGCTTGAGCGCCGCCAGCTGGAACAGGTTCAGCCACGCAGTGCCGTAGACCTCCGGCAGCGCGGCCGCTTCAGTCAATGACAGGCCCTCCGGCACCGGCAATACATGCCGGCCATCGACCACCACCTCCTCGGCCATCCCACCGCCGGCCAGCAACGCGCAAACGCGATCGCCCACCTGCCAGGACGAGCCCGGCCCGACCTCGCTGATCACCCCGGCGCACTCCAGCCCCAACACCTGGCTGGCGCCGGGCGGCGGCGGGTAAAGTCCGGATTTTTGCAGCAAATCGGCCCGATTCAGGCCGGCGGCTGCCACACGAATACGAACTTGCCCGACATCACACGCCGGGCTCGGCTCATCTGCCCATACCACTTGGCCTTCAACGCCTTGCAATGCTTTCACGGTGCCTCCATAGTGAGTCTCGACTGGGCCCGCTGCTTCAACGCCGGGCTTTCTTGCATTATGCGCCCGGGCCACATGGAACCGGCGACTTCAAAGACGGCCTAATATGCGTTATCAATTGTCCCTGCGTCGAATCAGCATGAAGCATCTGTTCCCCAGTACCGCCCTCGCGCTAGTCATTGGCCTCGGCCTGTTACCGCTGTCGAACGATACGTTCGCAGCCAACAGCTGGGACAAGCTTCAGCCCGATCGTGACGAGGTGATTGCCAGCCTTAACGTGGTCGAGTTGCTCAAGCGCCATCACTACAGCAAGCCGCCGCTCGATGATGCGCGCTCGATCATCATCTACGACAGCTACCTGAAGCTGCTCGATCCGTCGCGCAGTTATTTCCTGGCCAGCGACATCGCTGAATTCGACAAGTGGAAAACCCAGTTCGACGACTTCCTCAAGAGTGGCGACCTGAACGCCGGGTTCACCATCTACAAGCGCTACCTGGACCGCGTGAAGGCGCGTCTGGACTACGCCCTTGCCGAGCTGAACAAAGGCGTCGACAAAATCGATTTCAATACCAAGGAAACCTTGCTGGTCGACCGCAAGGACGCCCCTTGGCTCAAAAGCACAGCCGAACTCGATGACCTGTGGCGCAAGCGCGTCAAGGACGAAGTGCTGCGCATGAAGATCGCCGGCAAGGATTCCAAGCAGATCCAGGAAACCCTGACCAAGCGCTACAAGAACCAATTGGCTCGCCTGGACCAGACCCGCGCCGAAGACGTTTTCCAGGCGTACATCAACACCTTCGCCATGTCCTACGACCCGCACACCAATTATCTGTCGCCGGATAACGCGGAGAACTTCGACATCAACATGAGCCTGTCCCTGGAAGGCATCGGTGCGGTGCTGCAGAGCGACAACGACCAGGTGAAAATCGTGCGCCTGGTCCCGGCGGGCCCGGCGGACAAGACCAAACAGGTCAGCCCGGCGGACAAGATCATCGGCGTCGCCCAAGGCAACAAGGAAATGGTCGACGTGGTCGGCTGGCGTCTGGACGAAGTGGTCAAGCTGATCCGTGGTCCGAAAGGCTCGGTGGTGCGCCTGGAAGTCATCCCGGCCAGCAATGCGCCGAACGACCAGACCAGCAAGATCGTGTCCATCACCCGTGAAGCGGTGAAGCTGGAAGAACAGGCAGCGAAAAAATCGGTCCTCAACCTCAAGCAGGACGGCAAGGACTACAAGCTCGGCATCATCGAGATCCCGGCCTTCTACCTGGACTTCAAGGCCTTCCGCGCCGGGGATCCGGACTACAAGAGCACCACGCGCGACGTCAAGAAACTGCTGACCGAGCTGCAGAAGGAAAAAGTCGACGGCGTGGTCATCGACTTGCGCAACAACGGCGGCGGCTCCCTGCAGGAAGCCACCGAGCTGACCAGCCTGTTCATCGACAAGGGCCCAACCGTGCTCGTGCGTAACGCCGATGGCCGGGTGGATGTGCTGGAAGACGAAAACCCCGGTGCGTTCTACAAGGGGCCGATGGCCTTGCTGGTGAACCGCCTGTCGGCTTCTGCCTCGGAGATTTTCGCCGGTGCCATGCAGGATTATCACCGTGCGCTGATCATCGGCGGCCAGACCTTCGGCAAAGGCACCGTGCAAACCATCCAGCCGCTCAACCATGGCGAACTGAAGCTGACCCTGGCGAAGTTCTACCGGGTGTCTGGCCAGAGCACCCAGCACCAGGGCGTGCTGCCTGACATCGATTACCCGTCGATCATCGACACCAAGGAAATCGGTGAAAGCGCCTTGCCCGAAGCCATGCCGTGGGACACCATCCGGCCGGCGATCAAACCGGCGGTGGATCCGTTCAAGCCGTTCCTGGCCCAGCTCAAGTCCGAGCACGACACCCGCACGGCCCAGGATGCAGAGTTTGTCTTCATCCGCGACAAGCTGGCCCTGGCGCAGAAGTTGATGATGGAGAAAACCGTCACCCTCAACGAAGCCGACCGTCGCGCGCAGCATGCCGACATCGAGGCCAAGCAACTGACCATGGAAAACCTGCGTCGCAAGGCCAAGGGCGAAGAACCGCTCAAAGAACTGAAGAAAGAGGACGAAGACCTGATCACCGAGCCGGAGAAAACCAAGCCGGAAGACGATGCCTACCTGAGCGAGACCGGGCGGATCCTGCT
This sequence comes from Pseudomonas sp. NFACC16-2, assembly GCF_900119205.1. Taxonomy (NCBI): domain Bacteria; kingdom Pseudomonadati; phylum Pseudomonadota; class Gammaproteobacteria; order Pseudomonadales; family Pseudomonadaceae; genus Pseudomonas; species Pseudomonas sp. NFACC16-2. Next base: position 4,031 of record NZ_FPIX01000071.1, on the reverse strand, counting down.
GGATTACCTGAAACTCAACACAGCGATCGCCAAGCACTAGGATGATGGCCATTTAATGGTGATGCTCGTCGGAGTGTCATCAAACTGACATCAGTCTGTCGTGAAATACAGGACTGGGTGCCACGCACCCGGTCCTTTTTTTATCGCCAGAGATTGCCATGACCACGACAGAACAGCTGAGTGCCTTGAGTTCGATCCTGGCTCAAAGCGGTTTGCACAGCCTGTTCCAACCGATCATCTGCCTTTCCGAACGGCGCATCGTGGGTTATGAAGCCTTGACCCGCGGCCCCTCCAACAGCCCGTTGCACTCCCCCATCGCGCTACTCTCCGTGGCGCGCCAGGCCGGCCGCCTCAGCGAACTAGAGTTGGCCTGCCGCCGCAGCGCCTGCCAGCGCTTCAATGAGCAAAAGCTCCCGGGCAAGCTGTTTCTCAACGTCTCGCCCGAGTCGCTGCTGGAGTCCGCGCACCAGACCGGGCGCACCCTGCAACTGCTGCAGGACCTCGGCATTGCCCCCAGCCAAGTCGTGATCGAACTGACTGAACAAACCCCTATCGATGACTTCCAGCTCCTGCAAACCGCGCTGCATCATTATCGTGCGATGGGTTTCTCGATTGCCCTGGACGACCTGGGCGCCGGCTATTCGAGCCTGCGGCTGTGGTCTGAATTGCGACCCGATTATGTGAAGATCGACCGGCATTTCATCGACGGCATCCACCAGGACGCCCTCAAGCGCGAGTTCGTGGGCTCGATCCTGAAAATCGCCCGGGCCTCCCGCGCCCAGGTGATTGCCGAAGGAATCGAACTGCCGGAAGAACTGGCGGTGCTGATCGAAATGGGCGTCGATCTGGTCCAGGGCTATCTGCTGGCCCGGCCTCAGGAACAACCGTCACGCGATGCCAGGGCGCTGATGCCCAAGCAGGACAGCGGCGTGGCGGCGTTGAGCGATGAGGTCAACGACCTCGGTGCGCTACTCAACGAACAACCGGCAGTGGCCCACAACACGCCGACAGCCACCGTGCTGGAAGCCTTTCGTCGCCAGGCCAACCTCAACTCCCTGGCGGTGTTGGATGATCAAGGGCAGCCCTGCGGCATCGTTCATCGCCATTCGCTCTCGGATGCCTTGCTCAAACCCTTCGCCACCGACCTGTTCGCCCGCAAACCCATCAGCCGCTTGATGAGCGACGACTTTCTCGCAGTGGAGTTGAACCAGTCGTTGCAACAAGTCAGTCGCCTGATCACCAGCCGCGCCCGACAACGCATCGAAGAGGACTTCATCATCACCCTCAACGGCAGCTACATGGGCCTGGGCCGGGTGATCGATGTGCTCAAGCTCATCACTGAACTGAAAATCCAACAGGCCCGCTACGCTAACCCACTGACGCTGCTACCGGGCAACGTACCGATCCAGCAATGCCTCACGCGCCTGCTGCAGCAGCGGCAGGAGTCGGTGATCTGCTACGTGGACATCGACAGTTTCAAACCCTTCAACGACATCTACGGCTACGGTCGCGGCGACGAAGTCCTGCTGTGCCTGGCCCAATGCCTGAACGAACGTATCGACCCCAGCCGCGACTTCGTCGGTCATATCGGCGGCGACGACTTCCTGCTGGTCCTCGGCCCGGAAGACTGGCGCAGACGCCTGGACCAGCTACTCAGCGACTTCCAGACCCACTGCCGCCGCTTCTACCGCCCCGAACACCTGGAGGTTGGCTGCTTTACAGCGTTGAACCGACAGGGCGTTCGACAGGAGTTCGCGTTGTTGTCGCTGTCGATTGGCGTGGTGCACCTGCGCGCCGAGGCCTGTGAGGAATTGGACGCCAGCCAGTTGGCGGAACTGGCTTCCCAGGCCAAGCATCATGCCAAGGAAATTTTGGGAGGGAGTGTGTATTTGGTGGAGGGTTTGGCGGAGCGGGAGTCTGTGGTGGAGTTGGGTTTGTCGATGTAAGCGGATTCCCCACTCCCCACAGCCCGAACGCCTGTGGCGAGGGAGCTTGCTCCCGCTGGGCTGCGTAGCAGCCCCCCCTCTTCTGACCAGCGCCACGGTGTATCTGGCTGACCGAGTTAGTTGTTTTTAGGGCCGCTGCGCAGCCCAGCGGGAGCAAGCTCCCTCGCCACGAAAAGCGGTTTGGCGTGCAGTAGGGGTCCGTTTCGATCGTTCCCACGCTCCTGCGTGGGAATGTCGCCAGGGACGCTCTGCGTTCCGCTTCTGAATGTGACGCAGCGCGTCACGGGATGCATTCCCACGCGGAGTGTGGGGACGATCAAAAAGCGGTTTGGTGCTGCGTTAATTAAGCAGTGAAACCCTCGCCACAGCCGGGCCCCTAACGATAACGCTATGGCGTGGGAACGATCAAAGCTGATATCACCACGCTGAAGGATCCTCCATAGCTGCCCTTAAAATTTCATTTCTCCAAATCTCATTTGCCATGTTGAAAACATCCTCAAAAAAGCTACGAGGCGTCTCAATTTCTGATGCAGACCATGGCGAAGGTGATGGTTCATCCTTATCGTAGTCATATTCAAAAACGGCAGCAAAATTATAACCTTTATTTAACAGCGCCTTCTCGAGCTCTTTGACAAGCAAAAATTTATGCCTGTACGACAAATACTCCTGATTCTTGATTATATATTTCTTTATTATTTCCAGCCGATCCACCTTGCTATTTGGATCAAGCCTCAATAACCCATCTTTGAATTCGCGATCATTATACTCAGTCTCAAGTCCCGCCAAAAACATGTCAACGGTGGGCTCGTATGGCAGATCAGTGAATGGAGCCTTCAACATAACTACTTCCTCACACATTAATTAGTCAATAGGAAATGCAGTAAAAGGTCTATCAGTCTGCTCCTTATCGAATTTAATTTCTGCCCCATTCATATTTTCATTTAGCATTGGACTTTGACTATCCCTTCTATTGGGCTTATAACCGCGACCGGCGCCGGGCATCTCAATTCTGAGGATAGGATTTCCCGCCCTATCGAAGCCCGTGTGGGAGGGTAATCCCCTAGCCTTTCTTGTTAATGCCTCATTTAGAGCATGCAGTTGCATCCTCCAGCTTCTAAATTGAGAGCTTTTATTTAATCTACCCGGAGCCCCGCTTATTGGATCTGTTCCGTCTATTGCTCGTTGCCTAAGCACAATATCGGGAATGTGGGGACCATGTTTGTCTATGGTATGCATATCGTATTTTTCCTCCACCTCCACAACTCGTCGCTTAGCGTTATCTTCAGAAAGCTCCTGAATTCTGGCCCGCCGCTGCTCCGCCGTCATCGGCAGCCGCGGCTCCCCCTCGTCCACCCCAATCTTCGCCGCCGGATCCTGCTCCCCAACCGCCGGCCGACACCCACCCTTCCCCGGACAATCCACCAACCCCAACGGATCCACCCACCCCGTCGGGTTCAGGGTGTACCGGTACCCATTGAGCCCACCCGCCAATTTGCTCGGATCAGGCGTCAGGTAGCGGCCAGTGCCGGGATTGTAGTAGCGGTGGCGGTTGTAGTGCAGGCCGCTTTCCGGGTCGAAGTATTGGCCCTGGAAGCGCAGCGGTTGTTCCAGCTGTTCGCCGCCGCCGTGGTTGAGTTCGGTGAGTTGGCCGTAACCGTTGTAGCGCGCCGACCAGACGATCTGGCCGGCGGGGTTGGTCAGTTCCTGGGGGGTGCCCAGGTGGTCGAGGTGGTAGTAGAACGGGCGGGCGTCGGGGCCTTCGCCGTCGAGCATCGCCAGCGGGCGGAAGGTGCCGGGTTCGTAGACGTAGCTGCGGTGGTGGCGCGGGCTGTTTTCGGCGACGAGTTGGTCGCCCTGCCAGAAAAATTCCGTGGTCAGGCCGTCCACGGTCTTGCTGATGCGTCGGCCAAAGGCGTCGTAGCGGTAGGAGGTTTCACGCCCATCCGCCGTGGTGACGCCGATCAGGCGGTGCTGGCTGTCGTAGCGGTAGGCGCTGACCAGGGCCTGGCCGCGGCGTTCGCGGATCAGGTTGCCGAAGGCGTCGTAGTCGTAGTGGCGGTCGCCCTCCTTCAGCAGGCGGTTGCC
>NZ_FPIX01000072.1:0-15610 GCF_900119205.1 Pseudomonas sp. NFACC16-2 | reverse complement strand
GGTGACAACATTCAGATGACTGTTACCCTGATCAAGACCATCGCGATGGAAGACGGTCTGCGTTTCGCTATCCGTGAAGGCGGTCGTACCGTCGGTGCTGGCGTCGTAGCTAAAGTCATCGAGTAAACAGTTGTAATGTCTTTTTCGGGCCGGCATAATGGTCGGCCTGATTTTGTTTTAGGTCAGTAGCTCAATTGGCAGAGCGACGGTCTCCAAAACCGTAGGTTGGGGGTTCGATTCCCTCCTGACCTGCCAGATTCACTCGGTGTGTCTGGCTTTCTTTTCACAGGATCTTCATAGATGACTCCTAAAGCTGAAGCTCAAAGCTCTCGCTTCGATCTGCTCAAGTGGCTAGTGGTAGTCGCTTTGGTGGTTATTGGCGTTGTTGGCAATCAGTATTATTCTGCTTCGCCGATCCTGTATCGCGTACTTGCATTGCTCGCCATTGCTGCTGTTGCTGCCTTTGTAGGCCTGCAGACAGCCAAGGGCAAGTCTTTCTTTGTACTCGCTAAGGAAGCTCGCACCGAGATTCGTAAAGTCGTATGGCCGACTCGCCAAGAAACCACGCAGACCACGTTGATCGTTGTGGCTGTTGTTCTGGTAATGGCGTTGCTGTTGTGGGGGCTCGATTCCCTGCTCGGCTGGCTTGTTTCCTTGATTGTTGGCTAAGGGTGTCCCGTGGCTAAGCGTTGGTACGTTGTGCATGCTTACTCGGGTTACGAGAAGCATGTCATGCGCTCGCTGGTAGAGCGCGTAAAGCTGGCTGGCATGGAAGATGGCTTTGGCGAGATTCTGGTCCCCACTGAAGAAGTGGTTGAGATGCGTAATGGCCAGAAGCGCAAAAGTGAGCGTAAGTTCTTTCCGGGCTACGTGCTGGTGCAGATGGATATGAACGAAGGGACTTGGCACTTGGTCAAGGATACCCCTCGGGTGATGGGCTTTATTGGCGGTACCGCCGACAAGCCTGCGCCGATCACGGATAAAGAGGCAGAAGCGATTCTGCGTCGCGTCGCTGATGGTAGCGACAAGCCGAAGCCGAAGACACTGTTTGAGCCGGGTGAGGTTGTACGCGTCACCGACGGTCCATTCGCTGATTTTAACGGCACGGTTGAAGAAGTTAACTACGAAAAGAGCCGGATCCAAGTGGCAGTGCTCATTTTCGGTCGCTCTACTCCGGTAGAGCTAGAGTTCAGCCAGGTCGAAAAGGCCTGATTGAACAGGCATCCCAACCCCGCAGCCCAAGGCTGTGGGGTTTTGTCGTCACTGGGATAAACGCGCAAGTAACCGGGGAGCCTTTCGAGGCGTTCGAACCCGTAATTGGAGTGCCTCATGGCCAAGAAAATTACCGCTTACATCAAGCTGCAAGTGAAGGCCGCTCAGGCTAACCCAAGCCCACCTGTTGGTCCTGCCCTGGGTCAGCACGGCGTGAACATCATGGAATTCTGCAAGGCCTTCAACGCCCGTACTCAGGGTCTTGAGCCAGGTCTGCCGACTCCAGTGATCATCACTGTCTACAGCGACCGTAGCTTCACTTTCGAAACAAAAAGCACCCCAGCTTCGGTTCTGCTGAAGAAGGCTGCAGGTTTGACCAGCGGTTCCGCTCGTCCAAACACCGTTAAGGTTGGCACCGTTACCCGTGCTCAGCTGGAAGAAATCGCGAAAACCAAAAACGCGGATCTGACTGCAGCTGATATGGATGCAGCCGTGCGTACTATCGCCGGTTCTGCTCGTAGCATGGGCCTTAACGTGGAGGGTGTGTAATGGCTAAGCTGACCAAGCGTCAAAAGGCTATCGCCGGCAAAATCGAAGCAGGCAAGGCCTACAACTTTGTAGACGCCGCCGCTCTGCTGGCTGAGCTGTCGACTGTCAAGTTCAGCGAGTCGTTCGACGTTGCTGTGAACCTGGGCGTTGACCCACGTAAATCCGACCAGGTCGTTCGTAGCGCTACCGTGCTGCCACACGGCACTGGCAAGACCGTTCGTGTAGCTGTCTTCACCCAGGGCCCAGCAGCTGAAGCTGCTCTGGCTGCTGGTGCTGATCGCGTAGGTATGGACGATCTGGCTGCTGAAATGAAGGGCGGCGACCTGAACTATGACGTAGTGATCGCATCCCCGGATGCCATGCGCGTTGTAGGTCAGTTGGGTCAGATCCTCGGTCCACGTGGTCTGATGCCTAACCCTAAAGTCGGCACCGTAACGCCAGACGTAGCCACTGCGGTTAAAAACGCCAAGGCTGGTCAGGTTCGTTATCGCACCGACAAAAACGGCATCATCCACACTTCCGTTGGCAAGATCGGCTTCGATGCCGTCAAGCTGAAGGAAAACGTTGAAGCCCTGATCGCTGATCTGAAGCGTATCAAGCCTGCTTCTTCGAAAGGTATCTACGTCAAGCGCGTTACCCTGAGCACCACTATGGGCCCAGGTCTGGTTATCGACCAGAGCTCGCTCGACGCGTAAGACTCGGATTGGCGCAAGTAATTGCGTCAATCAAAAAATTGGGGTCCCTGCCTGGCGGGGGCTGTCCAAGACCGTAGGCGACGCAAGTCTTAAACCACAAGCCTACGCAGATGGTGCTCCCGGTTCCTTACCGAATCAGACACCAAAACGACATTCGGTTTCGACCGGATGAAACGGTAACAAGCAGGAGTTAAACCCGTGGCAATTAAACTCGAAGACAAGAAGGCCATCGTCGCTGAAGTCAACGAGGCTGCCAAAGCTGCTCTGTCCGCTGTCGTGGCTGATGCCCGTGGCGTAACAGTAGGCGCTATGACCGGACTCCGTAAAGAGGCTCGTGAAGCTGGCGTTTACGTACGTGTTGTACGTAACACCCTGCTCAAGCGCGCTGTTGCTGACACTGAATACAGTGTCCTCAACGACGTGTTCACCGGCCCGACCTTGATCGCGTTCTCCACCCAACATCCTGGCGCTGCTGCCCGTTTGTTCAAGGAATTCGCCAAAGGTCAGGACAAGTTCGAGATTAAGGCAGCTGCGTTCGAGGGCAAGTTCCTCGCAGCTAACCAGATCGACGTACTGGCAACTCTGCCGACCCGTGACGAAGCAATTTCCCAGCTGATGAGCGTGATTCAAGGCGCAACCAGCAAGTTGGCTCGTACTCTGGCGGCACTGCGCGACCAGAAAGAAGCTGCCGCAGCCTAAGGCTCGACACTCCTTTTCGCGTTTTTTGTTTATTTCGATGGTCGCGTAGGCCGTCCCCCAATCCAGGAATTTAGAGTCATGTCTATCTCTCAAAACGATATCCTCGAAGCCGTTGGCAACATGTCCGTAATGGAAGTTGTTGAGCTGATCAAAGCTTTCGAAGAAAAATTCGGTGTTACCGCTGCTGCTGCTTCCGCTGGTCCAGCTGTTGCTGCTGCCGTTGCTGAAGAGCAAACCGAATTCAACGTCATGCTGACCGAAGCTGGCGAGAAGAAAGTAAACGTGATCAAGGCAGTACGTGAACTGACCGGTCTGGGCCTGAAAGAAGCCAAGGCTGTAGTTGACGGCGCTCCTGCCATGGTTCTGGAAGCTGTTGCCAAAGATGCAGCTGACAAAGCCAAGGCCGCTCTGGAAGAAGCAGGCGCTAAAGTCGAGCTGAAGTAAGCATCGACTTTGCGTCTCCAGCCCGAGCGTTAAGCGACAGGCTGATGGCTGGTGGCTCTTGCCACCGGCCTTTTTCCGTTATTGGCAGCCGACTGGGTCGGTGCCGATAGCGAGCTGTAACCACCCTATGTGGTGGCGCAAACCATGGGGTTTGCACGATTTTCTGGCTGCTCCCGTCGGGAGGGGCCAAACAAGCAGGTGACCAAGCTGGGGAACGCTGATGGCTTACTCATATACTGAGAAAAAACGTATCCGCAAGGACTTTAGCAAGTTGCCGGACGTCATGGATGTGCCGTACCTCCTGGCCATCCAGCTGGATTCGTATCGTGAATTCTTGCAAGCGGGAGCGACTAAAGATCAGTTCCGCGACGTGGGCCTGCATGCGGCCTTCAAATCCGTTTTCCCGATCATCAGCTACTCCGGCAATGCTGCGCTGGAGTACGTCGGTTATCGCCTGGGCGAACCGGCATTTGATGTCAAAGAATGCGTATTGCGCGGTGTTACTTACGCCGTACCTTTGCGGGTAAAAGTGCGTCTGATCATTTTCGACAAAGAATCGTCGAACAAAGCGATCAAGGACATCAAAGAGCAAGAAGTCTACATGGGTGAAATCCCCCTGATGACTGAGAACGGTACCTTCGTAATCAACGGTACCGAGCGTGTAATCGTTTCCCAGCTGCACCGTTCTCCGGGCGTGTTCTTCGACCACGACCGTGGCAAGACGCACAGCTCCGGCAAACTGCTTTACTCCGCGCGCATCATTCCTTACCGCGGTTCGTGGTTGGACTTCGAGTTCGACCCGAAAGACTGCGTATTCGTGCGTATCGACCGTCGTCGCAAGCTGCCTGCATCGGTACTGCTGCGCGCGCTCGGCTATACCACCGAAGAAGTGCTGGACGCGTTCTACACCACCAACGTTTTCCATGTGCAAGGTGAAAACCTCAGCCTGGAACTGGTGCCTCAGCGCCTGCGCGGTGAAATCGCCGTCCTCGATATCCAGGATGACAAAGGCAAGGTTATTGTCGAGCAGGGTCGTCGTATCACCGCTCGCCACATCAACCAGTTGGAAAAAGCCGGGATCAAAGAGCTGCAGGTACCTCTGGACTACGTCCTGGGGCGCACCACGGCCAAGGTCATCGTGCATCCGGCCACCGGCGAAATCCTGGCAGAGTGCAACACCGAGCTGAACACCGAGATCCTGGCAAAAATCGCCAAGGCCCAGGTCGTTCGCATCGAGACGCTGTACACCAACGACATCGACTGCGGTCCGTTCATCTCCGACACGCTGAAGATCGACTCCACCGGCAACCAGCTGGAAGCCCTGGTCGAAATCTATCGCATGATGCGTCCTGGCGAGCCGCCAACCAAGGATGCCGCCGAGACCCTGTTCAACAACCTGTTCTTCAGCCCTGAGCGCTATGACCTGTCTGCGGTCGGCCGGATGAAGTTCAACCGTCGTATCGGTCGTACCGAAATCGAAGGTTCGGGTGTACTGAACAAGGACGACATCGTTGCTGTCCTCAAGACCCTGGTCGATATCCGTAACGGCAAGGGCATCGTCGATGACATCGACCACCTGGGTAACCGTCGTGTTCGCTGCGTAGGCGAAATGGCCGAGAACCAGTTCCGTGTTGGCCTGGTGCGCGTAGAGCGTGCGGTCAAGGAACGTCTGTCGATGGCTGAAAGCGAAGGCCTGATGCCGCAAGACCTGATCAACGCCAAGCCTGTGGCTGCGGCGGTGAAGGAGTTCTTCGGTTCGAGCCAGCTGTCCCAGTTCATGGACCAGAACAACCCGCTGTCCGAGATCACCCACAAGCGTCGTGTCTCCGCACTCGGCCCGGGCGGTCTGACCCGTGAGCGTGCAGGCTTTGAAGTTCGTGACGTACACCCGACGCACTACGGTCGTGTATGCCCGATCGAGACGCCGGAAGGTCCGAACATCGGTCTGATCAACTCCCTGGCTGCCTATGCGCGCACCAACCAGTATGGCTTCCTCGAGAGCCCGTACCGTGTGGTGAAAGACGCCCTGGTTACGGACGAGATCGTGTTCCTGTCCGCCATCGAAGAAGCTGATCACGTGATCGCTCAGGCTTCGGCCACGATGAACGACAAGAAGGTCCTGGTCGACGAGCTGGTAGCTGTTCGTCACTTGAACGAGTTCACCGTCAAGGCGCCGGAAGACGTCACCTTGATGGACGTATCGCCGAAGCAGGTAGTTTCGGTTGCAGCGTCGTTGATCCCGTTCCTCGAGCACGACGACGCCAACCGTGCGTTGATGGGTTCGAACATGCAGCGTCAAGCTGTACCCACCCTGCGTGCCGACAAGCCGCTGGTAGGTACCGGTATGGAGCGTAACGTTGCCCGTGACTCCGGCGTTTGCGTCGTGGCTCGTCGTGGTGGCGTAATCGACTCCGTCGACGCCAGCCGTATCGTGGTTCGTGTTGCCGATGACGAAGTTGAAACTGGCGAAGCCGGTGTCGACATCTACAACCTGACCAAATACACCCGCTCCAACCAGAACACCTGCATCAACCAGCGTCCGCTGGTGAGCAAGGGTGATCGGGTTCAGCGCAGCGACATCATGGCCGACGGTCCGTCCACCGATATGGGTGAACTGGCGTTGGGTCAGAACATGCGCATCGCGTTCATGGCATGGAACGGCTTCAACTTCGAAGACTCCATCTGCCTGTCCGAGCGTGTGGTTCAGGAAGACCGCTTCACCACGATCCACATCCAGGAACTGACCTGTGTGGCCCGTGACACCAAGCTTGGCCCAGAGGAAATCACTGCGGACATCCCGAACGTGGGTGAAGCTGCACTGAACAAGCTGGACGAAGCCGGTATCGTTTATGTAGGTGCTGAAGTAGGCGCAGGCGACATCCTGGTGGGCAAGGTCACTCCGAAAGGCGAGACCCAGCTGACTCCGGAAGAAAAACTGCTGCGTGCCATCTTCGGTGAAAAAGCCAGCGACGTTAAAGACACCTCCCTGCGTGTGCCTACCGGCACCAAGGGTACGGTCATCGACGTACAAGTCTTCACTCGCGACGGCGTTGAGCGTGATGCTCGTGCACTGTCGATCGAGAAGACTCAACTCGACGAGATCCGCAAGGACCTGAACGAAGAGTTCCGTATCGTCGAAGGGGCAACTTTCGAGCGTCTGCGCTCCGCTCTGGTCGGCCACAAAGCCGAAGGCGGCGCCGGCCTGAAGAAAGGTCAGGAAATCACCGACGAAGTTCTCGACGGTCTTGAGCATGGCCAGTGGTTCAAACTGCGCATGGCTGAAGATGCTCTGAACGAGCAGCTCGAGAAGGCCCAGGCCTATATCGTTGATCGCCGCCGTCTGCTGGACGACAAGTTCGAAGACAAGAAGCGTAAACTGCAGCAGGGCGATGACCTGGCTCCTGGCGTGCTGAAAATCGTCAAGGTTTACCTGGCAATCCGTCGTCGCATCCAGCCGGGCGACAAGATGGCCGGTCGTCACGGTAACAAAGGTGTGGTCTCCGTGATCATGCCGGTTGAAGACATGCCGCACGATGCCAATGGCACCCCGGTCGATGTGGTCCTCAACCCGTTGGGCGTACCTTCGCGTATGAACGTTGGTCAGATCCTTGAAACCCACCTGGGCCTCGCGGCCAAGGGCTTGGGCGAGAAGATCAACCGTATGATCGAAGAGCAGCGCAAGGTCGCTGACCTGCGTAAGTTCCTGCACGAGATCTACAACGAGATCGGCGGTCGCAATGAAGAGCTGGACACCTTCTCCGACCAGGAAATCCTGGATCTGGCGAAGAACCTGCGCGGCGGCGTTCCAATGGCTACTCCGGTGTTCGACGGTGCCAAGGAAAGCGAAATCAAGGCCATGCTGAAACTGGCAGACCTGCCAGAAAGCGGCCAGATGCAGCTGTTCGACGGCCGTACCGGCAACAAGTTCGAGCGCCCGGTTACCGTTGGCTACATGTACATGCTGAAGCTGAACCACTTGGTAGACGACAAGATGCACGCTCGTTCTACCGGTTCTTACAGCCTGGTTACCCAGCAGCCGCTGGGTGGTAAGGCACAGTTCGGTGGTCAGCGTTTCGGGGAGATGGAGGTCTGGGCACTGGAAGCGTACGGTGCTGCATACACTCTGCAAGAAATGCTCACAGTGAAGTCGGACGATGTGAACGGCCGGACCAAGATGTACAAGAACATCGTGGACGGCGATCACCGTATGGAGCCGGGCATGCCCGAGTCTTTCAACGTGTTGATCAAGGAAATTCGTTCCCTCGGCATCGATATCGATCTGGAAACCGAATAACACGTGACGCGAATCGAGAGCGGGGCTGTTTTGCCCGCTCTCTGCTCCGCCAGGAGGAAAGGCCTTGAAAGACCTACTGAATTTGCTGAAAAACCAGGGTCAAGTCGAAGAGTTCGACGCCATCCGTATTGGATTGGCATCGCCTGAGATGATCCGTTCGTGGTCGTTCGGTGAAGTTAAAAAGCCGGAAACCATCAACTACCGTACGTTCAAACCTGAGCGTGACGGCCTGTTCTGCGCCAAGATCTTTGGCCCGGTCAAGGATTACGAGTGCCTGTGCGGTAAGTACAAGCGCTTGAAGCACCGTGGTGTGATCTGCGAGAAGTGCGGCGTTGAAGTCGCGCTGGCAAAAGTTCGTCGTGAGCGCATGGCGCACATCGAACTGGCCTCGCCGGTTGCTCACATCTGGTTCCTGAAATCGCTGCCGTCCCGTATCGGCCTGCTGATGGACATGACCCTGCGTGATATCGAACGCGTTCTCTACTTCGAGAGCTATGTCGTTATCGATCCAGGCATGACCACCCTTGAAAAAGGTCAGTTGCTCAACGACGAGCAGTACTTCGAAGCGCTGGAAGAGTTCGGCGACGATTTCGATGCCCGCATGGGTGCCGAAGCTGTCCGCGAACTGCTGCACGCTATCGACCTGGAACACGAGATTGGCCGGCTGCGCGAAGAAATCCCGCAAACCAACTCCGAAACCAAGATCAAGAAGCTGTCCAAGCGTCTGAAGTTGATGGAAGCCTTCCAGGGTTCCGGCAACCTGCCAGAGTGGATGGTGCTGACCGTTCTGCCGGTTCTGCCGCCAGACCTGCGTCCACTGGTTCCGCTCGATGGCGGTCGTTTCGCGACTTCCGACCTCAACGACCTGTATCGTCGAGTGATCAACCGTAACAACCGCTTGAAGCGCCTGCTCGATCTGTCCGCTCCGGACATCATCGTGCGCAACGAAAAGCGTATGTTGCAGGAAGCGGTCGACGCATTGCTCGATAACGGTCGTCGTGGCCGCGCTATTACCGGTTCCAACAAGCGTCCTCTGAAATCCCTGGCTGACATGATCAAGGGTAAGCAGGGTCGTTTCCGTCAGAACTTGCTCGGTAAGCGTGTTGACTACTCCGGTCGTTCGGTTATTACCGTAGGCCCGACCCTGCGTCTGCACCAGTGCGGTCTGCCTAAAAAAATGGCCTTGGAACTGTTCAAGCCGTTCATTTTCGGCAAGCTGGAAATGCGTGGTCTCGCTACCACCATCAAAGCGGCCAAGAAGATGGTCGAGCGCGAGCTGCCAGAGGTCTGGGACGTTCTCGCTGAAGTGATTCGCGAACACCCGGTTCTGCTCAACCGTGCACCGACCCTTCACCGTCTGGGCATCCAGGCGTTTGAACCGGTACTGATCGAAGGTAAGGCTATCCAGCTGCACCCGCTGGTCTGTGCTGCGTACAACGCCGACTTCGACGGCGACCAGATGGCCGTGCACGTACCGCTGACGCTGGAAGCCCAGCTGGAAGCGCGTGCGTTGATGATGTCGACCAACAACATCCTGTCGCCAGCCAACGGTGAGCCAATCATCGTTCCGTCGCAGGACGTTGTATTGGGTCTGTACTACATGACGCGTGAAGCGATCAACGCCAAGGGCGAAGGTCGTGTGTTCGCCGATCTGCAGGAAGTTGACCGTGTGTTCCGTGCCGGCGAAGCCGCACTGCATGCCAAGGTCAAAGTGCGGATCAACGAAACCGTGAACGATCGTGATGGCGGCAGCGTGACCAACACCCGTATCGTCGACACCACCGTCGGCCGTGCGCTGTTGTTCCAGGTTGTGCCAAAAGGTCTGTCCTTCGACGTCGTCAACCTGCCGATGAAGAAAAAGGCGATCTCCAAGCTGATCAACCAGTGCTATCGCGTGGTGGGTCTGAAAGAGACCGTGATCTTCGCTGACCAGTTGATGTACACCGGTTTTGCCTATTCGACCATTTCCGGCGTTTCCATCGGTGTTAACGACTTCGTTATCCCGGATGAAAAAGCCCGCATCATCGGCGCCGCTACCGAAGAAGTGAAAGAGATCGAAAGTCAGTACGCCTCCGGCCTGGTAACCCAGGGCGAGAAGTACAACAAGGTGATCGACCTCTGGTCCAAGGCGAACGACGAAGTCTCCAAGGCGATGATGGCCAACCTCTCGAAAGAGAAAGTCATCGACCGTCATGGCAACGAAGTCGACCAGGAATCCTTCAACTCGATGTACATGATGGCCGACTCGGGCGCACGGGGTTCTGCTGCGCAGATCCGTCAGCTCGCCGGTATGCGTGGCCTGATGGCCAAGCCGGACGGTTCCATCATCGAGACCCCGATTACCGCGAACTTCCGTGAAGGCCTGAGCGTACTCCAGTACTTCATCTCCACTCACGGTGCTCGTAAGGGGCTTGCGGATACCGCCTTGAAAACGGCGAACTCCGGTTACCTGACGCGTCGTCTGGTAGACGTTGCCCAGGATCTGGTCGTGACCGAGATCGACTGCGGCACCGAGCATGGCCTGGTCATGACTCCGCACATTGAAGGCGGTGACGTTGTAGAGCCGTTGGGTGAGCGCGTATTGGGTCGTGTCATCGCCCGTGACGTATTCAAGCCGGGCACCGAGGACGTGATCGTTCCTGCGGGCACCCTGGTTGACGAGAAGTGGGTCGAGTTCATCGAGCTCAACAGCATCGACGAAGTGATCGTGCGTTCGCCGATCAGCTGCGAAACCCGTTATGGCATCTGCGCCAAGTGCTACGGTCGCGACCTGGCTCGTGGTCATCAGGTGAACATCGGTGAGTCGGTCGGCGTTATTGCGGCCCAGTCCATCGGTGAGCCGGGTACACAGCTGACGATGCGTACGTTCCACATCGGTGGTGCGGCAAGCCGGACCTCCGCGGCTGACAGCGTCCAGGTGAAGAATGGTGGTACTGTCCGTCTGCACAACCTCAAGCACGTAGAGCGCGTGGACGGTCACCTGGTTGCGGTATCCCGTTCCGGTGAGCTGGCCATCGCTGACGACTTCGGTCGCGAGCGCGAGCGCTACAAGCTGCCGTACGGTGCTGTGATTTCGGTCAAGGAAGGCGACAAGGTCGACGCTGGTGCCATCGTGGCCAAGTGGGACCCGCACACCCACCCGATCGTGACCGAAATGAAAGGTACCGTGACCTACGTGGGCATGGAAGAAGGCATCACGATCAAGCGTCAGACCGACGAATTGACCGGTATGACCAACATTGAAGTGCTTGATCCAAAGGATCGTCCAGCTGCTGGCAAGGACATCCGTCCGGCCGTGAAGATGGTCGACGACAACGGCAAGGATCTGTTGCTGCCAGGCACTGACGTAATCGCTCAGTACTTCCTGCCAGCCAACGCCCTGGTCGGTGTTGCGGACGGTGCGCGGATCGCGATCGGTGATGTTATCGCCCGTATCCCGCAGGAAACTTCGAAAACCCGCGACATCACCGGTGGTCTGCCGCGTGTTGCCGACTTGTTCGAAGCCCGTCGTCCGAAAGAGGCCTCGATTCTGGCTGAAGTCAGCGGCACCATCGCGTTCGGTAAAGAGACCAAGGGCAAGCGCCGCCTGGTCATTACACCGAACGACGGTAGCGATCCGTACGAAGAGCTGATTCCGAAGTGGCGTCACCTGAACGTCTTCGAAGGCGAACAGGTAAACCGCGGCGAAGTTATCTCGGACGGTCCGAGCGATCCACATGACATCCTGCGTCTGCTGGGTGTGAGTGCGCTGGCCAAGTACATCGTGAACGAGATCCAGGACGTTTACCGTTTGCAAGGCGTGAAGATCAACGACAAGCACATCGAGACCATCCTGCGTCAGATGCTGCGTAAGGTTGAGATTTCCGAATCTGGTGATTCCAGCTTCATCAAGGGCGACCAGATGGAACTGACTCACGTCCTGGTAGAAAACGAACGCCTGGCGGCCGAAGACAAGTTCGTCGCCAAGTTCACCCGCGTACTGTTGGGTATCACCAAGGCGTCGTTGTCCACCGAATCGTTCATCTCGGCGGCTTCCTTCCAGGAAACCACTCGCGTACTGACCGAAGCGGCGGTAACCGGCAAGCGCGATTACCTGCGCGGCCTGAAAGAAAACGTGGTCGTGGGTCGTCTGATCCCGGCCGGTACCGGTTTGGCCTATCACAGCGAACGCAAGCGTCGCCGTGATGCTGACAAGCCGCTGCGCGTAAGCGCCAGTGAAGTGGAAGCTGCACTGACCGAAGCACTGAACTCGAGTGGTAACTGAGTTCTGCGGTAATTGAGTGCCGGGCCCTGGTCGCCCCGTTCGGCGGATCGAGACAAATTGTCGAGATCCGGCGGGCGGGGAGGCCGGGGCCTTGCCTTGACTGGGGACAAGATCCTCTTTAGACTCTTGATCCCCTAAATTTGGCGGGAATTCGTTCCTGCCATTTTGCTTTTCTTGTAAGACAATAGCGTCGCAAGACAACAGTGGAGCTAGTAGATGGCAACTATCAACCAGCTGGTACGTCAGCCGCGTAAGCGTATCGTCGAGAAATCCGACGTGCCTGCGCTGCAGAACTGCCCGCAACGTCGTGGCGTATGCACCCGTGTGTATACCACCACGCCGAAAAAACCTAACTCGGCACTGCGTAAAGTATGCCGTGTGCGTCTGACCAACGGTTTCGAGGTTTCCTCGTACATCGGCGGTGAAGGCCACAACCTGCAAGAACACAGCGTGGTCCTGATCCGCGGCGGTCGTGTAAAAGACTTGCCAGGTGTTCGTTACCACACCGTTCGCGGCTCTTTGGATACTTCCGGCGTCAAAGGTCGTAACCAAGGTCGTTCGAAGTACGGTACCAAGCGTCCGAAATAATCGGCCGTTTAGCAGTTTTTAATTTTATTGAGTCGATAAGAGTAAGGTCGGGCACGCATCCGCTGTCCCGGGCTAACCTGAAGACCGTTTGAGGGCTTATCAATGCCAAGACGTCGCGTAGCAGCCAAACGTGAGATTCTGGACGATCCGAAATACGGAAGCCAGATTCTCGCCAAGTTCATGAACCACGTAATGGAAAGCGGCAAGAAAGCCGTTGCCGAACGTATCGTTTATGGCGCGCTGGAAAAAGTTAAAGAGCGTAAGAACTCCGATCCCCTGGAACTCTTCGAAAAAGCACTCGACGCCATCGCTCCGCTGGTCGAAGTGAAGTCGCGCCGCGTAGGCGGTGCTACCTACCAGGTTCCGGTTGAAGTTCGTCCGTCCCGTCGTAACGCCCTGGCAATGCGCTGGCTTGTAGACTTCGCCCGCAAGCGCGGCGAGAAGTCCATGGCTCTGCGTTTGGCTGGTGAACTGTTGGACGCTGCTGAAGGTAAAGGTGCTGCAGTTAAGAAGCGTGAAGACGTGCACCGTATGGCTGAAGCCAACAAGGCTTTCTCGCACTACCGCTTCTAATTTTAGCGTCACTCAATTTGCGAGGGCTTTATGGCTCGTACTACACCGATTAACCGCTACCGTAACATCGGTATCGTTGCTCACGTGGATGCTGGTAAAACCACCACCACCGAGCGCGTCCTTTTTTACACCGGCAAGAGTCACAAAATGGGCGAGGTGCATGACGGCGCCGCGACCACAGACTGGATGGTGCAGGAGCAGGAGCGTGGTATTACCATTACTTCTGCTGCTATCACCGCCTTCTGGAAGGGTTCCGAGAAGCAGTACGCGCACGAGCACCGCTTCAACGTTATCGATACCCCGGGCCACGTAGACTTCACCATCGAAGTTGAACGTTCCCTGCGTGTGCTCGACGGCGCTGTCGTTGTGTTCTGTGGTACTTCGGGTGTTGAGCCGCAGTCGGAAACCGTATGGCGTCAGGCCAACAAATACGGCGTTCCACGTCTTGTTTACGTAAACAAGATGGACCGTGCTGGTGCCAACTTCCTGCGCGTGATCGGTCAGATCAAGCAGCGTCTGGGTCATACTCCGGTGCCTATCCAGCTGGCTATTGGTTCGGAAGACAACTTCCAGGGCCAGATCGACCTGATCAACATGCAAGCGGTTTACTGGAATGACTCCGACAAGGGTATGGTCCCTGTTCGCAAGGAAATTCCTGCCGAACTGTTGGAAGAAGCCGAGCAATGGCGCAGCAACATGGTTGAGGCTGCGGCCGAAGCCAGCGAAGAGCTGATGAACAAGTACCTCGAAGGTGAAGAACTCACCAACGAGGAAATCAAGGCCGCTCTGCGTCAGCGTACTATCGCTGGTGAGATCGTTCTGGCTGTTTGCGGTTCTTCTTTCAAGAACAAGGGTGTTCCCCTGGTTCTCGACGCCGTTATCGACTTCCTGCCTGCTCCAACCGACATTCCTGCTATCAAGGGTTCCAACCCGGATAACGAGGAAGAGGAAATGGAGCGTCACGCAAGTGACGACGAGCCGTTCGCGGCTTTGGCGTTCAAGATCGCTACCGACCCATTCGTGGGTACCTTGACCTTTGTTCGGGTTTACTCGGGCGTGTTGGCCTCCGGCGACGGCGTGATCAACTCGGTAAAAGGCAAGAAAGAGCGTGTGGGTCGTATGGTGCAGATGCACGCAAACGCCCGTGAAGAAATCAAGGAAGTGCGCGCTGGCGACATCGCGGCCTTGATCGGCATGAAGGACGTCACCACCGGTGAAACTTTGTGCAACGCTGACAAGCCAATCATCCTGGTTCGCATGGACTTCCCGGAGCCGGTTATTTCGGTTGCCGTTGAGCCCAAGACCAAGGACGACCAGGAAAAAATGGGTATCGCTCTGGGCAAGCTTGCTCAGGAAGACCCGTCTTTCCGCGTCAAGACTGATGAAGAGACTGGTCAAACGATCATCTCCGGCATGGGCGAGTTGCACCTGGACATCCTGGTTGACCGGATGCGCCGTGAGTTCAACGTCGAAGCCAACATCGGTAAGCCTCAGGTTTCCTATCGTGAGCGCATCACGAAGAGCTGTGAAATCGAAGGCAAGTTCGTTCGCCAGTCCGGCGGTCGTGGCCAGTTCGGTCACTGCTGGATTCGTTTTGCGCCGGCTGACGAAGGTCAGGAAGGTCTGCAATTCCTGAACGAAGTCGTAGGTGGTGTGGTTCCTAAGGAATACATCCCGGCGATCCAGAAGGGTATCGAAGAGCAGATGAAGAACGGCGTTGTTGCCGGCTATCCGCTGATCGGCCTGAAGGCGACCGTGTTCGATGGTTCCTACCATGACGTCGACTCCAACGAGATGGCGTTTAAGGTGGCTGCCTCCATGGCAACCAAGCAGCTGGCCCAGAAGGGTGGTGGTGAGTTGCTTGAGCCGATCATGGCGGTGGAAGTCGTTACGCCTGAAGACTACATGGGTGATGTCATGGGCGACCTTAACCGTCGTCGTGGCATGATTCTGGGTATGGAAGATACGGTTTCCGGCAAAGTGATTCGTGCTGAGGTTCCGTTGGGTGAGATGTTCGGTTACGCGACCGACGTTCGTTCCATGTCTCAGGGTCGCGCAAGCTACTCTATGGAATTCAAAAAATACAATACAGCTCCGTCGCATATCGTCGAGACTGTTACCAAAAAGCAAGGCTGATTCAGCCCCTTTAAGCTAGGAGTTAATTGTCGTGGCTAAAGAAAAATTTGAACGGAACAAACCGCACGTCAACGTTGGCACCATCGGTCACGTTGACCACGGTAAAACCACGCTGACCGCTGCTCTGACCCGTGTCTGCTCCGAAGTTTTCGGTTC
>NZ_FPIX01000074.1:0-14559 GCF_900119205.1 Pseudomonas sp. NFACC16-2 | reverse complement strand
CGAAGGTGCAAAAGCCTGGCTGCAAGGGAAATTATTGGTGGCTTGCCTGATCGAGCGGTTGATCGCAGAAGGCGAGCATTTTTCCCCTGAGCCAAAGGAAGAGCTCACAAAAAAACGAACGGGAGCAGGTGGATCTGCGGCGCTCTCGCTGGCGTGAGATGGCGTTTGTCCTTTGGCTGCTTTGTGGCGCAATCGGTCCATGTTTGTCGCTATTCGATTGCCTTGAGCAATGGGATTACTTTAGCAATGCTTTACGTGAGTCCCCGCGAAACACGCGGGGATACCAGCGAGACGGGCTACGGGGCGAGGGGTTTGGTTAGCGCCTATGGGATAAATCCCCTCGCCACAGATAAATCCCCTCGCTACAACAGCAGGCTATTTGTGCCTCAGGCGCTGATGGCCAACCCATGCCGCCGATGATGCACGCTCAACTGATCCTTGATCAGCCGCAACACCTTGGCCTCGTGCTCATGAATGAAGAAGTGCCCGCCGGCCAGCATGTCCACCGAAAAGCTGCCCGTGGTTTCCCGGCGCCAGCCAATCAGTTGCTCCGTGGTGGCCTTGTCGGCGGTGCCACCGAGCACATGCACCGGGCAGTTGAGCGGCGGTCGGATTCGCGGCTGGAAACGTCCGCACAGCAGGAAGTCGGCTCGCAGGACCGGCAAGGTCAGGGCCATCAGCTCTTCGTTGGCCAATATTTCCTCGCTGGTACCGTTGAGGGTGCGCAACTGGTCGATCAGTTCAGCATCGGTTTTCGGCTCGGCGAAACCGCGGTCATAGTCGGCGCGCATCGTCGGCGCCGCGGTGCCGGACGCAAACAGCGCCACCGGTTCCGGGCAGCCGAGTTCACGCAGGGCATGGCCGATCTCGCAGGCCAGCAACGCGCCCAGGCTGTGGCCGAACAAGGCGTAAGGGGCCTGGAGCGTCGCGGACAGCTCCCGCGCCAGTTGCATCGCCAACGGGCCCATGTCGGTGTGCAGCGGCTCGTCGAAGCGCGCCCCGCGCCCCGGCAGTTCCACCGGTTGCACATGCAGCCATTGCGGCAACTTGCGCCGCCAACGGCTGTACACCATCGCGCTGGCGCCGGAATAAGGCAGGCACAGCAGGGTCAGTTGGGTCACTGCGGTTTTCTCCGATCGGTCGTGTAGGGAAGATAACGAAATCGTAACCTACAGAATTAGTCAAAACCGTTACGTTCGCTACATCGTCTTCGCCCGACCTTATACTGGCGGCACCTCGACTCACTGCGCCGCACAGGAGAACGCCATGGGCTGGTCCGCCAAGCAATACGTCACCTTCGAACAGGAACGCACCCGTCCGTCCCGGGACCTGCTCGCCGCCATTCCCCCCATACAGGCCCGCTCAGTGATCGACCTGGGGTGTGGCCCGGGCAATTCCACCGAACTGTTGGTGGAGCATTTCAGCGGCGCCACGGTGCGCGGCCTGGACAGTTCCAGCGACATGGTCGAGGCCGCACGCAAACGCCTGCCCGCCGTGGCGTTCGACACCGCCGACATCGGCCAATGGGATGAACCCGGGCCGTTCGACGTGATCTTCGCCAACGCCGTGCTGCAATGGCTGCCCGACCACGCCACCCTGCTGCCCTCGCTGGTGGGCAAACTCGCCCCCGGTGGCAGCCTGGCGATCCAGATGCCCGACACCCTGCACCAACCCTCCCACCGCCTGATGCGGGAAATCGCTGCCAACGGCCCTTGGGCCAGTCAACTGGCCGGGGCGGCTGATTCACGGACCGAGGTAGAGGACGCCAGCACCTATTACGCGATTCTCAAGCCCCACTGCAGCCGCGTCGATGTGTGGCGCACCACCTACCATCACCCCTTGGCCGGTGGCGCCGCAGGCGTGGTGGAGTGGTTCAAGGGCAGCGGCTTGCGCCCGTTTCTCGAACCGCTGGATGAGGCGCAACGCGAGCAGTATCTGGCGCAGTACCTCAAGGCGATCGAACAGGCTTATCCCGCCCTGGACGATGGCACCGTGCTGCTGCCATTTCCCCGGGTGTTCATGGTCGCGACGCGCTAGGGCGACGGTCGATGACGCAGCGATGGGGGCTAAATTTCTGCTCCAGGCCCTCGTTACCTGCTAAGACCAAAAACCCGCAAGAGTGACCGCCGTGGACCTGCAAACCATCCTGGGCAAGCTGTTCGCCAATGCCGGCGCCGTTGGTATCGAAGGCGTCTTCCAATTCGTGTTCGGCCCGCACCAGGCGTACTGGTCCGAGGTCAAGGCCAGCAGTCGCACCCAGGTTGGCCGCCACAGCAGCCCCGACGTCACCATCGAGGTGGCGGAAAAGGATTTCCTCGGGATCATGGCGGGCCTGGCCAATGTCGAGGAACTGTTCGCCAGCGGGCGCCTGAAGATCGGCGGCAACATGGGCCTGGCGACGTTGCTGCCGCAGATCATCGACCATGCCCGGCACGGCGGTGGCGTGGTGGAAAAGGTCGACATGAACAAACGCTACCCCACCCCGTCGCGCTTCAGCGAAAAACTCACCGCCAGCCTGCCCACTCAACGCAGCGTCGAGCGTCGCCCTCGCAGTGAGCTGTCGGTGCAGGAGTTTCAAGCACGCTACCTGCCCCATGGCATTCCGGTGGTTATCAGCGATGCCTTGCAGGATTGGCCGTTGTTCAAGCTCAGCCGCGAGGAGTCCCTGGTGCATTTTGCCGAGCTGCAAGGCATCACCCGCCACGGCGACTACGTGAAAAAGACCTTCTCCACCGAGCGGGACTTCCGCTCCACGTCCATGGCCGACTTCATCGCCTCCCTCGACAGCCCGGCGACCAAGGGCGCCGACGGCGAACCACCGGCCTACATGGGCAACAACATCCTGCCGGCGCAATTGATGGAGCAGATCCAATATCCGCCCTATTTCGACCCGTCGCTGTTCATCCCACCGCGCATCTGGATCGGCCCCAAGGGCACCCTGACGCCGCTGCACCGCGATGACACCGATAACCTGTTTGCCCAGGTCTGGGGGCAGAAAACCTTCACCCTCGCCGCGCCTCATCATCGTGAAGCGTTGGGGACGTGGTCCACGGCACCCCAAGGTGGGCTGGACGGCTGTGATTTCAACCCGGACGCGCCGGACTACCAACGTTTCCCCCACGCTCGCGACGTGACCTTCCTGCGCGTGACATTGGAGGCTGGGGATTTGCTGTTTTTGCCGGAAGGCTGGTTCCATCAGGTGGAGTCAGTGTCCACGTCGTTGTCGGTGAATTTCTGGGTGAATTCGGGGCGGGGTTGGTAACAGCCGAACACCGCTTTCGTGGCGAAGGATTTATCTGTGGCGAGGGGATTTATCCCCGCTGGGCTGCGCAGCAGCCCCAAAACCTGGCAACGGTGGTGTGTCAGGCGGTTTGAATGGGGGCCGCTTCGCGCCCCAGCGGGGTTAAATCCCCTCGCCACAGATTTTGTGTTCGGCATGGGTGGCGTGTTCAGTGGATTGTGAAGATCGCTTCACCCAAGTGAACTCCAACCACCTCACACCAGTCAGCAGGTAAAGCCCTCCACTCAAGGTGCTAAGCCCATGCAGATATCCCTCGCCCGACAGGTTGCCCTGGTCACCGGTGCCAGCTCCGGCATTGGTGCAGGCGCGGCCAGGGCCTTGGCAGACGCGGGTGCCGCGGTGGTACTCAACTACCACTCCAGCGCCGGCCCGGCTGAAACGCTGGCCCGTGAAATCAACACCAACGGCGGCCGCGCCATCGCCGTCGGGGCCGATGTGTCGAAAGAGCCGGACGTCGAACGCCTGTTCGCCCAGACCCTCGAAACGTTTGGCGCGCTGGATATCCTGGTCGCCAACTCCGGCCTGCAAAAAGACGCCGCCACCGTCGACATGCGCCTGGAAGACTGGAACACCGTGATCGGCACCAACCTCACCGGCCAGTTCCTCTGCGCTCGCGCCGCCCTGCGGATTTTCACCCGCCAGGGCATTCGCCAGGGCGTGTCCCGGGCCGCTGGCAAGATCATCCACATGAGTTCGGTGCACCAGCGCATTCCCTGGGCGGGCCACGCCAATTACGCCGCGTCCAAGGGCGGGGTCGATCTGCTGATGCAGAGCCTGGCCCAGGAAACCAGCCACCAACGCATCCGCATCAACAGCATCGCCCCCGGCGCCATCCGCACGGCCATCAACCAGGACGCCACCGAGGGCGAGCAGGAACAGAAACTGCTGGAGCTGATTCCTTACGGTCGCGTCGGCGATGTGGAGGATGTCGCCAACGCCGTGGTCTGGCTGGCCTCGGACTTGTCCGATTATGTGGTGGGCACCACGCTGTTCATCGATGGCGGGATGAGCCTTTATCCGGGGTTTCGCGGCAATGGCTGACCATGACGAACCGCAAAGCCCCATCGAGAACCACGGCATCATCGGCGACATGCGCAGCGCCGCGCTGGTCAATGACCAAGGCAGCATAGATTTTTTCTGCTGGCCGGAATTCGACAGCCCATCGATCTTCTGTTCGCTGCTGGATACGCCCGAAGCGGGCATTTTCCAACTGGCCCCGGACCTGCCGAATGCCCGCCGCCAGCAGATCTACCTGCCCGACACCAACGTGCTGCAAACCCGCTGGCTGAGCGACGGCGCCGTGGTGGAAGTCACCGACCTGCTGCCCATCGGCGACAGCGAGGATGATTTACCGGTGCTGATGCGCAAAGTGCACATGACCGTCGGCAGCGCGACGTTTCGCATGCGCTGCGCCGTACGGCATGACTACGCCCGGGCCGCCACCACTGCGCGCCAGGACGCTGCCCACATCTGTTTCGAAGCGCCGGGGCAACCGAGCCTGCGCTTATGCTCCGACCAGCCCATGACGCTGGACGGCAATGCGGCGGTGGCCGAGTTCACCTTGGCGCAGGGCCAGAGCGCCGAATTCCTGCTGGGTGACATCGACGACCCGCGCCTTCAGGACGATGTCAGCGCGATTTGCCTGGAACGCACCCTGGCGTTCTGGCGCGGCTGGATCGGCCAGTCCACCTACCGCGGACGCTGGCGGGAAGTGGTCAACCGCTCGGCCCTGGCGCTGAAGCTGCTGACCTCGCGCAAACACGGCGCCATCCTCGCCGCCGCCACCTTCGGCCTGCCGGAAACCCGCGGCGGCGAACGCAACTGGGATTATCGCTACACCTGGATCCGCGACTCTTCCTTTACCGTCTATGCGTTCATGCGCCTGGGCTTCGTCGAAGAAGCCAACGCCTACATGCGCTGGCTGCGCGGTCGGGTCAGCGACTGCTGTGATCAACCGACCAAACTCAATATTCTCTATGGTCTGGACGGCAGGCTGGAACTGCCGGAAACCGAGCTGCCGCACCTGAGCGGGTTCGGCAATGCGCAGCCGGTGCGCATCGGCAACCTGGCCTACCAGCAGGTGCAATTGGATATTTTCGGCGAGTTGATGGACGCGGTGTACCTGGTCAACAAATACGGCGAAGCGATCTCCCATCAAGGCTGGAAACACACCGTCGACGTGGTCGATCAAGTGTGCAAGGTCTGGCAGGACAAGGATGTGGGTATCTGGGAAATGCGCGGCGACAAACAGCATTTTCTGCATTCGCGGCTGATGTGCTGGGTCGCGGTGGATCGCGCCATCCGCCTGGCCGAAAAACGCTCCCTGCCCGCCCCGTTCGCCCGCTGGGACGAAACGCGCCAGGCCATCTACCAGGACATCTGGACGAACTTCTGGAACGACGAACACCAGCACTTCATCCAGCGCCTGGGCAGCACCGCCCTGGACGGCTCGATGCTGTTGATGCCGCTGGTGCGCTTCGTCAGCGCCCGCGACCCGCGCTGGCTCTCGACACTCGATGCCATCGAAAAAAACCTGGTGCGCGACGGCATGGTCTATCGCTACCGCAACGACGACAGCCCCATCGACGGCCTCAGCGGCATCGAAGGCTCATTCGCGGCCTGCTCGTTCTGGTACGTCGAATGCCTGGCCCGCGCCGGCCGCGTGGAAAAAGCCCAGTTGGAATTCGAACAACTGCTGCGCTACGCCAACCCGCTGGGGCTGTACGCCGAAGAATTCGACAGCCACGGCTACCACTTGGGCAACACGCCCCAGGCCTTGACTCATCTGGCGTTGATCAGCGCGGCGAGCTTCCTGGATCGCAAGTTGAGCGGGGAGAAGACTCATTGGCAGCCGTGAACCGGGCTGCCCTAGTTTTAGAGTGAACAGATCCTTGTGGCGAGGGGATTTATCCCCGCTGGACTGCGCAGCAGGCCCAAAAACCACCACCCAGTGTGTCAGGTTAATCGGGCTGTTTGGGGGGCTGCTTCGCAGCCCAGCGGGGATAAATCCCCTCGCCACAGGGAAAGCGGTGCGCTGGCTATCGCGTTGAGTCGGCCAGTTCGATGTCATCCAAAGCTCGGTTGGCCAGCAATCTGGCCAGCTCGATCAACTGTTGAATCCCCAGCGCTACGTGTCGCCGGGAACCTTCCAGCTCGAATCCCAGGTCACTGACCAGCGCATCGGCCGAGGCCAGGGTTTCGCTGAGGGTGGTCAGCACCGATTCGGGGTTTAGCCCGGGGACCACGGTGAACACCTGGCCGTCCTGGGTATCGGGTTTGGCTGGGGTGGGAGACAGGTGAATGTTCAGCGCCCGGTCGGCGGCTTCGCGGAGTTTTGTTGTGTCGAGGGTGGTGTAGGCAGAAAGGTCTTCGGCGCGTGGAGGGTTGGGGGTGATTTTGACCATTGTGAAACTCCTGACTTGAAGTTGAGCTCACCCACCTCGTGACCAAACGAGGGTGGTGGGCTATACGCAGGTTGGTCAACCGGGAAGTCAGGCACCCGGCGCACTCGAAAGTGCCCCGCGCACAGCCCACCGCAAAGCATACCGACAAGCACACAAAAAAGCGCCGACATGCTGAGGTTGGCGCGTGTGCGCCTGACATTGGACGGGTGACCAAACCCGGTCGCTGATTTTGCAGCGACGAGCAAAGCCTATCCCCGCCCCTTCCGAACCGGCAACCGACACGACTCGTCAGAAAATTCCGGTTCACCTAATTTTTTGTAGGAACACCGCACCACTGTGGTGGGGAATTTATCTGTGGCGAGGGGATTTATCCCCGCTGGGCTGCGCAGCAGCCCTCAAAAGAACAACCTCAATTAACCTGACATACCGAGTTGCCAGATTTTGGGGCTGCTTCGCAGCCCAGCGGGGATAAATCCCCTCGCCACAGAAGCAATCACCGCAATTCGCCCATTTATCGTTACGCCCCCTTTCGAGTTGCCAGCCCCGCCAACCCCTCCTAAGATCGATGCTTCTCACGGGTGCAGCGGAGCTGCCCGATAAAAACCCGACTCAAGGACCTGACATGACCCATATCAAACGCCCCATCACCACCCCACCCCGAACAGGCCTGACCCGCGAAGACCTCTGGGAAGGCCAGGACCGGGGCCTGATCAAATGCTGGGAAATCGGCCGCGACCGCGCGATGAAGTTTCCCGAACTGGCGCAACGCTGCCTGGAGGGTGAGTTGCCGGTACTGGGCTGGAAAGGTGGCGTCAGCCGCAGCCTGAAGAAAAACGAAAAATTCGGCTGTCTCAAGTACCTCGCCCAATGGCAGGGCCTGCGCGGTGAAGACCTGGACATCGACTTGACCCAGGAGCGCACCCTGACCTGCTCCAGCACGAACATGATCGTGACGTTCACGCCGGATCGGGCCAAATACGTGAACCAGGAACCCGCCTGACCGCAACCGAGCAATGCCGGAGGCCAACATGAACCTCGATCCCAAGGTCAACTTCGCAGTGACGCCGCTGTTGCGCATCGCCTACGAAGAGCATGGTCCCGCCAGCGGCGAGCCAGTCATCCTGCTGCACGGTTTTCCTTACGACCCCAGGGCTTTCGATGAAGTCGCGCCCGCCTTGGCCGAGCGTGGATATTGGGTCATCGTGCCCTACCTGCGCGGCTACGGCCCGACCCGGTTCAACAACCCGGCCATCCTGCGCTCCGGCCAGCAAGCGGCGTTGGCCCAGGACCTGCTGGACCTGATGCACGCACTCTCCATCCCCCAGGCGGCGCTGTGCGGCTACGACTGGGGCGGTCGGGCGGCGTGTATCGTCGCGGCGCTGTGGCCCGAGCGCGTTCGCTGCCTGGTGACCGGCGATGGCTACAACCTGCAGGACATTCCACGTTCCACGCAGCCGCTGGACCCGGAAACCGAACATCGCCTGTGGTACCAGTACTATTTCCACACGGCGCGGGGTGTCGAGGGCCTGACCCAGAACCGACGTGAACTGTGTGAATTGCTCTGGCGCCTGTGGTCACCAACCTGGAAACGTGGCGCCGAACGGTATCCCTTCAGTGCTGCGTCGTTCGACAACCCGGACTTCGTCGACGTGGTGATCCACTCCTACCGTCATCGGTTCATGTACGCACCGGGCGACCCGACGCTGGAGTGGATGGAGGAACGGCTGGCGGCACAACCGGCCATCAGCGTGCCGAGCATTTCCCTGTGCGGCGCCGATGACGGCGTGGGGCCCGCGTCGGAACACGACGAAGACGTCGAGCATTTCACGGGTTTTTACGAGCGCCGAGTGCTGCCCGGTGTTGGCCACAATATTCCCCAGGAAGCCCCCGAGGCCACGCTCAAGGCATTGCTGGATCTGCTTGAGGGCTGACGGCGAACCGCTCGCGATAGGCCTGGGGGGTCACGCCCATGGCCCGCAGGAAACTGCGACGCAGGGTTTCTTCGCTGCCGAAGCCACATTGCACCGCCACCCGCTTGATCGACACAGCGGTGTCGGACAACAGGCGGCGAGCGGTTTCCACGCGAATCAACTCCACCGCCCGCGCCGGGGTCTGGCCAGTGTCGGCGCGATAGTGCCGCACAAAGCTGCGTTCGCTCATACCCACCTCGGCGGCCAGGCTCGACAGGCCCAGGTCGCGGGTGAGGTTCTCGGCGATCCAGGCATGCAGGTCATCAAACCGACTGCCCTGCTTTTGCAGCGACAAGGTCACGCTGAACTGCGATTGCCCACCGGGACGCTTGAGGAACACCACCAAGTGCCGGGCGACCTCCAGCGCCACCGCACGGCCCAGGTCCTCCTCCACCAGCGCCAGGGCCAGGTCGATGCCGGCCGTGACCCCGGCCGAGGTCCAGACCGGGCCGTCGTTGATGAAAATCGGGTTGGGTTCGACCCGCAATTGCGGATGTTGCTCGGCCAGTTGTTCGCAGCGGGTCCAGTGCGTCACCACGCGCCGTCCGTCCAACCAACCGCTGGCGGCCAACAGGAACGCCCCGGTGCACACCGACGCCACCCTTCGCGAACGCAGGCCGTGCTCCTTGACCCAGGCCACCAGCGCCGGATCCTTCGCCGCTTCGTACACGCCCCAGCCTCCGGCGATCAACAGCGTGTCGCTGCCTTCGCTCGGCAGCGGCTCGGCCATCAGCGCCAAGCCTGCCGAGGACATCACCGCTCCACCGCCCATGGCGATGACCGTCGGCGTGTACGGCAGCGGCAGGCCTTGCTGGCGGGCCAGGTCGTTGGCCGATGCGAAGACCTGCAAAGGCCCGGTGACATCGAGCACTTGCACATTGGCGAAGGCCAGGACATGAACGGTTTTCGGTGGGTTGGGCATATTGGCGTGATTCGTGGGCTTATTGGCGTATACGCCAGAGCCTACGGATCTAAAGTAAAACCGTCCACCCCTCGGGCATCATCCAAAGGAGAACGCGACATGACGTTGCAGATCGGTTTGCTGTTATTTCCCCAAGTCCAGCAGTTGGACCTGACCGGCCCTTATGACGTACTGGCCTCATTGCCAGACGTGAAGGTCCACCTGATCTGGAAGGACCTGGCGCCGGTCACTGCCAGCACCGGACTGGTGTTGCTGCCCACCACCACGTTTGAGGACTGCCCGAAGCTCGACGTGATCTGCGTTCCCGGCGGGACCGGCGTCGGGCCGCTGATGGAAGACGAGCAGACGCTGGCCTTCATCAAGCGGCAAGCCGCCGACGCGAAATACATCACGTCCGTGTGCACCGGTTCGCTGGTGCTCGGTGCCGCGGGCCTGTTGCAAGGCAAGCGCGCCACCACCCATTGGGCCTATCACAGCCTGCTGCAAACCCTGGGCGCAACGCCGATCAAGGAGCGCGTGGTCCGCGACGGCAACCTGCTCACCGGTGGCGGCATCACGGCCGGGATCGACTTTGCCTTGACCCTGGCGGCCGAGCTGTTCGACCAGGACACCGCCGAACTGGTCCAGCTGCAGCTCGAATACGCCCCTGCCCCACCGTTCAACGCCGGCAGCCCGGACACCGCGCCGACGCGCGTGCTGGAAGAAGCGAACCGGCGTGCGGCCGAGTCGTTCCGGGTGCGCTCGCAAATCACCCAGCGGGCGGCGGCGCGGTTGGAACGGGCGTAACGATGGGCCTCAAGGCTGGTACACAGACTATGTTGGGCTGGACACAGGCTTGAGGCAGTCACCATTTTGGGTCGGCCAAGATTCAGAACGGGCTGGCGGTGGGCCGCACGATCAGTTCGCTGACGTCTACGTCCGCCGATTGCTCGATGGCGTAGGCGATTGCCCGGGCGATGGCTTCGGCCGGAATGGCGATCCTGCGGAACTCACGCATTTCGGCACGGCCACCTTCATCGGAAATGCTATCGGCCAGTTCCGATTCGGTCACGCCGGGGGAAATCACCGTCACCCGCACATCACCCCCGACTTCCTGGCGCAAGCCCTCGGAAATCGCCCGCACGGCGTACTTGGTGGCGCAATACACGGCGGCTGTCGGGCTGACCGCGTAGGCACCGATGGAGGCGATGTTGATGAACTGGCCGCTGCGCTGGCGCTGCATCAACGGCAGCCCGGCGGCGATACCGTGGAGCACACCACGGATGTTGACGTCGATCATGCGGTCCCACTCTTCGACTTTCAGCGCCTCGAGCTTGGAGAGCGGCATGACCCCGGCATTGTTGATGATCACGTCGACCCGACCGAACCGCTCGACAGCGAAATCGATGAAGGCCTGGACATCCTCACGACGAGTCACGTCCAGCGCTTTACAAGCCGCCTGCTGGCCGGCGGCTTCGAGTTCCTGCACCAAGGTTTGCAAACGATCGATGCGCCGCGCGCCAAGCACGACGCGAGCACCGCGAGCCGCAAGCAACCGCGCCGCAGCTTCACCAATTCCGCTGCTGGCGCCGGTGATGACCACTACTTTGTTTTGAATATCGGACATGATGGTTTCCTCGTCTGGATGTGATGGCCCCGGTGGGAGCGTTTTGACAGGTCCAGATTAGGGAACCGACCACGGCCTGGGTTAGCCGGATCCTCCTGCGCACTTGCACGATCCTGTAGCGATAGATCCGACTCTGGCCGACAGCCGCGCAATCGGCTTTACTAGCGCGGTTCACTCAATTTGGCCTGGGAGATTGATCGGCATGTCGGTATCCACGTCCATCCACATTGCGCCAGACGACGGCGTCAGCCAGCGCCGCGCCGAACTGGCGAGCCTGATGAAGCGCTTCGCCCCGGAATTCGGCGTCCACCCTACGGCCATCGAGGCCTTGCACCTGATCCGTAGCGACCAGCCGACCGAAGCCCTGCACACCGTGCACAAGCCTGGTTTATGCGTGATTATCGAGGGGCGCAAGGAAGTGCGCCTGGCGGACGAATGCTACGTGTATGACCCGCTCAACTATCTGGTCGTCTCGGTGACCCTGCCACTGGCCGGCCAGGTGATTGAAGCCAGCCCCGAGCGCCCCTACCTGTGCATCCGCCTCGACATCGATCCGGCACAGATCTGCCGCCTGATCGCCGACGCTAGCCCCATAGGCGTGCCGGCCGAAAGAACCGATCGTGGATTGTTCCTGGATCGCATCGATGCGCCATTACTCGACGCGATGTTGCGCTTGCTGAGGCTGTTGGACAGCCCGGACGATATCGCCACCCTTGCACCGCTGGCCCAGCAGGAGATTTTCTACCGGCTCCTGCGTGGCACCCAAGGCCAGCGCCTGCACGAAATCGCCATTCCCGACACCCAGACCCATCGCATCAGCCGCGCCATCGAGTGGCTCAATACTCATTACGCCAAGCCCCTGAGCATCGACAGCCTGGCACAAATGATCAATCTCAGCCCTTCGGCCCTGCATCACCGCTTCAAAGCCGTGACCGCCATGAGCCCGCTGCAATACCAGAAGCAGTTGCGCCTGCAAGAAGCCCGACGGTTATTGTTGGCAGAGAACAGCGACGTTTCGTCAATTGGCTACAAGGTGGGGTATGAAAGCCCGTCGCAGTTCAGCCGTGAATACAGCCGTCTGTTCGGCGCCTCGCCGAGCAAGGACATCGCTCGTTTGCGTGCCCAGGCCCTGCAAGCCAGTAGCGCCTGATCGCACACAGACAGGTTCAGACATCAGCCGCAGACCGCACCATGAGCCGTCGCCTGGCATGAGCAGGTCACTTTCCCACAGGCGAAAAAAAACCCGCCTAGGCGGGTTTTTTGAGGACCAATTTGACTCCCTGTCCGGCATTCCATGCCTGGTCCAATCATCCATGACCCCAAGCACTCCCTGTACTCAGTGGATGGACATAGATTAGGCCCACCGGTGATTTGGAGAAAGACGAGAAAGCACCAACAGCGTGTAAGCGTTTCGCTATAGGACACTTTCCTGGCTTTTCAACAGGCGAAAAAAAACCCGCCGAAGCGGGTTTTTCCAAGACCATTACGACTCCCTGTCGATAGCTAATCCTTGCATGGTCGATCGTCCCTGATCCTGAACACTTCCTGTGCTTCAGTGGATAAGCCCAGATTACGCCTCGGATCCAAAATGAAATAGACGACATAGCTACCATCTCGTGTAAGACATTCGCTATACCTGCCCCTCCGAAAACCCTTAGCTCCGCCAGCCAGCTGGCTCAAGACTTGTGCAGGAACGCTTCAATATTGGCCATCTGCTCGTCCCAGCCACGGCTGTCCATGCGAAAAGCCTTGAGCCGGCGTGCCTCGGGAATGTTGTTGAAACCCGACTCCACGACTTTGAGCAAAGTACCGCCATCCATGTCTTCAAGTTCGAATTGCACTCGGGTTTCGGACTCCTGGGAATAATCTACCTGCGGCTCGACAGCGTAAGGATGCCAGCGAAACGAGAACACTCGCTCGGGCTCCACCCGCTCCACCGCTACGTCCCAGATAAGGTGTTCGTAACCTGGATAAGTGATTTGCCCTTGGGTACGCTCGCCTGCCACAAACCGTTTCCCCTCAAGGGCGACACCGAACCATTGGCCAAAGGCTTCGGCATTGGCCAGGGCGCGCCAGACCTGGGATCGCGGGGCCTTGAGCAGGATCTTTCTTTCAATGCGGTCGGATGAATGCATGAGTCACCTCCTGTGTTTCAACAGTAGGCTTGTAAGACCACAAGGCCAACCGGAAAGTTGTATCAGACCGTTGTTGAGCGCTCACCAACTTTAAACAGCACGGCGCGATGTAAACTCCCCCAGCGTTTTCACCCCCTCAAGGAGAGATCAACATGCCCCTACGCTTGCTCCTGGCCCTGACGCCATTGCTTTTTGTCGCCGTTGCCCAGGCCGACGACTGCGCTGACGCCACTACTCAAGGCGAAATGAACCAATGCGCAGCCAAAGAAAACAAGGCTGCTGACAATGAACTGAACAGTTTGTACAAGCAGATCACCGCACGCCTGAAGGACAACCCCGAGGCCAAGAAAATGCTGGTCAAGGCTCAGCGTGCCTGGATAGGCTTCCGGGATGCCGAATGCGAATTCTCCGCCTCTGGGGTTGAGGGCGGCAGTGTCTATCCGCTGATCTATAACAATTGCATCACCGCCCAGACCAAGGCCCGGGTCGAGGCGTTCAAGACCTATCTCAAGTGCAAGGAAGGGGATCTTAGCTGCCCCGTACCCGAGGCTTGACAGCCAGGATGCAAAAAAGGATGACCTCTGCAGGTCATCCTTTTTTGGCCCAACGCTTTCATTTCGGCAAAACAAAACCCCTACCTGCATCAGCAGATAGGGGTTTCGGAATTTAATCTTGACGATGACCTACTCTCACATGGGGAAACCCCACACTACCATCGGCGATGCATCGTTTCACTTCTGAGTTCGGGATGGGATCAGGTGGTTCCAATGCTCTATGGTCGTCAAGAAATTCGGTAGCCGGCGCGTGCCTTGCGGTCACGTTCCAGCGAATGGGTATGCGATAGTTTGTGCGTTGCGGTTGAGCGTCTCGAACTTTCGGTTCGTTTCGTCTTCACACACCGCAATCTGGTCTCGTTCGCCTTGGGGCTTGGAGCATTCAAATTGCTTGGGTGTTATATGGTCAAGCCTCACGGGCAATTAGTACAGGTTAGCTCAACGCCTCACAGCGCTTACACACCCTGCCTATCAACGTCGTAGTCTTCGACGGCCCTTCAGGGGGCTCAAGGTTCCAGTGAGATCTCATCTTGAGGCAAGTTTCCCGCTTAGATGCTTTCAGCGGTTATCTTTTCCGAACATAGCTACCCGGCAATGCCACTGGCGTGACAACCGGAACACCAGAGGTTCGTCCACTCCGGTCCTCTCGTACTAGGAGCAGCCCCTC
>NZ_FPIX01000076.1:0-11458 GCF_900119205.1 Pseudomonas sp. NFACC16-2 | reverse complement strand
AGAAGCCACTTGAGGAGTTGGACGGATGGGTGCGACGTAAGCTTCGGTGTGCCATCTGGCGCCAATGGAAGCAGCCCTCGACGAGGGCGCGCAACTTAATGCGCTTGGGGCTTGGCGAAGCTCGTGCCTGCAAGTCAACGTCGAATGGCCGCGGCCCATGGTGGAACTCGGGGGCGTCGCATATGAATCAGGCGCTGCCGAAGAAACTGTGGAACCAACTCGGACTGGTCTCGATACTGGACACGATCAACGGCTTATCTGCATAACCTGAACCGCCGTATACGGAACCGTACGTACGGTGGTGTGAGAGGACGGCGGATGCAAATCCGCCTCCTACTCGATCGAAAAATTACCTATTCCTACTTGCAATTAGTTGCTGCTGGTTAAAAAAAACAACAGGTTTCGGGGCAGTTCTATAGAGCACTCAGATTCCAACGCTTTAATTTGAGATGTACTCAGTTCGTAATCGTAAAAATAGTCTTCTTCTTTGGTCCAGTTCATTATTTTTGCTAAAACTTGAGTGTCAATGCAGAGCGTTTTTTCGTATGAAGCGAAGTCATCGCCGTCCATCACCCCCATTATTTTGTGTTTCATGGCTCTATCCACCTCGTTGGGTCGGCTAGTTTGGTTTGGGCTCCCGTAATATGGTCGAATTCGCCCAAGTGCTTTCCTCGCTTGTTATATTTTTCTACTGCACCATGCTGTAAATCCCATTCATATATTATTTTGTCATTATCTTTCCAGCGAGGACGTAATCCTCCTCCTTTCATGCGGGTTTTGGGTGGCGCCCATTTCGCACTTGGAAAAGCAGGTAAAAAATCTGGTTTCGGGTGGTAGTCATGATGAGGCGTACTCACCACAACATAAACCGGCCGAACCCCCGAATCCGCCGGAAATACCAGAATGAAATCCTTGTACTCCGGCGGATAGATCGGGTCGACGATGATGCTGTCGGCCACTGGCGTCGGCGGATAGATCCAGATGTGAGGTGCCTGTGGCGCCGCTTCCAGGGCGGGGATGCCGAGGGTGTCGGACGGGTCGGTGGCCGGGGTCCAGATCAGTTCGATGCCATCACCCAAGTCGGCGATGAATTGATCGGCTCGCGGGGTGAACTGGACAACGTCGACCATTTCCCAATCGCGGTTCTGACCGGTGTAGAAGCCATAGCCCTTGAGGCTGCCGTCGGCTTGCTGCTCGATGCTCAGGCGCATGCGGCTGCGGGCCTGCTTGAGGTGACGTAGTTGGTCGTCGCTGTAAAGCGCGCTGTCGCCCAGGCTGGACGGCCAGAGCAAGGCGACGATGCCTGTCAGCAGGGCCGCGCCAACGGTGCCGCCGGCAGCGGCTGCCGTAGAAGTTGCCGACCCGCCCAGCGCGAGCCTGCCCAGCGTAACGGGTACCGTGCCCGCGCCGATCTGCTTGAGGGGGATCGTGCCGGATGGGTCGGCGCTCCTGCCGCCGAGCCACATGAGATCGCCGTACTGCTTGACCAGATCGGCCGGGACGTAGCCATTGGGGTTGCTGTAATCGATGATGCCGTCGGGGAGCTTGCAGCTCTTGGCAAACACGCTTCCGGTTACGGTGGGTAACGGCTTGTTAGCCACCGTGGCCCAGCGCTCTCGTTCATAGGCTGCCTGCCGGGCAAGCATGGCTTCGTAAGCCAACTGCCGGGCTTCGCGCTCGGCCAGTTCGCTGGCGGTCATGTCCCGGTAAGTGACGTGATGCCCGTCACCACCGGGCGGGTTTCGAACCTGAGGGATGTCTTTTTTGCGTGTCGCCACGTAGTGAGTCTCGTCCAGTGAGTGCGGGACAGACGCTAACGTGGAAGGACAGGGGCGCGATGTAGGAGGTTTCTTGAAGTGGCTGCTCCGGTTTCATCAATACAGGTCGGGCTGGATATTGAGGGGCGGAGCAAGATTTATCGCTACCGCTTGATCCATATGGGTGTCAGGCACGACTCAGTCGTAGCCATTGATGAGAAAACGGGTACGACGGGTTCAACCAGGCAGGTTGAGATAAAAGGGGAACCCAGCAGTTAAAAGCTGCAGGGCGAGTTGGCTTTTAGCCTTGACTTGAGACCGGCAAATGGGTGTCCCCTTTGTTTTGCAAAGACAGGTGGGGCGCTCTCGGTTGTAGCTCGATACTAACTCGCCACCTTCTGAACAAACATCAGTCGTTAGATAGGCAGGCGTTGAAGCTCCAAAAAACTCTTGCTTTGCTGATTACGCAATCGGTTGCAACGCTTCCATATGTCTGAGCCAATCATCAAATCGAGTGCACTGCGAGCGTATTGTGGGCAGCCCGATCTCTATTGCCGCGAGCGAGCCGTGCAGCGGTTTCTCGTAGCCTTCGTAAAGTTTCAGGAGTCGTTTGCTCGGCGCTGTGACCGGGCTGTTGTTGATGGCTTCCGGTGTGTCGAACTCGTTTCGTATGCGCAGCAGTTTGTCTTCGAGGGCTGGCTGGTTGATTCCCAGGGCAAGCCCTCTGGGGCAACTGAACAGTAATCCTTCGAACTCGTACATCTGAACGTACGGAATGAATCGACGCATCGCTTCGTCGCCGAGTTTCTGCCGCAGCTTCTCCACCATGGCTTCAAGCAGACAATCAGCCTTTCCATCCATGGTCTCTTTGTTGCTAGCCTCGGCCTTGCCGGGAAACGCTTCGGGTAGGCCGTAGAAATCGAAAAAAGTGGTGCAGTAGGCTTGGCGATCACCGAGCAGTCGTTTTTCAAGATCAGTCAGTAGGCGCTCGAAGCGGAAGTTGCCACCTTTATGTCCCGGTTTGCCAATCAGCGCGGGCACTAGATAAATGCCCAAATGATGGAAGGCTGGGGCAAGCACCTCGTTGATGAACATCTCCTCTGTCTGGCCTTCGCAAATGACATGGACTCGAATCATTTACGCGGCCTCCCGCCGAGGATATTTTTCTCCCAGAGTTCACCGACCGAATAGTCGTCCAGCCAAGTCTCGAAATCGTCTTCGTTCAGTCGCTTGAATACCGTCGCGCCCTTTTCCCGTTCGACAATGATCAAGTCGCTGATAGGGAATTCATTGACCAGTGGTACGGACTGCGTCGAGACAATGACTTGCATTCTCGTCGAGGCCGACCGAAGCAGCGAGCCCAATAAAGTGATGGCATACGGATGCAAACCCAGTTCAGGCTCATCAATGATGATGGTGGAGGGCGGCTCCGGTTGCAGTAGTGCAGTGACCAGACAGATGAAACGGATTGAACCGTCTGATAACTGGCTGGGCCAGAAGACGTAGTCGCTGTCTTTCTGACGCCATAGCAAGTTGATCAGCTCTTCTTCTGTTTTCAAGCGAATGGGGTTGAGCACGAAATCATCGAAAAACGGAATCGCTAGTTGAATGGTCTTACGAATCTGTTCGTAGGCATCCGGTGCTTCTGTGGTCAGGCGGTAAAGATAGGCCGCCAGGTTGGATGCGTCGGGGCGCAGATAGTCGTTGATGTGGACTGGGCCGCGGCGTTTGACGCTTGCTGTATCACTGGTGTCATGGAAGTGGAAGACTTTCCAGCTGGAAATCGATTCGTAGCAGTAGGCGACGACATCGTTTTTGTAGTCGGCATAAAAGCGCTTGGAATTGAACGTTTCTTTGAGTTTCGCTTCTTGATGTCCAGAGCCAAGCTGTATCCATTGTGCTCCGTACCGAGGGCCATCGAAGAAAAGTTTCTCATTCGAGAATACAAAGTCTCCATCCACAGTTGGCTCCAGTTCGAACTGGTAGCCGTTCAGGCCAAATCTGATGAAGGACTCGATTTTCTGGGTTTCTTTCACACCGAAACTGACAATGCGATCCGCAGAGCCCTGCTGAGCTGTCCATTTCTTCAGGCGTTGTTCCATCATTTCGCCGAGCATACGAAAGTAGGAAACGAAGCTGCTCTTACCGGCACCATTGGCGCCCAGCAGGACATTCAGGCTGCCAAGCTCCAGGTCGTCCAGATTTTTTATGGACTTGAAACCCTTGATCGTTAGCCGATCGATAGCATTTTTCTTGCTCATTGATGCGACATTCCTTAGCGGTACTGTCTTGAATCGCAGGCCGCTTTCACGAATAGCTTTTTCAGAGTTTGCCACTGATTTCAGGGGCTGGCTTGTTTCATCCTAACTGTAATTTTTTCCGGCTAATACCAGCCCTTGAGTAACGCCGCTCACTGAATATCTTTCAAATACCCCTTAAGCGCCACCAGCGGATCTTCAAACCGGTCTATCGTCCGTGCAGCGCTGAAATCCGCTGCCAGACGATCCAGCTCACGACCCAAGGTAGTGCCGGCGCCGCCGACCGCTTGAAGGGCCAATCCCAGGCAGTGGTTCACCTTGTTTCGAATGCCGTCGGT
Organism: Pseudomonas sp. NFACC16-2; assembly: GCF_900119205.1. Lineage (NCBI taxonomy): Bacteria > Pseudomonadati > Pseudomonadota > Gammaproteobacteria > Pseudomonadales > Pseudomonadaceae > Pseudomonas > Pseudomonas sp. NFACC16-2. The sequence continues at coordinate 7,105 of NZ_FPIX01000076.1, read as the reverse complement.
GTCACCCTTGCGCACCAACAACCCAAACACCTCCCGATCACACCCGCCCATCAACGGATCATCCCGCAAAATCGGACTATGCCCCTCCGTCTCATAAGCCAGCTTCAGCGAGTAAAGAGCGACCGTTTCCAGCAGCAATTCCATGGGGTGAAGTCCTTTGTCAGCGGGTGAGGAGGGGCGGTGGATCAACTGGGCGTTGCAAGGCGGAGCATCGGTGGGGCTGTGACATTTTTGTGAGCGCTTTGCGCTCAAGCGGGAGCAAGCTCCCTCGCCACAAGTTTCTTACTGGCCACAGATTCTTCCTTGCCACAGGTTTGGTGGTTGGGGCCGCTTCGCGACCCAGCGGGGATAAATCCCCTCGCCACAAAAGAGAGTGATTAGCCATGGCCTAAGCAGATCTCAGCCAATCCCCAATGATTGGCTGAGATCTGCTTAGGCCATGGTCAGTCACTTTCCTGCAGACGAAAAAAAAGACCTTGAATTTCAAGGTCTTTCTTTAAGATGGTGCCCCGAGGGAGACTCGAACTCCCACTCCTTTCGAAAACGGATTTTGAATCCGCCGCGTCTACCAATTCCGCCATCAGGGCTCAATGGCGGCGAAGTATAGAGAGGTGCCTACCGTTGGTCAATCACGTTTCATGGTGAATTTTTGATAATTCCGCTAGACTTTCCGGCCCTGCTAGACGAACCCCATCATGCGTGTTGCTGACTTTACCTTCGAACTCCCGGATTCGCTGATCGCTCGCCACCCTCTGGCCGAGCGTCGCGCCAGTCGACTGTTGACCCTGGATGGGGTCAGCGGTGCCATGGCTCACCGTCAATTCACTGATTTGCTTGAGCATTTGCGCCCGGGCGATTTGATGGTGTTCAACAATACCCGGGTGATTCCGGCGCGGTTGTTTGGCCAGAAGGCCTCCGGCGGCAAGCTGGAGATTCTGGTGGAGCGGGTGCTGGACAGTCATCGTGTGCTGGCCCATGTGCGCTCCAGTAAGTCGCCCAAGCCGGGTTCGTCGATCCTCATCGACGGCGGTGGCGAGGCGGTGATGGTGGCGCGGCATGATGCGTTGTTCGAGCTGGAGTTTGCCGAAGAGGTGTTGCCGCTGCTCGACCGCGTCGGGCACATGCCGTTGCCTCCTTATATAGACCGCCCGGACGAAGGTTCGGACCGCGAGCGTTATCAGACCGTGTACGCCGAGCGCCTGGGGGCGGTGGCGGCGCCGACGGCGGGGCTGCATTTTGATCAGCCGTTGCTGGAGGCGATTGCCGCCAAGGGCGTGGAGACGGCGTTCGTGACGCTGCACGTGGGCGCGGGCACGTTCCAGCCGGTGCGGGTCGAGCGCATCGAAGACCACCACATGCACAACGAATGGCTGGAGGTGAGCCAGGACGTGGTCGATGCCGTGGCGGCCTGTCGCGCTCGCGGTGGGCGGGTGGTGGCGGTGGGGACCACCAGTGTGCGGTCCCTGGAAAGCGCCGCTCGCGATGGGGTGCTCAAACCGTTCAGTGGCGACACCGATATCTTTATCTACCCGGGGCGGCCGTTCCATGTGGTCGATGCCCTGGTCACCAATTTTCATTTGCCTGAATCCACGCTGTTGATGCTGGTTTCGGCGTTCGCCGGTTATCCCGAAGCCATGGCCGCCTACAAGGCTGCCGTCGAGCATGGATACCGCTTTTTCAGCTACGGTGATGCGATGTTCATCACCCGTAACCCCGCGCCACGCGGACCCGAGGAAACAGTATGAGTCGCACCTGTCGCATGTCCTTCGAGTTGCTCGCCACCGATGGCAAGGCTCGTCGCGGTCGTCTGACCTTCCCCCGCGGTACCGTGGAAACCCCGGCGTTCATGCCAGTGGGCACCTACGGCACGGTCAAGGGCATGTTGCCGCGTGACATCGAGGCGATTGGCGCGGAAATCATTCTCGGCAATACCTTCCACCTGTGGCTGCGCCCGGGCATGGAAGTGATCAAGGCCCACGGCGACCTGCACGATTTCATGCAGTGGAAAGGCCCGATTCTGACCGACTCCGGCGGTTTCCAGGTGTTCAGCCTGGGCGCGATGCGCAAGATCAAGGAGGAGGGCGTGACCTTCGCCTCTCCGGTGGACGGTTCCAAGGTGTTCATGGGCCCGGAAGAGTCGATGCAGGTGCAGCGCGACCTGGGCTCGGACATCGTGATGATCTTCGACGAATGCACGCCGTACCCGGCCGATGAAGACGTGGCGCGGGTGTCCATGGAGCTGTCGTTGCGCTGGGCCCAGCGTTCGAAGAATGCCCATGGCGAGAACACGGCGGCGTTGTTCGGCATCGTCCAGGGCGGCATGCACCGCGACCTGCGCATGCGTTCCCTCGAAGGCCTGGACAAGATCGGCTTCGACGGCCTGGCGATTGGCGGTTTGTCGGTGGGTGAGCCGAAGCACGAGATGATCAAGGTGCTCGATTACCTGCCAGGCGAAATGCCCGCTGACAAACCTCGTTACCTTATGGGCGTTGGCAAACCGGAAGATCTGGTTGAGGGTGTGCGCCGCGGGGTGGACATGTTCGATTGCGTGATGCCAACCCGTAATGCCCGCAATGGGCATCTGTTCATCGACACCGGTGTGCTGAAGATCCGTAACGCGTTCCATCGCCATGATGATTCGCCGCTGGATCCGACGTGCGATTGCTATACGTGCCAGAACTTCTCCCGCGCTTATCTGCATCATTTGGACAAGTGCGGCGAAATGCTCGGGAGTATGCTCAATACCATCCACAATTTGCGCCATTATCAGGTGCTTATGGCTGGTTTGCGCGAGGCTATCCAACAGGGTACATTGGCCGCCTTTGTCGAGGCCTTCTATGCCAAGCGCGGGTTGCCTGTTCCGCCTTTGGACTGAGTTTTCCGATCCCTAGATTCAATACTTGCAACTGGAGTGCTAAATGAGCTTTTTTATCTCTAACGCCATGGCTGATGCCGCTGCACCTGCTGCTGCCGGCCCTATGGGTGGCGGTTTCGAGTGGATTTTCCTGGTCGGCTTCCTGGTCATCTTCTACCTGATGATCTGGCGTCCACAGGCCAAGCGCGCCAAAGAGCAGAAGAACCTGCTGAGCAGCTTGCAGAAGGGCGATGAAGTGGTCACTACCGGCGGTATCGCTGGCAAGATCACCAAAGTGGCTGATGACTTCGTGGTACTGGAAGTGTCCGACACTGTTGAAATGAAGTTCCAGAAGGGCGCCATCGCGGCCACGCTGCCAAAAGGCACGCTGAAAGCGATCTAAAGTTTCAAACTTCTATTCAATCGACGGGGCGCGCAAGGCGCCCCGCGTCATAAGCGGGCGGCGTGATGCTGAACAAATACCCTCTGTGGAAATATGTACTGATCCTGGCGGTGCTGGCGGTCGGTCTGATTTATTCCGCTCCCAATCTATACCCGGATGACCCGGCCATTCAGGTCAGTGGCGCAAGCACTGCGCTGCAGGTCACCCAGGCCGATCTGGACCGTGCGAGCGCTGCGCTCAAGGCGGCCAATATCGAGGTCAAGGCTGCGTCCATCGCTGAAAACGGCAAGGGCGGCCTGTTGCGCCTGGTCAAGGCAGAAGACCAGTTGCCAGCCAAGGACGTGGTGCGCAAGGCCATGGGCGACGATTACGTTGTGGCCCTGAACCTGGCGCAGACTACGCCGCAATGGTTGCGCAAGCTTGGCGCGCACCCGATGAAGCTGGGCCTGGACTTGTCCGGCGGTGTGCACTTCCTGCTGGAAGTGGACATGGAAAAAGCCCTCGACGCGCGGATGAAAGTCTACGAAGGCGACGTCAAGAGCTTGCTGCGTAAAGAGCGCGTGCGTTATCGCAGCCTGCCGCAACTCGACGGTGCCATTCAGCTGGGCTTCAGCGATACCGATACCCGCGAGCAGGCCCGTAGCCTGATCCGCAAGAACTTCAACGATTTTGACATTGTGCCGGCCGACCTCAATGGTCAGGCGGTGCTGCGTCTGGCGATGACCCCGGCCAAGCTGGCGGAAATCCGCGAATACTCCATCAAGCAGAACTTGACCACGGTGCGTAACCGCGTCAACGAACTGGGTGTGGCCGAGCCGATCGTGCAGCGCCAGGGCGCCAACCGCATCGTGGTTGAGCTGCCGGGTGTGCAGGACACTGCCGAAGCCAAGCGTATCCTCGGCAAGACCGCCAACCTGGAGTTCCGCCTGGCCGCTGAGCCGGGTGCTTCCAAGGCCACTTCCGAGAGCTTCGAGTTCCGTGAAGGAAATCGCCCAGCGGCGCAGATCGAGCGTGGCCTGATCATCACCGGTGACCAGGTGACCGACGCCCAGGCGGGCTTCGACGAACAGGGTCGCCCACAGGTGAACATTCGCCTCGACGGCCACGGCGGCGAACTGATGAGCCGCGCCACGCGCAGCAACGTCGGTCGCAGCATGGCGGTGATCTTCATCGAGCAGAAGCCGACCACCACCTACACCAAGCAAGTGGTCGACGGTGTCGAGAAAGACGTCGCGGTGCAGACCTTCAAGGAAGAGAAGAAGATCATCAGCCTGGCGACCATCCAGTCGCCACTGGGCAGCCAGTTCCGCATCACCGGCCTCAACGGCCAGGGTGAATCCTCGGAACTGGCCCTGCTGCTGCGTGCCGGTGGCCTGGCCGCGCCGATGTACTTCGCTGAAGAACGCACCATCGGCCCGAGCCTGGGTGCGGACAACATCACCAAGGGTATCGATGCATCCCTGTGGGGCATGCTGTTCGTCTCGTTGTTCATCATCGCCATCTACCGCTTCTTCGGCATCATCGCCACCGTCGCGCTGGCGGTGAACATGGTGATGCTGCTGGCGCTGATGTCGCTGCTAGGGGCTACGCTGACCCTGCCGGGTATTGCCGGTATCGTCTTGACCATGGGTATGGCGGTGGACGCCAACGTGCTGATCTTCTCGCGGATACGTGAAGAGATCGCCGCGGGCATGTCGATCCAGCGGGCAATCAACGAAGGCTTCGGCCGGGCATTCACCGCGATCCTCGACGCCAACCTCACCACGTTGCTGGTGGGCGGGATTCTCTTCGCCATGGGCACCGGCCCGGTCAAGGGCTTCGCAGTGACCATGTCCCTCGGGATCTTTACCTCGATGTTCACAGCCATCATGGTGACCCGCGCAATGGTCAACCTGATCTTTGGCGGTCGTGACTTCAAGAAGTTGTGGATTTAAGGGGCTGCCATGTTACGTACAATCAACTTCATGGGCGTTCGCAACGTTGCGTTCGGCGTCACATTGTTCCTCACCGTACTGGCGTTGTTCAGCTGGGCCACCAAGGGGCTGAACTACGGCCTGGACTTTACCGGCGGTACGCTCATCGAGCTGACCTACGAGCGTCCGGCCGATGTCACCAAGGTGCGTGAGCAATTGGCGACGTCGGGCTACAGCGATGCCATCGTGCAGAGCTTCGGTGCGACCACGGACCTGTTGGTGCGCATGCCGGGTGAAGACCCGCAGCTGGGCCACCAGGTGGCCGAGGCCTTGCAGAAGGCGGGCGGCGATAACCCGGCCCAGGTCAAGCGCGTCGAGTTCGTCGGCCCGCAGGTGGGTGAAGAGCTGCGCGACCAGGGCGGCCTCGGCATGCTGATGGCGCTGGGTGGCATCCTGCTCTACCTGGCCTTCCGCTTTCAGTGGAAGTTCGCGGTGGGGGCGATTGTCTCGCTGATCCACGACGTGATCGTGACCGTGGGCATCCTGTCGTTCTTCCAGATCACCTTCGACCTGACGGTGCTGGCGGCGGTACTGGCGATCATCGGTTACTCCCTCAACGACACTATCGTGGTGTTCGACCGGGTGCGTGAGAACTTCCGTGTGCTGCGCAAGGCGTCCTTGATCGAGAACATCAACATCTCGACCACCCAGACGCTGCTGCGGACCATGGCGACGTCGATCTCCACCTTGCTGGCGATCGCGGCGCTGCTGATCTTTGGTGGCGACAACCTGTTCGGTTTCTCCATCGCGCTGTTTGTCGGCGTATTGGCAGGTACCTACTCGTCGATCTACATCGCCAACGTGGTGCTGATCTGGCTGAACCTGAGCACCGAGGACCTGATTCCTCCTGCGGCCACCGAAACGGAAGTGGACGACCGCCCATAAGGCTCGTCGCCCCGCCCGTCACCGCTGAAAAGGCGCGAGTTGAACTCGCGCCTTTTTTTGTGCTCCAAGGCTGGGAGAAGCGCGGATTAATCCGCTTGTGATGGCCTGGAGGTTCAAGTGAACAAATCGATGCTGGTTGGTGCGGTATTGGGTGCTGTCGGTGTGACTGCCGGTGGTGCGGTCGCGACCTACAGCTTGGTAAAAAGTGGCCCTGAGTATGCGCAAGTATTGGCCGTGGAGCCGGTCAAGACCCAAATCAAGACCCCGCGTGAAGTGTGCAAGGACGTCACCGTGACTCGGCAGAAGCCAGTCCAGGACCAGCACCAGATCGCCGGTACCGTGTTGGGCGCCGTAGCTGGTGGCCTGCTGGGTAACCAGATCGGCGGCGGCACCGGCAAGAAAATCGCCACCGTGGCGGGTGCGGCCGGTGGTGGTTATGCCGGTAACAAGATTCAGGAAGGCATGCAGGAACGCGACACCTACACCACCACCCAGACGCGCTGCAACACGGTCAATGACATCAGCGACAAGGTGGTAGGCTACGACGTTCGCTACATGCTCGACGGCAAAGAAGGCAAAGTCCGCATGGACCGCGACCCGGGCAACCAGATCCCGGTGAACAAGGAAGGCCAACTGATCCTGGGGCAGAACGAACCAGCCCGGTGATCCAGTTGTTGTGAAGAAGCACCCTTCGGGGTGCTTTTTTTTACGTCCGAATTCTGGGCTGTAGATCGTTACCACGCTCCGGGTGGGAATGCATCCCGTAACGCTCTGCGTCACCTGCCAGAAGCGGAACGCGGAGCGTCCCTGGCGACGTTCCCACGCGGAGCGTGAGGAACGATCCTCCAGCGCCCCCACAACCCGATCGTTCCCACGCTCCTGCGTGGGGCTGCATCCCGTGACGCTCTGCGTCACACTCCAGAAACGGAACGCGGAGCGTCCCTGGCGGCGTTCCCACGCGGAGCGTGAGGAACGATCCTCCAGCGCCCC
>NZ_FPIX01000077.1:0-10753 GCF_900119205.1 Pseudomonas sp. NFACC16-2 | reverse complement strand
CCGCCGCGAAGGGCCATCCATGGCCCAGCGCGGCTATCCCGGCATCCATGCCGGGATGCCCACTGCGCAATACCTGCGTTCGGCCAGCGTGGTTTAACGGGGCGCCCCAGATCAAAAGCCGAAGCGAGGCGGCCTTATAGCCGACCTGGTTCTTGGTGGGACCGCGTTTCTTCTGTTGGAGCGGGCTTGCTCGCGAAGGCGGCGTCACAGTCGATGATTATGTGGATGTACCGGCCTCTTTGCGACCAAGCTCGCCCCCACAGGAGGTCTGTGTTGAATATGAATTTTGTGTCCGCTGAAGATTGAATGTGGGAGCGAGCCTGCTCGCGATGGCGGTGGTTCAGTCACATGGATGCTGGGCTTGCTGGCCTCATCGCGAGCAAGCTCGCTCCCACAGGAGAAACACGTTCACCCAAAACCAGGTCGGCTACTAGGCCGCCTCGCGGTGGACGTTGATCTCGGCGCCCCATTAACCACGCTGGCCGAACGCAGGCATTGCGCAGTGGGCACCTCGGCATGGATGCCGAGGTAGCCGCGCTGGGCCATGGATGGCCCTTCGCGGCGGCCCACGGAGCAATGCCGGAGTGAGGGCACACCGAGCCTACGCGAGGTGCCAAGTGGTGGGGCAGAAGCGCTTTGCTTACTTTCGCGCTTTTCGAAAGTGAGTCGCTGTAAAAGCGAAACCATAAGTGGCCGTTACCGCAGAAACGGATATACACACCATTCCTTAACCTCCCATGGCTCTCAAGACGCTAACGCAGAAGTAAGGATCAACCAGGCAATGCGGGCTGCTTGCGACTGGCCGCCGCCGTCACCGCATAACCCAACAACGCCGCCAGTATCGAACCAGTGAGAATCCCCATCCGGTCCATGCCCGCATAGTCGCTGACACCCGGCTCAAACGCGAGGGAGCCAACAAACAGGCTCATGGTGAAACCGATACCGCACAGGATCGCCACCCCCAATACCTGGCCCCAGTTAGCGCCAAGGGGCAGGCTGGCGATGCCGATTTTCACCGCCAGCCAGGTCAGGCCGAAGACGCCGACGGTCTTGCCCAGCAACAGGCCGATGGCGATACCCATTGGCACATGATGGGTGAAGCTTTCGACGGTGACGCCGCTCAGGGAGAGGCCGGCGTTGGCGAAGGCGAACAGCGGCAGGATGCCGTAGGCCACCCAAGGATGCAGGGCATGTTCCAGGGTTAGCAGCGGCGAAGTCTCGGCGTTTTTCGTGCGCAGCGGGATGCAGAACGCCAGGGTCACCCCGGCGAGGGTGGCGTGGACACCGCTCTTGAGCACGCAGACCCACAGAATCAGACCGACAACCATGTAGGGTCCGAGCTTGACCACGCCCATCCGGTTCAACGCCACCAGCACGGCGATGCAGGCGGCCGCCAATATGAGCGACAAGCTGGACAGGGCGCCGGAGTAAAAGATCGCGATGATGATAATGGCGCCCAGGTCGTCGATGATCGCCAGGGTCATCAGGAACAGCTTGAGCGACACCGGCACCCGCTTGCCGAGCAAGGCGAGCACGCCGAGGGCGAACGCGATGTCGGTGGCCGTCGGAATCGCCCAGCCGGCGAGGGCGGCCGGGTTGTCGCGGTTGAGGAACCAGTAGATCAGCGCCGGCACGACCATGCCGCCAATCGCCGCCGCACCCGGCAGGACGATTTGCGAGGGTTTGGACAGTTGCCCGTCGAGTACCTCACGTTTGACTTCGAGGCCGATGAGCAGGAAGAACATCGCCATCAGGCCGTCGTTGATCCACAGCAACAGCGGTTTGGCGATCTTTAGCGCCCCGACCTGGGCCACTACCGGCGTGTCCAGCAGGCCGTTGTACAACCAGGAGAGCGGCGAATTATTGATGGCCAGGGCCAGCACGGCGGCGGCGATCAACAGCAGGCCGCTGGCCGCTTCCAGTTGGAAGAAACGCGTCAAGGAATTACGTAGAGGCATGATCGCTCTCCCTATCGAATCAAAAAGATGGCACACCCTAACCCGTACTGTTAGTTGTTAAAACAAAAGTTATATTCTTTTTTGTTATATGTCGTTACAACGCTTGCTCCACGCAGTCGGGCAGTTATGGACCATATTGGACCTTAGCTGTACCTGTGCGTGATGTCGGTTTTTTCCTAAGCTTGCGCCTGGTTTTTCCGAGACCACGTCGCGCCTGCATGACCGTCAGGTTTCCCCGCGTCGAACCGAGCCAGTGAGAGGACACCATGAACGACCACCGCCAGTGGGCGCGCGAAGCGATTCGCATCATTGAGGCTGACTTCCAGCGCAGTGCCGATACACATCTGATTCCCCTGCCGCTGCCTGGCCTGCCGGGTATCGAGCTGTATTTCAAGGATGAGTCCAGCCATCCCACCGGCAGCCTCAAGCATCGGCTGGCTCGTTCGCTGTTTCTCTACGCGTTGTGTAACGGCTGGCTCAAGCCGGGAGCGCCGGTGATCGAGGCTTCCAGCGGCTCGACAGCCATTTCGGAAGCGTACTTTGCAAGGTTGCTCGGCCTGCCCTTTATCGCGGTGATGCCGGCGACCACCTCCCGGGAAAAAATCGCACAGATCGCTTTCTACGGTGGCCAGAGCCATCTGGTGGACGATCCTACGCAGATCTACGCCGAGTCCGAACGCCTGGCCCGTGAACATGACGGTCACTTCATCGACCAGTTCACCTATGCCGAGCGCGCCACGGACTGGCGGGCCAATAACAACATTGCCGAATCGATCTTCCAGCAGATGCGCTTCGAGCGACATCCGGAGCCGAGCTGGCTGATTTCCAGCCCCGGCACCGGCGGTACCACAGCCACCTTGGGACGTTATGTTCGCTATCGCCAGCATGGCACCCGCGTGCTGTGTGCCGACGCCGAGCGGTCGGTGTTCTTCGATTACTACCGCAGCGGCGATGCCAGCCTGCGCCTGGATTGCGGTTCACGCATCGAAGGCATCGGTAGGCCACGGGTCGAGGCGTCGTTCTTGCCGAAGGTCATCGATGCGATGGTCAAGGTCCCGGACGCTTTGTCGCTGGCGGCCATGCATTACCTGGCCGAGCGTCTGGGACGACGGGTCGGTGGGTCCAGTGGTACGAACCTGATCGGCGCGCTGATCGCCGCGAGGCAGATGGTTGAAGCGGGGGAGTCGGGGTCGATCGTGGCGATTCTGTGTGACGGCGGTGAGCGCTATGCCACGACCTATTACGATCCGGCGTGGCTCAAGGCCCAGGGGTATGAGTTGAGTGGGCTGATGGCTGCCGTGGCGGCGAGTGTGGAACGGGGTGAGGCGCTGCCGGAGAGTGTGTTGCGGGCCAATATCTGAATCACTGAGGTCCCTTGTGGGAGCGAGCTTGCTCGCGATGGCGGCCTGGCATTCAACACAGATGTTGACTGGTCCTCCGTTATCGCGAGCAAGCTCCCACAGGGTAATGCTATTTACTTGGGCCTGTGGCTGCCCTGAGTGAACAGCATTGTCCCCTCAGGCCTCGAGGCCAAGGATATCCCGCGCCACGGCCTCGGCAATCCGAATCCCGTCCACGCCCGCCGACAGGATCCCGCCGGCATAACCGGCGCCTTCACCGGCCGGGAACAGGCCCTTGACGTTCAGGCTCTGCAGCGATTCGTTGCGGGTAATGCGCAGGGGCGATGAGGTGCGGGTCTCGATGCCGGTCAGCACGGCGTCGTGCAGCGAGTAGCCGCGAATCTGTTTCTCGAACGCCGGCAAGGCTTCGCGGATGGCTTCGATGACAAAGTCTGGCAGGGCCAGGGCCAAGTCGCCCAGGGATACCCCTGGCTTGTAGGAAGGTTCGACGCTGCCCAGTGCCGTTGACGGTTTGCCGGCGATGAAATCACCCACCAGTTGCGCCGGGGCCTCGTAGTTGCTGCCACCGAGCACAAACGCGTGGGATTCCAGACGTTCCTGCAACTCGATGCCAGCAAGCGGGCCACCGGGATAATCCACTTCCGGGGTAATACCGACGACGATACCGGAGTTGGCGTTGCGCTCGTTGCGCGAGTACTGGCTCATGCCGTTGGTCACGACGCGGTTCGGCTCGGACGTCGCGGCTACCACGGTGCCGCCCGGGCACATGCAGAAGCTGTACACCGAACGACCGTTCTTGGCGTGGTGCACAAGTTTGTAGTCGGCGGCGCCAAGTTTCGGGTGACCGGCGTACTTGCCCAGGCGCGCGCTGTCGATCAGCGACTGCGGGTGTTCGATACGGAAACCCACCGAGAACGGCTTGGCTTCCATGTACACGCCGCGGCTGTGGAGCATGCGGAAGGTGTCCCGGGCGCTGTGGCCCAGGGCAAGGATCACATGTTTCGAATGAATCTGTTCGCCGCTGGCCAGCTCGACGCCGACCAGTTGGCCGTCCTCGATCAGCACATCGGTGACCCGCTGCTGGAAACGTACTTCACCGCCCAGGGCGCGAATCTGCTCACGCATGGTTTCCACCACGCCTGTCAGGCGGAACGTGCCGATGTGTGGCTTGCTGACGTAGAGGATTTCTTCCGGTGCCCCGGCCTTGACGAACTCATGCAGGACCTTGCGGCCAAGGAATTTGGGATCCTTGATCTGGCTGTAGAGCTTGCCGTCGGAAAACGTCCCGGCGCCGCCTTCACCGAACTGCACGTTGGATTCGGGGTTGAGCACGCTTTTGCGCCACAGGCCCCAGGTGTCCTTGGTGCGCTGGCGCACTTCCGGGCCGCGTTCGAGGATGATCGGCTTGAAGCCCATCTGCGCCAGCAACAGGGCGGCGAAGATCCCGCACGGGCCGAAACCGACCACGATCGGCCGCTCGCTCAGGTCGGCCGGTGCCTGGCCTACCACTTTGTAACTGATATCCGGCGCTTCGTTGACGTTACGGTCATCGGCGAACTTGCGCAGCAGGCTGGCTTCATCGCGCACCGTCAGGTCGATGGTGTAGATGAAGCACAGTTCGGAAGATTTCTTACGCGCGTCGTAGCTGCGCTTGAACAGGGTGAAGTCGAGCAGGTCATCGCTGGCGATGCCCAGGCGCTGCACGATGGCAGGGCGCAGGTCTTCTTCGGGGTGGTCGATCGGCAGCTTGAGTTCGGTGATTCGTAACATGGCGGGGTCCGGTTCGCGGGATGCACAACTGCACCAGGGCGTGAACCGGCGATTATAAGCCAAAAGCTGTGAATCAGTCGTCGCGCGCGCCACCGAAGTAGGCGCAGCCGCGTTGGACCTGGCCGTTGACCCGCAACTCGGCGCTCATGTGTTGCACGCTGTCGCTGACACTGTCGACACAACGCGCAGGTGTGACCCAGAGTTCGACTTTCTGGCCGTTGGCCTCGGTGCCCAGGTTGAAGCGGCCATCGCCCAATTGCTCCTCGACGTAAGGCACCGCCAGCGGCGGCTGGCCTTCGCGGTCCAGCACCAGGCCCTTGCCACTGGCCTTGAGGGTCCATTCCGGGCTGTGTCCTGCGGCGCGCAGGATCACTCGTTTGAAGTCAATGTCTTCGCAAGCCGTTCCCGAGCGTTCCAGGCGATACAGCTGTTCAACGTCCAACTGACTGTCGGTGCCGGCCGCTGCGCTGGAGACGATGCGACCGCGCACATCGGCAAACAGTTTGCCCTGGTCATCGGCCAGGCTGGCGGCCTGCTGCAGCACGCTGGTGTCGCCGCTGTCGTTGACGATGTAGCGACGCTGCTCCTGGCATGGCTGGAATACCAGCTTGCCGTCGACCGCCGTGAGCTCGCCCTGCATGCGCGTCTGGCCGGCGTGGGAGGCGCTCTGTCGTGGGGCGTCGAGCAATTGGCAGCCGGTGAACAGCGGCAGGAGGGCGACAAACAGCAGGGAGCGGGCAGCACGCATCATTGGGTCTCCAGACAAGTGCCGCCACGTTACTCAGACTGATCCTGCATCACAAGGGGTGTTAGCCCACGTGAAAGGTCTGGCCGGTCTGCAGGCCTTCGACGCTCTTGGCGTAGGCCAATGCAACATCGACGGCCGGCACCGGCTTGTAGCCCCGGAAGTAAGGTGCGTACTTGTCCATGGCTTCCAGCAATACGTTCGGGCTCACCGAGTTGACCCGCAAGCCCCGTGGCAACTCGATTGCCGCGGCGCGCACGAAACTGTCCAGGGCGCCGTTGACCAGGGCCGCCGAAGCACCGCTCTTGATCGGGTCGTGGCTGAGTACGCCGGTGGTGAAGGTGAAGGAGGCACCGTCGTTGGCGAATTCGCGGCCGATCAGCAACAGGTTGACCTGGCCCATCAGCTTGTCTTTCAGGCCCAGGGCAAAACTGTCTTCGGTCATGTCAGCCAGGGGCGCAAAGGTGACGTTGCCGGCGGCGCAGACCAGGGCATCAAAACCGCCAGTCTTTGCGAACAGGGCGCGGATTGAAGCGCTGTCGCTGATATCCACCTGCAGTTCACCGCTGTGGCGGCCGATCCGAATGATTTCGTGGCGCGGCGACAGTTCGTTATCAATGGCCGAGCCGATGGTGCCATTGGCGCCGATCAACAGGATTTTCATGAGCTGTTCCTCAATGGGTTGAATGAGTTTTCAGTCTAGAGGGGTTCTTTCCATTGATAATCATGCTAATAGGCAACCTTTGGTTTTCAATTGGAAACAATCCAATGAGCGAAATGGATGACCTGGCGGCGTTTGCCGTGTTGATGGAGGCCGGCAGTTTCACCCTGGCGGCCCAGCAGTTGGGGTGCAGCAAGGGCCAGTTGTCCAAGCGCATCAGCCTGCTGGAAAACCGGTTTTCGGTGGTGTTGCTGCAACGCACTACGCGGCGCCTGAGCCTCACGGCGGCAGGGGCGGCGTTGCTGCCCCAGGCTCAGGCGTTGCTGGTGCAGGTGGAAAGGGCGCGTCAGGCATTGGCTCGGTTGAAGGACGATATTTCCGGGCCGGTGCGTATGACGGTGCCGGTTTCGTTGGGTGAAACCTTCTTCGAGGGCTTGCTGATGGAGTTCGCTCGCACGTACCCCAACGTGCAGATCGAGCTGGAGCTCAACAACGGTTACCGTGACCTGACCCGCGATGGCTTCGACCTGGCGATCCGTTCCGACGCCGCCATCGATGAGCGATTGGTGGCCCGGCCACTGCTGGCGTGGCACGAAATGACCTGCGCCAGCCCGGCCTACCTCGAACACTATGGCGAACCCGAGACGCCCCAGGCCCTGGCCGAACACCGTTGCCTGCTCAACAGCCACTACAGCGGGCGCGAAGAATGGCTGTACCACCAGCAACACGAATTGTTGCGCGTACGGGTGTCGGGGCCGTTCGCCAGCAATCACTACAGCCTGTTGAAAAAAGCCGCCCTGGCCGGCGCCGGAATCGCCCGGCTGCCGTCGTATCTGCTGCATGAAGAGTTGGCTGACGGACGCCTGCATTGGCTGCTGCGTGACTACCAGACCCGGCGCATGCCGATGTACCTGGTGCACCCGTACCAGGGGGGATTGCCCAAGCGCACCCAGGTGCTGGCCGACTATTTGATCGACTGGTTCAAGCGCAGCGGCGAGGCGTTGGATCGGCTGCAGCGATAGTCCATCCATTGGACAATCCCTGTGGGTGGCTTGGATGTTTCGACCTGTCCAGATCCCTGTGGGAGCTTGCTCGCGAAGGCGTTGGTCATCCGGTATTTGTGCAAGCTGACCCACCGCTATCGCGAGCAAGCTCGCTCCCACAGGAGATTTTCAATCTCAGTCAGTGGGCGTAACGCTTGGCAATCAGGTGGTCGATGGACAGTACCCCCGGTCCGCGCGCCATCAGGTAGAGCAAGACCGCGGCCCAGGTACCATGGGTCGGGTAGGCGTCCGGGTAGACGAACAGTTGGATGGTCAAGGTCATTCCCAGCAAGGCCAGCGCTGAAAAGCGCGTCGCCAGGCCAAGCAGGATCAGCACCGGAAATACATGCTCGGCAGAGGCCGCCAGGTGCGCAGCCAGTTCCGGCGACAGCAGCGGCAGGGCGTATTCGCTTTTGAACAGGGGTATGGTCGAGTCCGCCAGCCGCGGCAGACCGATCTGGAAGGTGCCGTCGACCAGGTCGATGGCCAATCCTTCGATTTTGGTCTGGCCGGATTTCCAGAACACCGCGGCAATCGAGAATCGCGCGATGAAGGCGATCAGGCTGTGGGGGATTTTCTCCAGCCATTGAATGAAACCGGCAATCAGGGCGTTCATGGGGATACCTGTTCAGCTAGGAGGTGAGTGATAGCGCTGTGACGAATGAGCCCCGCCAGGGTCTGTTCCAGGTCGAGGTCGATTGAGGCTTCAATGGCAGTGGCCAGGGACAGCCCCTGTTGCAGGGCGGTGATGAACCCGTGGGCCGCGTGATTGATCGCGAACACTTGCACGTCGAGGCCGTTGCGCAGCACCAAGGCGTTTTGCGCAGAAAACGCCTCGAACGGCACGGGTGTCTCGTGCTGATGGGCGGCCCAGATCGTCACCACGGCGAAGGGCGAGTGCAGCAGCCGCAGTGACGGGTGCAGACCGATCTTCAGGTGCTTTGTCTGTGTGGCGGACGACAGCACCTCGACGATCCGTTCTGCGGCCATGGGCTCGGCGTCGGCGGCATGCCAGGCCTGCACGTGCAGCCGCTCCAGTCGGGCGACATCCGCCAGGTACGGTACGCAGGCGGCGGGTTCGAAGCGTTCGATGAAGCCGGCAAAATCATCCCCGTAGTCGTTCATCACCGGACTTCGCGGTGGCGCCGACTGGACATAGACCCCGGCCATGCCTCGGAAAAATTCCTCGCCCACCAGTTGCGCCGCCACCGGGTAATTGTCGGCCAGGGCGTTGATCAATGAGCTGAGCACGTTGTTGCGGTACACCGCGAAGCGACTCTGCGGGTCGGCGCCGTTGGTGCTGAGCAGGCCGGGGGGGCAAGCCTTGCGCGGGTCGAGCAGGGCGGCGGCGAATGTGCACTGGTCGCTCATGATCGGGCTCCAACGGCATTTAAAAGCTGATCGGCCTGGCGCGCTTCGGCCAGCAGCACCTCCCATGGGGGGATGTGGTTGTCGCGCTCGATCAAGGTGGCTACCGGCCCGATCTGCGCCAGAACCTTGAGGTACAGTTGCCAGACTGCGTTATCGATTGGCGCGCCGTGGTCGTCTATCAACAGGCGCTCGCCAAGGCTGTCGGTGTCTTCGGCAAAACCGGCCAGATGGATTTCGCCGGTCGCTTGCAGGGGCAGGGCGTCGAGGTAGGCCAGTGGATCGCGGCAATGGTTGACGCACGAAACGTAGACGTTGTTCACATCCAGCAGCAGGCCGCAGCCGGTGCGACGAATGACTTCGCTCATGAAGTGCGGCTCGTCGAGTGTCGAAGCTTCGAACGCCAGGTAGGTCGCCGGATTCTCCAGCAGCAGCGTACGTTTGAGGCTGGATTGCACCTGGTCGACGTGTTCGCAGACGCGGTCGAGGGTCGCTTCGTCGTAGGCCAGGGGGAGCAAGTCATTGAGGAACACCGGGCCGTGGCTGGACCAGGCCAGGTGTTCGGAAAAGGATTGGGGCTGATAGCGGTCGATCAATGCAGCCAGGCGCCGCAAATGCGCGACATCCAGCGGCCCCTCCCCACCGATCGACAGGCCGACGCCGTGCAGCGACAGCGGGTACTGTTCGCGTATCCGCCCCAGGAAGTGATGAAGCGGCCCGCCGGCCACCATGTAGTTTTCCGCGTGCACTTCGAAAAAGCCCAGGTCCGGTCGGGCCTGGAGCACCTCACGAAAATGCTCGCTCTTGAGCCCCAGCCCTGCCCTTGGCGGTAGCCGGTTATCAGTGGCGAGGGATGGGGTATTCAACATGGTGGCAGAGGCCTCAGGTAGATGCGATCAGGACTTGGCTTTGAACGCTTCGAGCTGGCCGAAACCAGTCGGGGAGGTTTCGCTTTTGGTGGTGGTGCAAGTGCCTTTGGGTACCGATTTCCAGGAGTTGCCCTGATAATCCATTTTTGCCGTACCGGCGCAGGTGGTGCCGGCGCCGGCGGCGCAGTCGTTCTTGCCTTTGAGGGCAACGCCGAAGCATTTTTCCATGGTGTCGTCGGCAGCGTGGACGGTCGAGACGGCTGTCATGCTCAGGGCAGAACCCAGGGCCAGGATCAGGGCGGTGGCGGACAGGGTGCGGGTCGAAGCAGTCATGATGATTCTCCAGTCATTCAGGGAAATGAACCGGCGTCAGCGCCGGTCTGCTGAACTAGAGAAGGGAGGGGGGAAAGCGTTACAGCGATCTGTCGATTTTTTGTTCGCCCCGAAAAATCCAATGTGAAGGGGAGTTATATGTGGCGAGGGGATTTATCCCCGTTGGGCTGCGAAGCAGCCCCCAAAGCCAGCTCTGCAGTGTGTCAGGTTCATCGAAAGCTGCAATCAAAGGGCTGCTCCGCAGCCCTGCGGGGATAAATCCCCTCGCCACAATTGTGTTCTCCTGGCACCGTTATGCTTGTTTGAAATACGGGCAAAAAAAACGGCCCGAAGGCTAATGCCAGTCAGTTAAGCTGACTGGCATTTCTATTTCTGATCGGATATTTCGGTGATTTCAGCCGAATCGCCCGAGGATAAACGCGCTCCTCACGTCGATGCGGCAGCACGTAGTGCGGCGCTGAAGCATGAAGCTCGGCCAAATACTTGGGGATGTTCCCGGAACGGTCGGCGGAGACGCTGTTGATAAACCCGAGAATCGCCCAAGTGCAGGCGGTGAAGCTCATTTCGCACGGGTAAATGCCAGGACAGTGGCGACTCATTTCCACCATCTGATAGCGCAACAAGTTGTAGCCCAACAACACGCCC
>NZ_FPIX01000081.1:0-5756 GCF_900119205.1 Pseudomonas sp. NFACC16-2 | reverse complement strand
TGGCTCATCGACTGGGCGGTGGCGGAAACCTCCTCGGAGGCGCCGCTCAGGGCGTTGGCCGCGCCGCGCACCTCGCCAATGATCTGCGAGAGCTTCTCGACCATGCCCTTCATCGCGGCGAGCATGCTGCCGGTGTCGTTAGCGCGCAGAGGAATCGTCACATCGAGGTCCCCCGCCGCAACCCTGGACAGCACCTCGGCCGCATACGCCGGTTCACCACCCAGTTGCTTGAGCAGACCACGCGTAATGACAAAAGCGATGATCGCCGAGATCAGTACAGCAAGGACCAGCAGGCCGATGAGTGTTTGCTGGGCTCTGTTAGCGGTCACATCACTTTGGTCATAAGCTTCTTTGGCAAGTTGATCGTTGAAATCGACGATGTCCGACAACACGTCATCGACTACCTGAAACAACTGCGTTGTTTCATTATTCACAAGTTCCGTGGCCTTCAGGTTATCCACTTCCATAAGTGCAATGACTTTTTTTGCAGATGCCTCGTAAGGCGGCCAAACAGCATCGAATTTCTTCAGCAGGTCTTTTTCACGCTCGGTGAGAAAGGTCTTTCGATACTTGTCGAGCAGCTCAGTCATCTTCGTTTTGTTCTTATCCATGTTTTCGACGATCTTGCTCAACTCGGTTTTATCCGAAACGAGCAAGTCGTAAAGAGAACGGTTGTGATAGATGGCCTGCATGTTGGCGTTCGCCACGTCTTTGATCGGGGTCAGATTATTGGCATACATGTCATTGAGCATTGTATTGATGGTATTTCCGCCTGAAAGACCGACCAATGCAATGATCAACGTGATCAATATCACGGACACAAACCCCAGACCCAGCTTCATAGCCACGGACAAACTCTTCATTACTTTATTTCCTTTAACTTGATTAACTGTTGTAGAGGTGGCGAGAGCGAGACATGTCTGAATCAGGAGCGGGTGGCGGCATCATTGCGGGTCGGTATCGACCGGGTTGCGCCGGATTGAGCAGCGACCTGGCGTACCAACCCCGCCACATCAAGGATCAACGCCACCTCGCCGCTGCCCAGAATCGTAAAGCCGCCAATACCATTGACTTGGCCGAAGACCTTGCCCAGCGGTTTGATCACCGTCTGGAATTCCCCCAACAGGCGATCCACCATCAGGCCGGCGCGTTGCCCGGCGAACTGCACCACCACGACGTTTTCCCGACGCGCGGGCGCGCCCGCGATATCGAACAGCTCGCGCAGGCGGATCAACGGCAGCACTTCGCCGCGTAAGTTGAGGTAATCGAGGCCTTCATTGGCGGGCAGCTCAATGCACTCCACCACCATGTCCTGAGGGATGACGTAGCTGGCGCTGCCAACCTCGACTCTGAAGCCATCGATGATAGCCAGGGTCAGCGGCAGCCGAATGCGTAGGGTAGTCCCCTGCCCCTCGATGCTGTCCAGCTCAACGCTTCCACGCAAAGCGGTGATGTTGCGTTTGACAACGTCCATGCCCACACCGCGGCCGGAGAGGTTACTGACCTGCTCAGCAGTGGAGAAACCAGGTTCGAAGATCAGATTGAAAATGTCCTGGTCGACGAGATGCTGCCCTTCGTTGACCAGGCCCCGCTCAATGGCCTTGCGTAAAATCTTCGCGGTGTTCAATCCGCCACCGTCATCGGCAACCTCGATGACGATGCTCCCTGCATCGTGGTAGGCATTCAGACGCAGCCGGCCCTGAGCCGGTTTGCCCTGAGCCAGGCGTACTTCAGCAGGCTCGATGCCATGATCCATGGCGTTGCGCACCAGGTGGGTAAGTGGGTCACTGATCCGTTCCACTACCGTCTTGTCCAGTTCGGTCTCGCCCCCGCTGATTTCCAGGCGGATGTCCTTGCCAAGTTCTTTGGCGACATCGCGCACCACACGCTGGAATCGGTTGAAGGTGGAGCCGATCTGCACCATGCGCAGGGTCAGCGCCGAATCACGCACTTCCTCCACCAGACGCGCCAGAACCGCTGTAGCTTCTATCAGCTCGCTGGCGCCGGCATTCTGGGCGGCAAGGTTGGCACCGGCACCGGCAATGATCAACTCACCGACCAGATTGATCAGTTGATCCAACTTGCCGGCATCGATGCGGATCAGGCTGCTCTGCGACTGGCGAACATCTTTGGCGTTCTGTCCTGTCGAAACAGTGTCGAACTGTCGAGGCTGTATCGTCGGTTGTACAACCGTTTCCTGCTCGATGGCCTGTTGATCCTGCCGGGGCACCGAGGGACGAAGCGCATCGTCCACGTCCACTTGCGCAGGCACATGAGTACCGCACCGCAGGAGGAAAATTTCCCCCATGCGCAGACTCTCCTGGGGTAATGCCTGGATCATCTGGCGGTATTCATCGGTATTGCTGTGCGGCGCCAAGATGTGTACCTGACTGTCTTCGCGGATGAAATCAAAGACCCCCTCGATGGTGGCTTGGTCGGCACTGCTGTCAAAACCAATTTCGAAGCCCAGGTAGCAGCTTTCCGGGTCCATTTCGGCCACCGGTGGCAGGCTGTCGCTGAGGGTAACGATGTTGCAGATATGACCCAGGCTGGATAAATAGCGAATGAACGCCAGTGGATCCATTCCGTTGCGCAACAGGTCATGCCCCAGGCGCAAGGAAATATGCCAGTGATGGGCCTGCGACGAATCGGTGACATGATCGCGGCCCGACTCTGGCTCAGCGACCGGCGAATCTTGGTGATCAGACTCAGGGGGCGCACCCAACAGCCGACGCAATGAGTCGAGTAACTGCCCTCCCCTGCTCTGCACGGATGCTTGTGGCTGTTCGTTGTCGGCGGCAAGTTTCACCAGCACGCCAATATGGTCGCAGACTTGCAAAAACAACGCAGTCAATGCTTCATCGAAGTGCAGTTGTTTGTCTCGAACCCGGTCCAACACGCTTTCGGCGACATGAGTGAAGGCAACGAGATCGTCCAGGCCGAACAAGCCTGCCGAGCCCTTGATCGTATGGGCGGCACGAAAAATGGCGTTGATCGTGTCATCGTCGTCCGGGGTCAGCTCGATATGCAGCAGCGCATCCTCCATCTGCTGCAACAGTTCGAGGCTCTCGACGATGAACGTCTGCTGTGCGTCATCCAGGTTCATGGGCGCGACCTTTTCATGAGTGGTTCGGTTGCGGCGCGATGGAATCGGCGAAGAACCCGGCCACATCGCACAGTCGAAACACCTCCAGCACCGCTGGACTGTGATTACTCAACTTCAATAGTCGACCACGGGTAACCATTTCCTTCTTGGCCATGATCAACAGTTGCAGCCCGGCCGTGTCCAGTTCCTGTACCGCCTCAAGATCCAGTTCGAAATTGGCGCCCTGGCCAATCAAGTCATCCAGGCGCCTTTTCCATTCGGCCGCGGTGTAGATGCTCAACTCGCCTTCTATAGCGATACGTTGATGGGCGTCGGTGTTCATTAGCGGGTATCCAATCGGTGTGCGGGAGGCGATATGAGGCCGTCGTTAAACGTTTACGGCAGGACAAGTTTGGAGACGGCAGTGAGCATCTGTGCCGGCTGGAAAGGTTTGACCACCCAGGCCTTGGCACCGGCCGCCTGGCCTTCCTGCTTCCTGGCGTCGCTGACCTCGGTTGTCAGCATGATGACCGGCGTGAATCTGTAGGCCGGCAGTTGCTTGGCCGCACGAACGAACGAGAGGCCATCCATGTTCGGCATGTTGACGTCGCTGATGATCAAGTGCAGCTTGCGGCCATCGAGCTTGCTCAAGGCATCCTTGCCATCGCAAGCTTCGACGGTCTCGTAGCCGGCACTTTTCAGGGCAATACTGACGACTTGGCGCAGGGACGCGGAGTCGTCGACGATCATGATGGTTTTGGCCACAGAGAAGGCTCCTAGAAAAAGGTTATTTCGGATTCACTGGCGGGGGCGCCTCGGGCGCCGCCCCGATGTATGTCATGCAGCTCCGGCATGGTGTAAGTGCTGGCCAGCTGTTCCAGCCAGACGTCGGCGTCAAGTGTCGCCCTATTTTCCCGCCCCCCCGGAGAAAGGCTCTGGTGTAGCTTTTCCAAGTCTTCGCGAACCAGGCTCAGCACCTGGCTGACGCGGTCCTGAAACTGCAGGCCGACCAATACCTGAGAAATTTCCTGTCCGACAGACTGGCTTTCCTGGCGCAATTGTTGAGAGGACTCCAGGAGCGTACTGGTGGCTGCGCGGAAACGTTGGATGACCTGCTCAATCACCTGACCGGAATGAGTCACTGTGGCTTCATCCTGCTCGGCGTACTGTCGCGAGATCGCAAGCGTACTGGCGATGGCCGCATTGACCGTGGTCACGGTCTCGCCAATGCGCTTGCCGGTGTCGCCGGAAAGACTGGAGAGCTTACGGATCTCATCCGCAACCACAGCGAAACCACGGCCTACTTCACCGGCGCGGGCGGCTTCGATGGCGGCATTGAGCGCCACCAGGTTGGTTTGTTTTGCGATATTGCCGACGTCCTGGGCCATCGCCTGCAGTTGTTCGGTGAGGCTGGAAAGCACCTTCACCTCTTGCAACAGCAACTCCTTGGTCGCCAGGGCGCCCCGCAGCGAAGCGACAATAGCGTCCAGCTCATGTTGGCTGGTGCCTAACAGTGCAACCAATCCACCGTCGGTAGCGGCACCGTCCTGGGTAGTCGAAACAGCACGCTCGACACGCTGGGCTATATCGGCAAAACGCACCGCCAATGCGGTAATGGCTTCTTCCGTGTGGCCGCGAGCGATTTCGATCTGTCCTGCCCAGACCGGCAGCACACCTCGACAGACGGGTTCCAGACCACAGCGACAGGTGGCCGGACTGCCGCCGAGCGTGTGCAGGTCATCACCGACCGATGGTTGAGCCTGACGCTGAGCACGGCTGCGTGAGCGATAATAAAAAGCGGCGGCGCCCCCCGATGCCAAGAGCAAAATCGCAAGCCCGATGGGTTGAAGATCCAGCCCTCCTACCCCCAATACACAAACAGCCCCGAGCACCGCCAGCGCCAGGGATGTGCCGGACGCATCCACGCGGGATGTACCCGGAGGGTCAATTGTTACGCTCAAGATGTATTCTCCATCCGGTGACCGGACCCTGTCAGACAGATGCTGATACTGGTAGCCCTGCGTCGAAACTGGCAGCAAAACGCCACCAACCCATGATGCCGACTGCACCAAGCGATCCACCATCAGGCTGCACCGGTTTTCGGGTAGGCATTGAAAGGGCGCGAGTAGGCATTTCCCTACCTCGTATCAGGCAACGCTCCGGCTCACGGCACCTGGCAATACACGCGAAGTGCGTGATGTCGGTGAGCACTCACAACAACACCCTAAGTCGGCGACTGGGTATTGGCGTCATGACCGGTGAGGCTGAAAAAGCTCATCAACTGTTGCAGTTGCTCGGCCTGACCGCTCATCTCCTCGGCAGTGGCGGCCAGTTCCTCGGAAGCCGATGCGTTCTGCTGGGTAATCTGGTTGAGTTGGTTCATCGCGGTGTTGATCTGACCTACGCCCGAGGACTGTTCATCCGAAGCCGCGGCGATTTCCTGGACCAGGTCACTGGTCTTGGCGATGCCGGGGACGATTTCATCCAGCAAGCTGCCGGCGCGTTCGGCCAGGGCCACCGACCCTTTCGCCACCTCGCCGATTTCCTGGGCGGCAACCTGGCTGCGCTCAGCCAGTTTGCGCACTTCCGCCGCGACGACAGCGAAACCCTTGCCGTGCTCGCCGGCGCGAGCCGCTTCGATTGCCGCATTCAAGGCCAGCAGGTTGGTCTG
>NZ_FPIX01000083.1:0-3898 GCF_900119205.1 Pseudomonas sp. NFACC16-2 | reverse complement strand
CGAGACGCATAAAAAAATCCGATGCCAGTACAGGCATCGGATTTTGATTTCTTGCGGCCAAAGGTCAAGCGAGAAGGCTTAACTGACTGGCATTACCTGCCAAGGCCTCTTTTTTTTTGCGCTTGCTTCGTGGTTTATATCTTGCCCAGTAGTAGCAGGATCAACAGCACCACCAACACCACACCGATGATACCGGACGGGCCGTAACCCCAACTTCTTGAGTGCGGGAAGACTGGGAGACCACCGATCAGCAGGAGGATCAGGATAATGATAAGTATTGTGCCCATTGTAGATTTCCTTATTGGTCAGTTCTGGAGTGATACAACTTCCAACTACCAGCGCGCATGCGTTAAATCCGGGCGGCTTAATAAGTCCGACCGTTGCGCCTTGTAGAAAATTCAAAGTTTTTGTAGCGCCTACGGTTTGCCCTCGCCATTCAGCACTCTGATGGAGCGTGGGTCCGTTGAACGCCTTCGCTACACTCGGCCTATCTCTCCCGGAACAACAAGGCTGTCTGCTATGCAAAATCGCATGATGATCACTGGTGCCGGCTCTGGCCTGGGTCGCGAAATCGCGCTGCGCTGGGCCCGCGAAGGATGGCGCCTGGCCTTATCGGATGTCAGCGAATCGGGCCTCGTGGAAACCCTCAAGCTAGTGCGTGGTGCCGGTGGCGACGGCTTCATCCAGCGCTGCGACGTGCGCGACTACAGCCAATTGACTGCGTTCGCCCAGGCCTGCGAAGAGAAATTCGGCGGTATCGATATCATCGTCAACAATGCTGGCGTGGCCTCGGGCGGCTTCTTCAGCGAGCTTTCCCTGGAGGATTGGGACTGGCAGATCGCGATCAACCTCATGGGTGTGGTCAAGGGCTGCAAGGCGTTCCTGCCGCTGTTGGAAAAAAGCCGTGGCAAGATCATCAACATCGCCTCCATGGCAGCCCTGATGCAGGGCCCGGCCATGAGCAACTACAACGTGGCCAAGGCGGGTGTCGTGGCGCTGTCGGAAAGCCTGCTGGTGGAGCTGGCGCAGCAGGAAGTGGGTGTACACGTGGTGTGCCCGTCGTTCTTCCAGACCAATCTGTTGGACTCCTTCCGTGGCCCGACCCCGGCCATGAAGGCCCAGGTCGGCAAGTTGCTGGAAAGCTCACCGATCAGCGCCACGGATATTGCCGACTACATCTACCAGCAGGTTGCCCAGGGCCAGTTCATGATCCTGCCCCACGAACAGGGGCGCATGGCTTGGGCCCTCAAGCAGAAGAACCCACAGTCGCTGTACGACGAAATGACCGTCATGGCTGACAAGATGCGCGCCAAAGCCCGGCAAAACCTCAATTGACCTGGGTGCCCGATGTCCTCAGGATGGCGCCATTCGGCCTTCCTGATGGACATCTGCATGCTCAATTACCTGTGGTTTTTTCTCGCCGCCCTGTTTGAGATCGCGGGCTGCTACGCCTTCTGGATGTGGTTGCGCCAGGGCAAGAGTGCCTGGTGGATAGCCCCGGCGTTGCTCAGTCTCACATTGTTCGCCCTGTTGTTGACCCGCGTCGAAGCGGCGTACGCCGGGCGCGCCTACGCCGCTTATGGCGGCCTCTATATCATTGCCTCGATCGGCTGGCTGGCAGTGGTTGAGCGAGTGCGGCCATTGGGGTCCGACTGGATTGGCGTGGCACTCTGCGTCTTGGGTGCGAGTGTGATTCTATTCGGCCCGCGGTTCTCGGCACCCTGAAATAACCGACGGTCCGACAGGGTTTTGCAGGAAGTTTCCGTCAGTCACAAGAACTTTGCTTGTAGGGCCTTACTGAATTCTCGCGGGTGTCTTGAGAACGGGGAACAGGCCGGGCATGGTCAGGGTCCAGACATTCTTAAGGACAAGAACCATGCTTGTATTAAGCCGCGCTGTAGGTGAGTTGATTTCCATTGGTGACGATATTTCCGTCCGTGTGCTGTCGGTCAGCGGCGGCACGGTGCGTTTCGGCGTGGAAGCGCCACGGCACGTTGATGTCCATCGCTCCGAAATCTACGACAAGATCCAGAAGAAAAAGGCCCAGGCCATTCGCAAGGCCTGTTCAGTCGAATAGGTGTTTTGGCACGTCGTGCTTGAGCATCAGTTGACACTGTTCACTTTCGGGGTCGAAGACGATCAACGCCTGGCCTTTGGTCAGGGCTTGCCTGACCCGCAGAACCCGCGTTTCCAGCGGGGTGTCGTCACCATTGTCGGTGCCGTCGCGGGTCACGAAATCCTCGATCAGGCGGGTGAGCGTGTCGACTTCGAGTTGGTCGTGGGGGATGAGCATGGGGTACCTCGGCTAGACAATAGGACGATGCTACGGCCAATGGGCTTTTGCGGCTAGCCTTGGGTTTTGTGGGGCCGGTTCTGGCCTCATCGCGAGCAAGCTCGCTCCCACACTTGAAATGCATTCCTCTGTGGGAGCGAGCTTGCTCGCGATGGCAATAGCCCAGACTGTGAATGTTGGATCAGCTATCGGAGCGCTGCCCCACCAGGCTATCCACCGATGGCACCCGGGTATCGCTTTCCATCTGGGTATCGTGTTCGATCTGATGACTGAAGCGGTCCAGTGAGCCTTGGGCGGGTTGCGCGTCGCTGGCGAACACCGGCGGGCTGAGGATGTAGGCGCCGAGCAAGCGACTGAGGGCGGCCAGGCTGTCGATGTGGGTGCGTTCGTAGCCATGGGTGGCGTCGCAGCCGAAGGCGAGCAGGGCGGTACGGATATCGTGGCCGGCGGTGATGGCCGAATGAGCGTCGCTGAAGTAGTAGCGGAACAGGTCGCGGCGTGCCGGTATCTCGTTCTCCTTGGCCAGTTTCAGCAAGTGCCGCGACAGATGATAGTCGTAGGGGCCTCCGGAGTCCTGCATCGCCACGCTGACCGAATGTTCGCTTGAGTGCTGGCCAGGGGCGACGGGCGCGATGTCGATGCCGACAAATTCGCTGACATCCCAGGGCAGTGCTGCCGCTGCACCGCTGCCGGTTTCCTCGGTGATGGTGAACAGCGGGTGACAATCGATCAGCAGTTCTTCGCCGCTCTCGACAATCGCCTTGAGCGCCGCCAACAGGGCTGCGACCCCAGCTTTGTCGTCCAGGTGCCGGGCGCTGATGTGGCCGCTTTCGGTGAATTCCGGCAGGGGATCGAAGGCGACGTAATCACCGATGCCTACCCCCAGGGTTTCGCAATCGGCGCGCGTGGCGCAGTAGGCGTCCAGGCGCAGCTCGATGTGGTCCCAACTGATGGGCAGTTCATCCACGGCGGTATTGAACGCGTGCCCGGACGCCATCAATGGCAGCACGCTGCCACGGATCACGCCGGTGTCGGTAAACAGGCTGACCCGGCTACCTTCGGCAAATCGGCTGGACCAGCATCCCACCGGTGCCAAGGTCAGGCGGCCGTTGTCCTTGATGGCCCGCACTGAGGCACCGATGGTATCCAAGTGCGCCGACACGGCCCGGTCGGGGCTGCTCTTGCGCCCCTTGAGCGTGGCGCGGATTGTGCCACGGCGGGTCATTTCAAAAGCGATACCCAGCTCTTCGAGCCGCTCGGCGACATAACGCACGATGGTGTCGGTAAAGCCGGTAGGGCTGGGAATGGCGAGCATCTCCAGCAGGACCTTTTGCAGGTATTCGAGATCCGGTTCGGGAATTTTGCTGATCATGGAAACTCCTCACGGAACATTAAGTTGAATTAGCGGAACCTTGTGGCGAGGGAGCTTGCTCCCGCTGGACCGCGAAGCGGTCCCCTTTGAGCTCCAGGTCAATGCACCAACCCGGAGGGCAACGGAGAAGGGCTGCATCGCAGCCCAGCGGGAGCAAGCTCTCATCAAACAAAATACAACCCTCTGTTTTTAAAAAGCTTTTAAGCTGCATCGACCACCCTCATACCCAACTT
>NZ_FPIX01000084.1:0-2976 GCF_900119205.1 Pseudomonas sp. NFACC16-2 | reverse complement strand
ATGGTAGTGTGGGGTTTCCCCATGTGAGAGTAGGTCATCGTCAAGATTAAATTCCGAAACCCCTATCTGCTGATGCAGGTAGGGGTTTTGTTTTTGTCCGCGGGAAAGTCGTTTTGTGTTTCTATGCAACCGTCTTGCGCATGGCTATCATGCGGGCCTCATTATCAGGGCGCAGTCCGCATGCTCACGTTGCTAAAACTTCTGAAGGATGGTCGCTTTCATTCAGGGCAGGCGCTGGGTGCTGCGCTGGGTATCAGTCGTAGTGCTGTATGGAAGCAATTACAGCATTTGGAAGCAGAAATAGGGCTGTCTGTTCATAAGGTTCGAGGTAGGGGGTATCAGTTGGCTAAGCCACTGGTGCTTTTGGATGCTGCAGAGATTTGCGCAAAAGGCCTTCGCGAGTGGCCTGTCCATATCTTTGACGCTATCGACTCGACCAACGCCGAGGCGCTGCGTTTGATCGAGCGTGGGGCGGCGGCGCCGTTCATGGTTTTGGCCGAGAGGCAGATCGCTGGTCGTGGTCGTCGTGGTCGTAAGTGGGTCAGTCCGTTCGCCGAAAACCTCTACCACAGCCTAGTGCTACGCATTGACGGCGGTATGCGACAGATCGAAGGGCTGAGCCTGATCGTCGGGCTTGCTGTCATGCATGCTCTGCGCGATATGGGGATCGCTGAGGCGGGGCTGAAATGGCCTAATGATGTCCTGGTGGGAGAGAAAAAGATCGCCGGCATCTTGCTTGAGTTGGTGGGGGATCCTGCGGACGTTTGCCACGTTGTCCTTGGCGTGGGGATAAATGTGAATATGCAATCGACTGAAGAGGTCGACCAGCAATGGACATCCATGTGTCTTGAGGCAGGAAGGGATTTTGATCGAAATGAGCTGGTGGCACGATTGGGTGCGAAGCTTCAGCACTATCTGGGGCTTCATCACGCATCGGGGTTTGCCGCAATACAGTCGGAGTGGGAGCAACACCATCTTTGGCAGGGTAGGGCTGTTTCCTTGATTGCCGGTGTCAATAAAATTGACGGTATTGTGCTGGGCATTGATCACCAGGGTGCGCTGCGTTTGAAGGTAGACGGTGTGGAAAAAAACTTTAGCGGTGGTGAGCTCAGCCTGAGGTTGCGTGATGATTCTTGAGCTTGACTGCGGCAATAGCTTTATCAAATGGCGTGTTCTTCGTGCCGATGGGGTGACGCCGGTCGAAGGTGGCGTGGTCAGCTCTGACAGCGATTTGCTGGTGAGCCTGAGCCATGCCGAGAAGTTTCAACTCAAGAAATGTCGTCTTGTTAGTGTAAGGACTCCGGAGGAGACGGATTCATTGGTCGCCTCTCTCGTTGATGTATTTGGGGTGTCGGTGACCCGCGCTGTGCCTGCCCTAGAAATGGCGGGGGTGAAAAACGGCTACCAGGATTACGAGCGGTTGGGGCTTGATCGATGGTTGGCCTTGCTGGGTGGGTACCATCTTGCTTCAGGCGCGTGCCTGGTCCTTGATTTCGGTACTGCCATTACGGCTGATTTTGTGGCGGCGGATGGTGAGCATCTCGGCGGATTCATTTGTCCGGGCATGCCTTTGATGCGTAATCAGCTGCGTACTCATACGCGAAGAATTCGCTATGACGATATGGCTGCCGAGCGTGCCCATGAGAGTCTCGCTCCAGGTCGGACAACTGTCGAAGCGGTCGAGCGCGGTTGCATGCTGATGCTCAGGGGGTTTGTCCTGACTCAGCTTGAATTGGCGCAGCAATATTGGGGGGAGGATTTCGTGGTGTTTCTCACGGGTGGAGACGCCAATCTGGTTGCCGGGGTTGTTCCTGATGCCAAGGTGGTGCCCGACCTGGTTTTTGTCGGTTTGGCGATGGCCTGTCCCTTGTCTTGAGGTTTTCTA
Source organism: Pseudomonas sp. NFACC16-2 (assembly GCF_900119205.1). NCBI lineage: Bacteria > Pseudomonadati > Pseudomonadota > Gammaproteobacteria > Pseudomonadales > Pseudomonadaceae > Pseudomonas > Pseudomonas sp. NFACC16-2. The sequence goes on along the minus strand of NZ_FPIX01000084.1, from coordinate 1,091 downwards.
TGCGGTGGTTGTTTCTGTTGTTGCTGGTTTTGAATGTCTTCTACTATATCTGGCATCAGCAGGAGGCCCCGCTTCGCGCCAAGGATGTGACTCCGCTCAGTTTGTACCGCGGTTCGCAGCAGGATATTCACCTGTTGAGCGAAACGGCGGATGCGCTTGTCAGGCGCGACCTGGGTAAATCTGGTGAGGCGCAAAAGACTTGTGTTTACTTGGGTGGTTTTGTTCGTCCGGAGCTGGCCAGGCAGTTGGAGCAGCGATTGGCTGCCTCGGGCGTCGTAAGTCGTTCTGCTGCGCCGAACTCGCCAAATGCCCCTGAGGGTGGGGGATTCTGGGTTCAGGTTTCCCAGGAAAGCGTGGGAAAGGTGAATGAAGCGTTGCTTCAAAACCTTTCTAAAGAATTCAATGAGTTAAAACATAAAATAATGCCGTGCGAGGGGGTTGCACCCGCTGGGTAGTTTGCATAGAATGGCGCCCGCTTCGCAGCGAAGACCTTTAAAGGTTAGCGGTACGGAGCGACGTCAACGCAGCTAACCTCAGGTTTTTAATGAGAAAATGCTTGACAGAAGGCTGGCATGATATAGAATGCCGGCTCGCTTAGGAGGGGTTCCCGAGCGGCCAAAGGGATCAGACTGTAAATCTGACGTCTACGACTTCGAAGGTTCGAATCCTTCCCCCTCCACCATTTTTAGCGTGAGCTGCAAGCTCCGCGGGTATAGTTTAGTGGTAGAACCTCAGCCTTCCAAGCTGATGATGCGGGTTCGATTCCCGCTACCCGCTCCAAGTTTGCAGGTTGTGCAAAGTGTTTCGCTCTTGTAGCTCAGTTGGTAGAGCACACCCTTGGTAAGGGTGAGGTCAGCGGTTCAAATCCGCTCAAGAGCTCCATATAACAAGGCAGATATGAAAATATCTGCCTTTGTTTTAATGGCTTGTGTGACTCGCTAAATTCTTCTCCTAGGGGTGATTTCGATGGCTAAGGAAAAGTTCGAACGTAATAAGCCGCACGTCAACGTTGGCACCATCGGTCACGTTGACCACGGTAAAACCACGCTGACCGCTGCTCTGACCCGTGTCTGCTCCGAAGTTTTCGGTTC
>NZ_FPIX01000086.1:0-1654 GCF_900119205.1 Pseudomonas sp. NFACC16-2 | reverse complement strand
CACTTGCTTTCCTTGCAACTCATCTCAATTGCGGATCAGTTTACTATTTTTGGAGTTTGGTTAGCGCCTATGGGATTTATCCCCGCTGGGTTGCGCAGCAACCCCCTACGCCTACCGGATAATCGCGGTGGTTGGTGAATTCTGGGACTGCTTCGCAGTCCAGCGGGGATAAATCCCCTCGCCACAAGAGCCTGCATGTCTCCGGTCCAAATAGGTTTAGCGGTTATGGCAACTCACGACTTGCATAAAACGCGCTCAACACCTTCACCAGATGCGCCAGGTCATGGCTGCCGCACAGTTCGCGGATCGAATGCATGGCGAAGGTCGGTAGACCGATGTCCACGGTGCGCACGCCCAGTTGGCTGGCGGTGATCGGGCCGATGGTCGAACCGCAGCCCATGTCGCTGCGCACTACGAAGCTCTGCACCGGCACTTCTTCAGCCATGCACAGGTGGCGGAAGAACCCGGCGGTTTCGCTGTTGGTGGCGTAGCGCTGGTTGCTGTTGACCTTGATCACCGGGCCGGCGTTGAGCTTGGGACCGTGGTTGGCGTCGTGCTTGTCGGCATAGTTGGGATGCACGCCGTGGGCGTTGTCCGCCGACACCAGCAGGGATTTCTGAATGGTGCGGACGAACTCTTCACCTTCAGGCAGCAGGCGACGCAGGGTTTGCTCCAGCATCGGGCCGTCGGCGCCACAGGCCGAGCACGAACCGACCTCCTCGTGATCGTTGCAGACCAGCACGCAGGTTTCTTCGGTATCGGCGTTCAGCAACGCTTGCAGGCCGGCGTAGCACGACAGCAGGTTGTCCAGGCGCGCGCCGGCGATGAAATCGCCGTGCAGGCCAATGACCGCAGCGCTTTGTGTGTCGTAGAAACTCAACTCGTAATCGAGTACCACGTCGGCATTCAGGCCGTGTTCGCGGGCCAGTTGATCAGTGAGCACGGCACGGAAATCGACGCGCTCGTCCCCGGCGAACTGGGCGAGGATCGGCGGCAGTTCATTCTGCGGGTTGATGGCCCAACCCTGGTTGGCTTCGCGATTGAGGTGGATGGCCAGGTTCGGAATCGTGGCGATCGGCGCCTTGAAGTCGATCAACTGGCTTTCGACCTTGCCATCACGGCGGAAGGTCACGCGCCCGGCCAGGGACAGGTCGCGGTCGAACCACGGCGCCAGCAACGCGCCGCCGTAGACTTCCACGCCCAGTTGCCAGAACCCGTGGCGTTGCAGTTCCGGCTGCGGTTTGACCCGCAGGCAGGGGCTGTCGGTGTGGGCGCCGACCAGGCGAATGCCATCGTGCAACGGTGAGTTGCGGCCGAGCTTGAAGGCGATGATCGAGGAGTCGTTGCGCGTGACGTAATAGCGACCGTTGGCCTCGGTGGCCCAGGTCTCGCGTTCGTCAAGACGCTGATAGCCAGCCGCTTCCAGGCGCTTGGCAAGGCTGGCGGTGGCATGGAACGGGGTAGGGGAGGCCTTGAGAAAGTCGATCAGGCCCTGGTTCAACTCTGCGCGCATAAGAAACTCCAGACAGCAATGGGCGGCAGTTTACCGTATTGGTGGTCGCTGGGGAGGGTGCGGCGTGGATATGTGAGTGACTCGGGATGGGCCTGTGGCGAGGGAGATCCCGCCGCGTCTTCGACGCTGCGCTGTCGCGCA
>NZ_FPIX01000088.1:0-1396 GCF_900119205.1 Pseudomonas sp. NFACC16-2 | reverse complement strand
CGAGGATGACGGCTGACAGCGCACAGGTATCGACGGCGTTTGTGACGTGGACGAACGCGGAGCCGGACACGCTGATGGAGCGAGTGCTTGCACCCGCCAACCTCAGACGTGCGTATCAACGTGTGGTCAGCAACAAGGGCGCACCGGGTGCCGATGGCATGACGGTGGAGCAACTGGCGCACTACACGAAACAGTATTGGCCGATCCTCAAGGCCCGGTTGCTGGCCGGCGAGTACCACCCGCAAGGTGTGCGCGCCGTCGAAATCCCTAAACCCAAAGGTGGAACACGACAGTTGGGTATCCCCTGTGTCGTGGACCGTCTGATCCAACAGGCCCTGCTGCAACAGCTCACGCCGATCTTCGACCCCCTGTTCTCGGACTACAGCTACGGCTTTCGCCCGGGCAGAAGCGCTCATCAAGCCATCGAAACAGCCCGCGCCCACGTGGCGGCGGGTCACCGCTGGTGTGTGGAACTCGACTTGGAGAAGTTCTTCGATCGGGTCAGCCACGATGTATTGATGGCCTACGTCGAGCGTCAAGTCGAAGACAAGCGAGTGCTCAGGCTGATCCGTCGCTATCTCGAGGCTGGGGTCATGTCGGGTGGGATCGTCAGCCGACGACAGGAGGGGACGCCGCAAGGCGGCCCGCTCTCGCCGTTGCTGTCGAACATCCTGCTCAACGAACTCGACCGAGAGTTGGAACGACGGGGCCATCGCTTCGTGCGTTACGCCGATGATGCGAACATTTATGTGCGCAGTCGCCGTGCTGGCGAACGAGTGCTGGCCGGGGTTGAGCGCTTCCTGAGCCTGCGTCTGAAACTAACGCTGAATCGGGAAAAGAGCCGAGTGGCACGGCCGTGGGTCTGTGACTATCTGGGCTATGGGATGAGCCGGCATCGACAACCGAGGTTGAAAGTGGCAACGCTGAGTCTGGATCGCTTACGCGACCGGCTCAGGGAATTATTGCGCGGGGCACGGGGCCAAGAGATGGCGAAGGTCATTGAGCGGATAAGACCGATGCTGCGTGGCTGGGCGGGCTACTTCAAGCTCAGTCAGAGCAAGAAGCCACTTGAGGAGTTGGACGGATGGGTGCGACGTAAGCTTCGGTGTGCCATCTGGCGCCAATGGAAGCAGCCCTCGACGAGGGCGCGCAACTTAATGCGCTTGGGGCTTGGCGAAGCTCGTGCCTGCAAGTCAACGTCGAATGGCCGCGGCCCATGGTGGAACTCGGGGGCGTCGCATATGAATCAGGCGCTGCCGAAGAAACTGTGGAACCAACTCGGACTGGTCTCGATACTGGACACGATCAACGGCTTATCTGCATAACCTGAACCGCCGTATACGGAACCGTACGTACGGTGGTGTGAGAGGACGGCGGATGCAAATCCGCCTCCTAC
>NZ_FPIX01000089.1:0-1309 GCF_900119205.1 Pseudomonas sp. NFACC16-2 | reverse complement strand
GGTATGACTCACCCACATGGGTTACAAATCAGTTCACGCACATAGGTAACAGTTTTTAACTGGCAGGGTCGATTTCGCGAGGATCTGACCATGCCCTGGAGAGAGCTGAAACCTATGGACCTCAAAGTGATGTTCATCGCTGAGTATCTATCCGAAAAGCACAGCTTTAGCCGGCTGTGCCAGGACTATCAGATCAGCCGAAAGACTGGCTACAAGTGGGTCGAGCGCTATGAGCTGGAGGGACCCAGTGGGCTCGACGAACGTAGCCGCCGACGGCACAACCAAACCTATGTGGTACCGCTGGTTGTGAGGCAGGCCATCATTGAGCTTCGTTCTGTTGGCGAAACGATTCCAGGCCCTAAAAAGATCCAGAACGACTTGATGAAACGTTTTCCGGGGCAGGATCCGCCGTCGAAAACGACGATTTACAACATCCTTAAGGCCGCTGACTTGATCACGCCTAGACCGTCGCGTCAGCGTGTCGCTGTCTATCCCAAGCCTTTGCGTAAGGCAGAAACGCCTAATCAGCTTTTCAGCGCAGATTACAAGGGGCAATTTCTTACCGGGGCGGGCGTTTGGTGTTATCCGCTGACGATCATGGATCATGCCAGTCGCTTCCTGCTTGCCTGCGAGAGCATGGCCAATACCAATCTCAAGGAGACCCAGCAAACCTTCGAGCGCGTTTTTCGTGAGTATGGGATGCCTGAGCGCATCCGCACCGATAACGGCGTGCCGTTTGCCAGTACAGGGCGTGCTGGGCTGTCGCAATTGTCAATCTGGTGGTTACGCCTTGGGATTATTCCTGAGCGAATTGAGCCCGGTCGGCCAGACCAAAATGGACGTCATGAACGTATGCACCGGACATTGAAAAGTACCTTTCCCCAACCGCCGGCAATTGCTTGGGAGGCGCAGCAAAAACACTTTGATCGATTTATGCAGCACTACAATTACGAACGAGGACACGAGGCACTCGGCCAGAAAACTCCCGCCTCTTGCTACACACCCTCCACTCGAGCTTATCCGGAGAAGCTACCGGAAATGGGGTATGCGAGCCACATTGAGTGTTACCTGGCAGATGGTAGCGGAATTATTAATCGAGCCGGTCTGCGGATATACGTGGGGAATCTGCTCAGGCATCAGAACATTGGAATGGAGATGATCAAGGACGGGGTATGGAATGTGATCTTCGGTCCGGTGATCCTAGGTCACGTCAATGCCAGGGACGCAAAGAACGGCTATGTTTCAATAAAAGTGTCACCTATGTGAATGCACTTTTTTGTAACCCATGTGGTTGTCCCGTACATGCCCC